>CAZCTJ010000018.1:0-13815 GCA_964501675.1 uncultured Candidatus Saccharibacteria bacterium
CTGCCAGGCGAAATAGCCGGCCGTTACCAGGGCGGCGGCGACGATCGCGACGACTGTCCAAAATATCTTGGTACCCATGGTGCCGCGGGAGGGAATCGAACCCCCGACGCCTACCTCTTCAGGGTAGCGCTCTACCACTGAGCTACCGCGGCGGTAGAATCAATTTATCGCAGTCCCGCTTAAACATCAATCCCCGCCGGAGCGGGGATTGATTCATTTCTGCATCTTCAAAGAAATGCGTTTTTCCTGGAGTTTGAGCGATTCTATCTTGAAGGAATATTTCTCGCCGGGCGCGATCTCCTTCTTCATCTCTTCCAAGCTGCCGAATTCGGAAACGTGGATCATGCCCTGGATGCCGTGCTCAAGGTCCACGGTCGCTCCGAACGGGTTGAATTTGTAAACGGTGCCCTTGACCGTGTCCCCCTCCTTGAAGAAGTCGGCGACCTTCTCCCAGGGGTCGGACTTCAAGGCCTTGAGGGACAGGAACACCCGGTTCTCCCGGATATCGATGATCTTCACCTGGATGGCTTCGCCCATCTTCACGATTTCCTTGGGATTGTCCACGATACGGTGATCGATCTCCGAGATGTGCACCAGCCCTTCGATCTGGGGATTGTCCGCGAACCGGACGAATATCCCGAAATCAGCCAGGCCGGACACCAGGGCCGGAACGGTCTGGCCCACTTCGTATTTGGCGAGCAGTTCCTTCACGTTCGCGTTCACGGTTTCGCGCTCGGAAACGATGAGCTTGTTCACCCGGGGATTCACGTTGATGACCTTGACCTGCATCTCCTCGCCGATGAACTTTTTGAGCCCTTCGGCGGTCTTCTGCCGGTCGCTGTCCGCGACCTGATTGTAATGGTCCGTGGAAAGCTGGGAAATGGGCAGGAAGGCCTTGAGATCGGAAAGGTTCCCGATCAGCCCGCCGGAATTCGAAGCCGACACTTTCATTTTCACGATCTCGCCGCTGTCCAAAAGCTCCTGTACCTGCTGCCACAGGCGCTGTTTGCCGGCTTCCACGAGCGAAAGCTCCGCATAGCCGGAATCGCCGTCGAGATCCGTGATCTTCGCCGGCATTTTGTCCCCGGCGTTCAGATTCTTTATCAGGTCCCGGGCGTTCAGGAATTCCACGCCGTAAACTATCCCGGTGCCGGAGCGTCCCAGATCGAAATAGGCCTCGCGGGGGGTCTTACGGAGCAGGGTGGCCTCTACTACGTCTCCTTCTCGCAGGCGGCTGCCGGCCGCATCGTTCTTCAATATCTGCGCGAGGAGCGCGCTCGACTTGGCGGGGGTATCGGAAAACATCTGGGAGATTATAGCTTTTATGGAAGATTTAGCAAGGGGCTCCGGCATCCGGCCTGCGGGAACCGGCGTAGATTTTCTCCTGCGGAAAAGCTCGCCTGCTTCTCGTCCGACCGGCTCCCTGCCACGGGAGACCGAGCCCGGTCGGATTCCGAAAGCTTCCCGCAGGCCGGATGCCTTCGCCCTGCGGCGTGCAAGAACAGAATTCCGCAACGGAATGAGATTGAAAAACCGCTGTTTTTCTGATAAACTGAAGCCCATGATCATCCAGTATTTCGGCGAGGGCTGCTTCAGATTGCAGAGCGGCGAGCTTTCCCTGCTCGTGGACTCGCAGAACGCGCGCCTTAAGGCGGACGTCTATTTGAAGACCCTTTCCCTCGCGGAAGCCCCGCCGGAGGCGGGCGTCATTTCTTTCCCGGGAGAGTATGAGATCAAGGGCATCGATATCCAGGGCTGGCCCATCCCTGCGGAATCTACGGAGAAGATCCTGAAGACCGTCTATGCCGTGAACTGGGAGGAAATGCGCTTCGTGTTCCTGGGGCATCTTTCCGGGCCCCTGGATCCCAAGTTGCTCGACGAATTGGGGGAAACGGACGTGGTTTTCGTGCCTACCGGGGACGCTCATTTCATCTCGGCCGGGGACGCGGTCAAGCTCGTGAAACAGCTCTCGCCCAAGATCATCCTCCCCGCTTCCTTCAAAAAGAACGGGCAGGAATTCGCGAAAACCATGGGCCTGCCGGGAGAGGAAACGGACAAGCTGGTCTTCCGGCGCAAAGAGCTTGCGGAAGGCAAAAGCCGGCTGGTTATCTTAAAACCCAACGGGTGATGCTCGACAGATTTCTTAAAAAACTTCAGGACGCCGAGGAGCCCGAGAAACGGAAATGGGCCGCGCTGATCGTGGCGCTTATAATGATGGCGGTCGTAGTTCTGTGGGTGCAGTACCTGGATTTCGTGGTCACTCCGGATGACGGTCCCGGCGAGGCGAGCGGCTTTTCTTTCATAGAGACCATGCGCGCGGGGGCGGGGATGATATACGACGGATTTTTTGATATGATGAGGGGCCTCGGCGGCCTCTTTAAGTCCTCGGGCGAGTACCCGATCAAGCCCGATTAGCACGATCTCACCATGTCCGGAATACAAAAAAGAGAGATAACCAGCGAACTTAGGGAGTCCTATTTGAGCTACGCGATGTCGGTCATCGTGTCGCGCGCCCTGCCGGACGTCCGGGACGGATTGAAGCCCGTGCACCGGCGGGTACTGTGGGCCATGTGGTCTTCGGGGCTCACGAATCAGGCCAAGTTCCGCAAGTCCGCGAACGTGGTCGGCGAGACCATGGGCAAGTACCATCCTCACGGCGACTCTTCCATCTACGACACTCTGGTCCGCATGGCCCAGGATTTCTCCCTGCGTTACCCGCTGGTGCAGGGTCAGGGCAACTTCGGTTCCATCGACGGCGATTCGCCCGCAGCCATGCGCTATACCGAGGCGCGCCTCGCGCGCATCGCGGACGAGATGCTTGCGGACATCGAGAAGGAGACCGTGGATTGGCAGCCGAACTACGATGCGACGAGGGAAGAGCCCAAGGTCCTGCCCGCGAAGCTCCCCAACCTGCTTTTGAACGGCAGTCTGGGCATCGCGGTCGGCATGGCGACCAGCATGCCGCCCCACAACCTGCGCGAAGTGGCGGACGCCATCCTGCTTCTCGCGGAGAAGCCCGGCGCGAGCCACGACGACATCATGGATCTCATCCAGGGCCCGGACTTCCCGACCGGCGGCATCATTTTCGACGCCAAGGCCATCCGGGAGGCGTACGCGACCGGCAGGGGCGCGGTCATGACCCGGGCCAAGGCGGAGATCGAGGAGCGCAAGAACCGCCAGTTCGACATAGTGGTGACCGAGATACCCTACCAGGTGAACAAATCCGAACTGGTGAAGCACATCGCGGAGCTCGTGCAGGACAAGAAGATCGAAGGCATCCGGGACGTGCGCGACGAGTCCGACCGCGAGGGCCTGCGGCTTGTGATCGAGCTCAAGAGCGACGTGCCGCCCCAGAAAATATTGAACCAGCTCTACCAGCACACGGACCTGCAGAAGGATTTCCACATGAACATGATCGCGCTCACGGACGGGATCACCCCCCAGCTTCTGTCCGTAAAGGAGATACTTCTCGCGCACCTTGATTACCGGAAGGTGGTGGTCCGCCGCCGGACGGAGTTCGACCTCCGCAAAGCCGAGGAGCGCGCGCATATCCTGGAAGGCCTGGTCAAGGCGCTCGCGAACATAGACAAGGTCATCGCGGTCATCAAGCGGTCCAAAAACAAGGAGGACGCGCACGGCAATCTGATGAAGCATTTCAAACTTTCCGATGCGCAGGCCTCGGCGATCCTGGAAATGCGCCTGTCGGCTTTGGCGGCGCTGGAGCGGGAAAAAGTGGAGGCCGAGCTCAAGGAAAAACGGGCCTTGATCGCGGAGCTCAAGCTCATCCTCAAGGATCCCTCCCGGATAGTGGGGGTCATCAAGAAGGAGCTCAAGGAGCTTCGGGACAAATACGGCGACGACCGCCGGACCCAGGTGGTGCCGTCCGGGGTGGGCGCCTTCAAGGACGAGGACCTGATCCCGCAGGAAGAAGTGGTGATCACGCTTTCCGCCGGCGGCTACATCAAACGCCTGCCGCCTTCGACCTTCCACGCCCAGCGCCGCGGCGGCAAGGGCTTGATCGGTTCGGAAGTGGCGGAGGAGGATTTCCTGGCGCACTTCCTCGCGGCGGCGACCCATGACAACATTCTGTTCTTCACCGACAAGGGCAGGGTCTTCCAGACCAAGGTCTACGAGATACCGGCCGCTTCCCGGACCTCCAAGGGCCGGGCCATCCACAATTTCCTGGAACTGCCCGGGGACGAGAACGTGAGCGCGCTGGTTGCCTATCCCGAATCCCGCAAGAAGAACGACGCGGCGCTCATCCTGCTCACCCAGGACGGGGTCGCCAAGCGCACCATGCTCGAGGATTTCCGCAACATCCGCCGGAACGGCATCATCGCCATCGCCCTGAAGAAAGGGGACCGCCTGAAGGGCGTGCGCCTGTCGGACGGCAAGGGGCAGGTCGTCCTCACGACCGAGCAAGGCCAGTCCATTCGGTTCAAGGAAGGCCAACTCCGTCCCATGGGCCGGGGAGCCGCGGGGGTACGGGCCATCCGCCTCAAGAAGGGGGACCAGGTGGCCGGTTTCGACATCGTCCGGGCGGAGGAGGTCAAGGACCAGAGATTGCTGGTGGTAATGGCGAACGGCTTCGGCAAGCAGACGCCGCTCAAGGAATACAAGCTTCAGAACCGGGGCGGTTCCGGGATACGCACCGCGAACGTGACCGCAAAGACCGGCGAACTCGTCGCGGCCATGGTCATCTCGGAAGAGAAGGAGATACTCGCGCTTTCCAAGAAGGGCCAGATGATCCGGACCGAGCTCCAAAGCGTTCGGACCACCGGCCGTTCCGCCCAGGGCGTGCGCATTATGAATTTGAAGACCGGCGACCGCCTGGCGGGAGTGGTGGTCATATAGTTCGGTAGTCGGTAGTCGTAGGGCGCAAGGCGGAAAAAGCCGGGGGATTCCTCATCCCGCGGCTTTTCTGCTAAAATTGAGGCATACGGATGCTCAACCTGTCCCAGCTGTCCCGGAATCAGATGATCATCGTGGGAGCCGCGGCCTTCGCCGTGCTTCTTATAATTATCGCGGTCATCATGAGCAGGGATTCCAGCCAGGCTCCGCCTAAGATCGCTCTCGCCTTCTGGGGCGTGGAGGATAAGTCGGTTTTTTCGGACGTCTTCAAGAACTATAAAGCCGTCCGCCCGAACGTGACCGTGGAATACCGGGCGTTCCGGGAGGAAGAATACGAAGACGCGCTTTTGGACGCGCTTGCGAGCGGCAAGGGGCCGGATGTGTTCATGATCCCCGCCCATGCCCTGGGGCGGCAGAAGTCCAAGCTCGCGCCTTCGGACCCGGCCCGTTTTTCGCTCGCGAAGCTCAAGGAGCTTTTCCCGACGGTGGTGGAACAGGATTTCGCGAGCGGCGGCCAGGTTTACGCCCTGCCGCTCTATATCGACACGCTTGCCCTCATATACAATCCCAATCTTCTGGACCAGGCCGCCGTGGTGCGGCCACCCCAGATCTGGGACGAGGTCCAATATCTTTCGACCGTGCTCCGGAAATTGGACGAACGCGGCCGGCTCAGCCAATCCGCCGTCGCCCTGGGCGGCTCGGAGAAAAGCGTCGCGCACGCCGGGGACATCCTTTCTCTGCTCATGATGCAGAACGGGGCGGCCATGAATCAGGGCAATTCCGCCGCCTTCGCGAACGACAAGGGCCTCAAGGCCTTCAATTTCTATCTGCAGTTCGGCGCGAGCGGCTCGCCATATTACACCTGGGATGAAAGCCAGCCGAATTCCCTGGATGCGTTCGCGAGCGGCAAGACGGCGATGATCCTCGGCTACCACCGGGACCTCGCGCGGCTCAAGGACAAAAGCCCATTCTCCAATTTCCGGGTCTCGGCCGTGCCGCAGACCGGCGAAACCAAGAATTTTGCGGATTACTGGGGTCTCGCGGTCTCCCGCCAAAGCAAGAATTGGCGCTGGGGCTGGAACTTCGTGATCTCCGCGGCCACGGATGCCGAGAGCGCGAAAAATTACGCGGCCGCGGCCAAGCGTCCTCCGGCACTTCGGTCGCTCATCGCCCAGAAACTTTCCGATGCGGAATACGGAGTGTTCGCGAAACAGGCCCTGACCGCGCGTTCCTGGCCCCAGCCCGACGAGCGCAAAGTAAGTTCGGCCCTGAACGAAGCCATCCTCTCCGTCGTCAGCGGCAAAGTCGATGCCTCCCGGGCCCTGACCCAGGCCCAGGGCGAAATAACGCGGCTGTTGCAGGCCGCCAATAAATAAAATGAAGATACTGGCGCTTGCGGCCGCAATTTTACTCTTCGCGTTCCCCATGGCCGGGTTCGCGGAGGACGATCCCAGCCTGTGGCCGTTCGGATACTGGGGACCGATCCTTTCCTGCACGGGGGAATATTATTCGACGGGCCCCCCGGCCGTGGTGGAGGGCTCGCCGACCGAGACCTGCACCAGCCTGTGCGACGTCCTGAAGACCGCCCGCAACGTGGCCTACCTGGGCATCACCGTGGTCTTCTTCGTCCTCGCTCCGGTCATGGTCCTCGCGGGCGGCCTTCTCATACTCATGGCGGGCGGCTCGCCGAAACTTCTGGATACCGGCCGCAAAACGATCTGGAGCGCCGTGGTCGGCGCGATCATCGCGCTCGGCTCCTTCCTTATCATAAGCACCTTCCTGTGGCTCATCGGGAATCCTTCTCCGACCTCCGATAAGCCCCGGGTGAGCTGGCCGGACATAAATTGCCAGTCCTCGAACGTCCCCGGCTATCCCATATCTCCGGTAGCGCCTCCCGGCGGAGAGGAATAAAAACCATCACATGGGCGCGTTAGAGATACTCCTGCGGCTCTTCGTCCTCCGGGCGATGGCCCAAGAAGGCGAAGTGATCCTCACCTCCGGGTCCGAGCTCCGGATACCCGATGACCCCACTGCGGTCATCGGAAGCATCTACAATTTCGCGCTCCTGGGCGCGGGCCTGCTCGCGTTTCTGATGATCGTGTACGGGGCGGTGCGATATTCCGTCGCGGGAGGCAACTCCTCCATCCAAACCGATGCCCGGGACCAGATCACCCAGGCGCTCTTCGGTCTCTTGGTGCTCCTGGGGATGTTCTTCATCGTGAGCGTGGTGAACCCGAATCTTACCCGCCTCAGTCTCCCGGATCTGGAGGAGATCAGACTGCCGGCGGGCGCCATCTTCGTGGGCGGAGGCAGTTGCGAACCGAATACGGCATATCCTCCCTCGAAACTGGCCTCCGCGTTCGGCAGCGAAGAGGCCGCCAGGCAGGCCTCAAGCATCATAAACATCGAAAGCGGCGGCGACCCGACCGCGCTTAGCATGACCGACAAGTGCAAGGACGGGAACTCGTTCTCGGTCGGTCTTTTCCAGGTGAACATGATCGCCCACAAGGACAAGATCGCCGAGTGCAACCAGAACATCTTCGAGGTGAACGGCGGCGGCACCCAGGGAGCGTGTTTGAAGCGGGTGGAAGGCATCTGTTTCCAGTATGACTGCAAGGTGGCGGACCAAAAAGCCGCGGCTTACGGCGCCTGCAAGGCCAAGCTGATGCAGGAAAGCGTGAACATCAATGTCGCCGCGCAAATATACAGGTCGGGCGGCTGGGGTCAATGGGGCGCGAACCGCATTTGCGGATTTTAAACATGAACCGGATCGTTTCCATAATGTTCGGCATCTTGTTCCTGGGCCTGGTGGTCCTCGCGTCGTATCTGATCGTTTTCCGGGACGAACCGCAGGCGGGACCCCCGGAGGATGAATTGCCCCTGGGCGGACTGCCTGCCGGCGGGGATATCCCGATGTCCGGCCGGGTCACCATGGGCACGACCCAGGGCAACGTGAGCGTCAAGAATCCTTATAAGTCGGCCGTGGGCCGCACGGAAAGCTCGCTTATCCTCGGCGACGACGAGCGTTACCACATCCTCTATTTTCCGGAAGCCGGCACATTCCTGATCACCCTGTACCAGGAACCGCTTTCCGTTTCCCGCTCGCTCGCGGAATCGGAATTCCTGCGTTTGCTCGACGTCCGCAAGGAAGAGGCCTGCAAACTCTCGGTGGAGGTGAGGGTGCCCCTGTCCGTGAGCGAGGAACTGGCCGGACAGAACCTGGGCCTGGGAATTTGTCCCGGCAGCCGGACATTGTATAATGAATGATATGAGAAAAAGCGCGCTGCTGCTCTTGCCGCTCTTCCTGCTTCTTGTTTTCGTCCTGCCGGTCGGAGCGCAGGATGAGGAAACGCCGGCGGACGGCGGATTCCAGATAGTGAATCCCTTGGGCTGCGAGACCACCGATCCCGACCAGCCGCCGGCCCTGTGCGTGGTGAGGAAGATCATCCGGAACCTGCTCATCATCGCCGCCCCGCTCGCGGTCCTGATGGTCATGTTCGGCGCCTTCCAGATACTGACCGCCGGCGGGAAGCCGGAGCGGATAACCTCCGGGCGGAACACCATCCTTTACGCCGCGATCGGATTCGCCGTCGTGCTCGTCGCGGACGGGGTAGTGGTCATCCTCCAGAACATCCTGGGTACGGAATGACAGAACGAGCGGAATATGATAATATCATCCAGTCAACCTCAAAAGGTCGGAAAATGACAACTGCCATGAAAAAGATCAGAACGGCTCTGACCTTGGGAATGCTTTCGGTCGCGATGCTGGCCGCGGCTCAGGACGAGCCGCCGGGCGCGCGCATTACGAGCTGGGACGACTTCCGTGAGGTGGTGGATGTGGTCATCAGTTGGATCTTCTCGATCCTCATCCTCATCGCGGTCATCTTCGTGTTCGTGGCGGCTTTCCGGTATCTGACCGCTCAAGGCGATCCGGAGAAGGTGAAAAAGGCCAATCATACTTTGCTGTATGCGGCCATCGCCATCGCCGTCGCATTGCTCGCCTGGTCGGTTCCTTATCTTGTCGCGGCCATCCTCGACATCGGGACCGATCCCATCGATTCGGGCCCATAGCCCCAGGTCCGCTTGCACCTTAAAAGCCCCCGCCTTCCCGGCGGGGGCTTTTGCTTTGGCGGGAATCTGATATAATTTTTTTATGATTCAAAAAGTGCGCGCGGCCGGGCTCCTGCTCCTTGTCCTGCCTCTCGCGGCTTCCGCGGCCATCGAGAACTGGGAGGACGTGGAGGGCGTGATCAGAAGGCTGACCAATTGGATCTTCGGCATCCTGATACTCTTTTCGATCGTCATGATCATGTGGTCGGCGTTCCTCTACATGACCGCGGGCGGAGATCCGGAGAAGGTGAAGCAGGCGAACCATAACATGCTTTACGTGGCGATAGCGCTCGCCATCGCGCTTCTCGCCGGGTCCGTCCCGCCGCTCGTAAGGGTCATAATCCTGGGAACCGAATGATGGCAAGATATTTATATCTCTCCGCGGTCCTGATCCTGTTCCTGCCGGTTTTGGGCTTTGCCCAGCCGGAAGCGCCGGTGGACCAGGTGAATACCTTCGACGACGTTGCCTGCGTTTTCGACCGGGTCATCAACTGGATATTCTCCGTTCTCATCCTCCTCGCGGTGGCTTTCGTGTTCATCGCGGCCTACAAGTACCTCTTCGCGGCCGGGAACCCGGAGAGCGTCAAGGACGCGAACAAGATGATCATGTATGCCGCGATCGCGATGGCGGTGGCGCTCCTCGCCTGGTCCCTGCCCGCCCTTATGGAAGCCATACTCGGCATAGACTTCGACGTGCCTTCCTGCAACGGTTCGGAAGTATGAACGCCCGAAAGGTCGAGAGACGAAATTGAAGCTATGAAAAAATATCTGCTCCCGATAGGCCTCGCGTTTCTCGCATCGCCCGCCCTGGGCTTGGCCCAGGTGTCCGCGCCCCGGGACGAAGTGGGGGAGTTCGGGGACCTGGTCTGCATTTTCGACCGGGGCATCAACTGGATATTCTCGATCCTCATCATCCTGGCCGTGGTCTTCGTGCTCGTCGGCGCCTACAAATACCTTTTTGCGGCCGGTGAAGCGGAGAAGGTGAAATCGGCCAATAAGACCTTGATGTACGCGGCTATCGCGATCGCGGTGGCGCTGCTCGCCTGGTCGGTGCCGGCGATAGTGAAAGTGATCCTGAATATCGACGAGGATATCGTTGCGAATTGCGGGAATGGGGGTGGTCCGGGCGGGGGAGGGCCTCCCTACGAGGATTGCACCCAGACCGGCACCTGCGAAGAATAGCAGACAGGCGCAATTCAAAAGGCCCCATCGCACGACGCGAGGGGGCCTTTTCTTCTCCTTTCTGCGGTCCGACCAGGGTCGAACCGCAACTAACGCAATGCCTCGAATTTCTGCTCCACGGGCTCGGTGCCCGTGTTCTTGAACGTCCATCCCCGCGGCGTCTTTCCGAGCCGGACGATCCGCGTGGGCTCGTACCCCACGAAGTCGGCGTCCTTCGTCCCGTTCGAGTAGCTGCGCCGCACCGAAATGCGGTCGCTGCTGCGACGCCGGGCGGCGCGGATCTCGCGGGGAAGGATCACTTCGCCCGTGACGCACTCCTTGCCTTCCACGGCGGGAACGATGAAGACGGCCACTCCGACCGCCTTCTGGTAGTCGTTCCAGCGAACGTAGCCCTCCCCGCCGCAGGCGAGGACGACCGGTTCGAGCGCCTTGTCCCGCAGGGCCTTCTCCTCGGCGTCCACCTTGGCCTGGAACGCCTCGGCCTCCTTCACGCTCTCCGTCCACCAGTTGGTGACGGTGGCGAAGACGAGGATCACCACCGAGGGCCAGAGTACCCAGGCCGCGATTTTCTGCGCCGTGGGATTGGTCTTTAGTATGGGTTCCCCTGCGGGGTTTTTGAGTTTTCCCGCCGCCCAGATACCGACCGCTACAAGCAGAACAATGTCCACCAAGAACCAGCTCCAGCCGGTGAGCCAGACAAGCGGCATAAGGAGGAGGATTCCCGCTGCCGTCCCGATCACCACCGCAATGTTGGTACGCCGTCCGAGGATGACCAACACCACGATGCTAGCGATGAGCGCGAGGATCGGCCAGACCAGCCCGAAGAGCCACGCTGCCCCTCCTCCGACGGTAACGGCGGTGCCTTTCGCGGCCAAGGCGCCGGAACTGGCGAATCCGAACAGCGCGTTGCGGTAGACGACCATCGTTACGAGAACGAAGATCGCCGTGCAGATCGTGATGGCTCTCTGCGGACCCGCTGTCCGGAACAGGAGCGCCATCATGCCGATGCCGGCCGCGATAGCGGCCGCGACAGCTAGTGCCCGCAGTGGGAACAGGCCGGTGCTGATCGCATACCCCAGACCGAGGACGGCCAGGGCAGCGAGGACGATTCGGATCACTCTCATCTCACACCTCCTACTTGTCCTTCTTGCCCTTGCCGCCGAAGGTCCGTCCGAGCGCGTCGCCCACGACCTCGCCGATGACCAGCCACTTCTTGAGCTCCGGGTCGTTGCCCGCGCCGAGCGCATCCAGCTTCTCCTTGAGCGCTGTGCCTTCCATCTGGGCGCTGACCTTCTGCTCGCGCGCCTTGCGCAGACGCTCGGGCAGATCGTAGTCCTCAAGGTCCATCTGAATCACGAATCCCCATTCGGTGGTGCAGATGTCCTGCCGGAGGATATCGTTTACTTTCTGCTCGATATCCCTTCGCTCCGCGTCGTTCCTGAGCCCTGCTTCGCCGGTCGCGAGGTCCGCGCCCATGAAGAGTTGGTTGTATCGCTTCTTGTCCAACTCCGCTTGGAGAGCGGCCACGATGCGGGTTTGGATCTTGTCGTCCCGTTCCCGGTAGTTGATGGCGGTCGCCGCCATCACCGCGCGTCGGGCGATCATTCCCCGTTGCGCGCCCCTCAGCTGTTCGAGGGGAATCGGTTGCCACCCGCCATCGGCGTTGAAGGTTCCGACGCCGGGATCCCAGACCTGCTGTCTCCGGATGATGTAATCGACTTCGAGCTCGATGCCATCGCCGGTGAAGAGCATGACGTTCGACGGGTTCTTCGCCTCGTTGCGAAGGGTAACCTCCTCGAGGCGTTTGTGGACCCCGGGGACCAGGAAGTGCGTTCCGGGCAGGAGCGCATTCGTGGCTCCCGTCCACTGGTTGTTGTACACGAGCGCCGACGCCGGTTTCACCTCCGCCCGGTACTCCGTGAGAAGGAGCACCAACACGACGAGGAGCAACCCGACGAAACCCAGATACGCGGTGATGAAAGCCATCTGTGCCTCCCGCCTTTCGGCAGAAATTCGAGTTCAATTTTCGAGGTTCGGCTACCTCGTGTGGTTTGTGGACCCTTGGGCCTTCAGCCACTCGAGTCCTGATATTTTAGCACAAAATGTAGAAAAAGTCAATCTGATGAGGTTTGGTATACACTATGTGCCTTAGGTATGATATTATTTAAGTATAAAAGCCTTAAATAAAGTAAAAATCGAGTGGAGTCCTAATTTTGCCTACGCCATAGGTCTGATTACGACTGATGGTAATTTATCTTCCGATGGGAGGCATATAAATCTCACTTCTAAAGACGAGGAAATGATAGTTAATCTCAAAGATTGTCTGGCTTTGAAAAATAGAATCGGCCGAAAAAGTCGCGGAGGTTCACAGATTAAAAAATATTTTGTTGTGCAGTTTGGGGATATAAAGTTCTATCATTTCTTGGTTGAGATTGGTTTGCATCCCGCCAAGTCCAAGACGTTGCGAGAGCTAAATATACCAAAAGAAAATTTCGCTGATTTTTTAAGGGGGTGCATAGATGGGGATGGGAATATAGCCGTGAATAACCATCCGGAGAGCAGACATCTGCAATTAAAAGTCAGACTATGCTCGGCCAGCTTAGATTTCCTGATCTGGATAAAGAATGAGATTCGAGAGGTGCTCGGTATAAGTCGCGGTTGGATAGATGTTGGGCGTAATCATCGGGCTTATTACCTCGTTTATGGCAAAGAAGATGGCTTGAAGATTTTAAGGTATACCTACTATGATGGGTCGGTGGTAAAATTATCCCGGAAGTATGCTATAGCTTGTAAGTTCATTGAGCACGGGCAGGTAGCCGAATTGGTATAGGCGCACGGCTTAGGACCGTGTTCCGCAAGGAATGTGGGTTCGAGTCCCACCCTGCCCACATGAATAATCAGCTCAACTCTATATCAGAAAATCTTGCCTATATTGTAGTTGGGATTTTTCTTACTCTGATTAGTCAATATATTTTACTCAATATTCAAACTCCAAATTTCACCTATGTCGTCGATTCCGCATCTATAAAGGTACAGGCGCCGCCCTCGTTTGTGATTCAGGATGTTGCCTGGATTATTCCATCGGCTGTGGATCTCCCCGTACGAGCCAATCAAACCACTCCAGAACTAAAAATCGACGAGATAAAATGGAATCTTCTCGAGGAATTCAGGTATGACAATGTAAATCCGGCAGCGATAGTGGAGTGTGATATGCTCCGCCTAACGGAGGAAGTCGGGATTCCAGCCGTTGCATACATCGAATATAAGCTGGTAGGGAGCGAAAGAATCAGAGAAATTAATCACCTACTCTACATCCGAAACGTATATAGTCTGCCCATGTCTGTGTACGTTGAAGATTATGATGCCAGCGACTATGAAATAGAATCGTTTCTCGGGAAGGGCAAGGAAGACCTTCAAAAACAGGCAGATGCCATATCCAGAAGTCGGGATACGGCAAACGAAATTGGTAATTGCAGAATCAGAGTTGGTGCGCCAGATTTCCAGGAGTGGTGGCTCAGGAGATAGGCTATTTTCTCCTCCTGCCGTGAAAGGCCTTATGGACATCCTTCAGTTCCTTGTTGGTCAGATGCGTGTAGATCTGGGTGGTGGAGATGTTCGCGTGGCCCAGGAGTTCCTGCACCGAGCGGAGGTCCGCGCCGTTCAAGAGGAGGT
>CAZCTJ010000019.1:0-13544 GCA_964501675.1 uncultured Candidatus Saccharibacteria bacterium
GCTGACAATCTTTGTCTTGGCTTTTGGACTGATAGCATTTCTGCCGGCTCAGGTTCTCGGATATGACGACCAGACCACTCACCCGGCCCTTACCCAGGAGATAGTTGATTTTTATAATTCTATTTATCCAGAGAACTCCGTAACTTCGGAAGAGAAGGAGTGGATAATACAAGGGAGCATCCTAGAAGACACCCCTCCCCGCTGGATAAATCACTTTTACGATCCGATAAGCGGTGAAGGATGGACTGGGGAAGAGGCGGGCAAAATATCTAAGGAAGTGGTCCGGAAAGCCGCCCTAACCCTTTCCTTCGTCGCACCACTTTCCGCGCCTAAATGGATCAGAGATGAATGGATACAGGAAAAATACTCTCCATCCGGAGGAAACCGGACCTGGCAGAGGGGGTTGGAATATTTTGTTGGGGGAGATAAGAAAGAATCTTACTTAGTTCTCGGATTCGCCCTCCATCTTTTGGAGGATATGGGCGTACCGGACCATACTCGCAATGATACTCATGCGGATGCGGTGCAGAGCGTTACCGGCGACCCCGGTTCCCCATATGAAAAATATGCATCGAGGTGGACCCGGGACAGTATAAAATTTATAGATATTTCAGAGGGTTTGCCCCAAGAAGTTGTTAGCCTCGCAACGATTGAAGACTATCTGATTAATGTCGCTCGTTATTCCAATAAATATTTTTTCTCCAAGGATACAATTAATAATCAAAAATATGCAGCCCCTAAAATTACAAGAGAAGGCAATGGGTTTGGATATGGGTTAGATGAAAATGCAAAAGAGTTTCTTCTTGTTGGAATAAGGAATGTCTGGCACGAAGGAGATAAAGATTTCAAAAATGTTTATGAGTTAATTGGTAAAGAAAATTATGATCCAATTTTCGATGCCTATTTTACCCGTCTCTCAAAACAGATCGTTCTGAACGGCGCAGGTGTAATTGCCCTTTTCAAAAAAGAAGCTAAGGATGCCACCGAAAATAAAGATTTTCCGCAGCATCTGGTAGAGCTAGACAAGCCATTCATCCGCCAATTTATCTTTCCAAATCTTTCTCCTGCCGTGGTTGGCTTGAAACTATGGGTTTTTGGCCGGACTGCGACCGCAAACATAGGGGACAGCATAACCGGCGCGTGGAATGCGATCTCGGGCGGAATAAGCGGGTTATTTAGAGACAATGAGCAGGCGGCGTCGAATCAGCCCGAAACGGATGCGACCTCCGCCTCTTTTCTCTCTGGCTCCGTTGCCGGTTCGGAAAACATCGACGGGGTCGGAGCTGTAGGCTCCGAAGAGCCGGCCGCACAGATCTTACCATCCGAAGCCAGTCCCGCGCCCGGAAGCATCGTCCCTGATCCCGAAAGAGAGCGAAACGCACTCCAGGCCATTGTTCGAGAGCTGGAAGCGCAGTTGGCCCAACTTCAAGAACAAGTTCAGGTATCCCGCGAATTATCGGCTACGGAAGAGGCGCCGCGTGTGTCTGTGCCCGCGTCGAATACATCGGTTTCTTCCGCAGATGCAGGTTCTTCGAGCGGCGGTGGAGGCGGGAGTAGTTCTGGCGGGTCCGGCGAGCCGCCGGTGGACAATGCCCCTCCGGGCAGAGTGGATTCTCTGGCTACTTCCGCAGCCGTTTCTTCCATAACGCTTACATGGCTGTCGCCGGGGGACGATGATTCGAGCGGAAGGGCAAGCTCCTATATTCTGCGTTATTCGACCAGCCAGATAACTGATGAGAATTGGAGCTCCATAACGGCGGCAAGCGGCTTGCCGGCTCCGGGAGAAAGCGGTTCTTCCGAATCCTTCACGGTTTCCGGACTGTCCTCGGGCACCACGTATTATTTCGCGCTCAAATCTCGGGATGATTTCGGGAACGAATCGCCGTTGTCCAATGTCGCGGCCGCGAGCACCCTCGAAACATCCACCGCAAGCAACGTCGGGCACGTTCTAATCAGCGAAATTCAGGTCGAAGGCGCGGATGTCGGCGACGAATTCGTCGAATTGTATAATCCCTTGGATCACGAAGTGGATATTTCCGGCTGGTCCATTCAGTATTTGAGCGGTGCCGCTACTTCGACTCAGACGATCTCGAAGAAAAACATGGAATCCGACAATATCATTCCCGCCCGTGGATATTTCCTTGTAGCCCGCGCGATGAACGAGGAAGGTGCGGATGGATATCGCGGAGATCGCACGCCGGATATGACGCACCGAACGTTCAGCTTATCCGGAGGCGCGAACGGGGCAACGATATTTTTAGTGAACGATACAGAAGTGATCACGAGCTATTCGGATGCGAATGTTGTGGACAGATTCGCATATGGCTCCGGAACGGGTCTTTTATCGGAAGGTACGGCCATGGTTTTGTGGGACGCAGATCAAAGCGCTGAGCGCAAAGCATGGGACGAAAACTGCCTGGCCGCCGTCCCCAGCTCTGAATTTTTGGGCAACGGATGCGATACGGGAGATAATTCGACGGATTTCTACGTCCGTTCATCTCCCTTGCCCCAAAATTCGAATAATATGAGCGAACCTCGCACGGCGCCGGTGATCACTAATTTTCAGACTCAGTATGCTTCGAGTACGATGTCCATCGATTTTTCGTGGGATCAGTCATCGGATGTGCGTGGGGCAACCTCCACGGTCATCTATCGGCTGGAAGAAAAATTGGCCGTTGATTCGTATAATGCGCTTTTCGACTCCACGAGCGTTTTCTACCATTCCATCCCCTTGCGCGAAGTTGCTAAAACCTATGACTATCGCTTCTCGGTCCGGGACGAAGAAGGGTTGCAGTCCGTCACCGAATCGGCCGTAGCGGTGCCGGGGTTTCTGGACGCATTGCATTTCTACCGGGATCCCAGGTCTGCCTTTTCCACCCAGTATCTTTTGGATTTGAGCTATGGCAACATCCCCTTCGTCTCTCCAATCTACAGCAGTTCTTCCTATGAGAATTCCTGGCAAGCTATAGTGTTTTATCTAAACGGCGCGCCCAACTCCGGAAATTTCACCTTGGCCACAGCGAATTCGCATTGGCCCGAGAATAATATGGGAGTCTTGCCGATAAGATACGATACCTGCATCGATCCCGGTCCCGGTACGACGCAATTCTCGCTGAAGCTCGCCCTGTCGTCCGCATCTTGTTCCGGCGGCGGAGGGCTTTCGAGCGACAGCTGGCTTCTGCCACAAGAGGATCCGACTTTCTATCTGCCGCTTGCTTCGAGCACCGCCGATCTCTCGCTTTCGTCGAATGATTATGTAACCGCGGCTTTCTATGACTTCAGCTATGCAGGCGGGGGAGCCCAAAATTTCAGTTTGGTAGCCGTGGATGAGACCCATCATTATTTTGAGAGCGGCGTTCCGGTCAAGAATTCTCCGGTCGCCCCCTCGGGACTGACGATGTCATTCGACGAGGACTATTCTCGCCTAGATTTGTCGTGGGCCGCATCCACGGATCCGGATAGCATTGATTCAGGCTTAACCTATCAAATCAACCTTTCAACCTCCACGGAATTGGGATCCGATGCTTGGATTTCGAATGGTATCGCGCTCAGCACTTCCTCGGCGGTTGTTTACGGCAATTCCTATACGGTCGGAGTGAGGGCCATGGATGAATTCGGCAACACATCCGGTCCTGCTTCTCAAGCCTGGAGCTTCCCCGCCGGATATTCTCCTTTGCCTGCCCAGGTAGAACATGGTTTTTGGGTCGGAAGGGCGACCGGTGGGGGACAACGCATTCTATTATCGGCCACGAGCACGATAAGCGGGGTTAACATGTGGATCAAAAAAGACGAGGGCTCATACTGCTGTTCCGCAAGTTATTTGGAGCTCCGCGCAGATAATTCGGATGCGATCGGGGATTTGTTGGCCACGAGCGATGAGATCCGCATCGAAGCGGGGATAAGCGAGCAGGAGAATCAATACACTTTTCCGGCATCGGTGGAGCTGGGTCCGGGATATTACTGGCTGGTGCCCTGGAACAGCGAGGATCCGAACTTGAACGGCAACATGGTCCGCGGAAGCGAAGGGGATAACTATGCGGACGGGTATTGGTCCACCAATGCCGGTGCGGACGCATACTTCCGCCTGCGCCGTTAGTTTGACCTGGAGATAAAAACCTGATATTATAGGCCAGTTCGGGCATGGAAGCCCGACAGGAAGGAGCCAGCCGTGGAGCTGTTCTTTGGAATCCTGGGAGTCATTGCGGTCGTCTATATCATCGCTGCGGCGGTCGTCGTGCGGCGGCGGAAGAAGCGCGACGAGCAGGTCATCGCGGCGGAGATCGAGCCCGAGCCGCCCGCGGAGATCGTCATCAAGCCCGCGGACATCGTGTCCGTGGAGGACTTCAACCCGGACGATCTCATGCGGATCGTCGGCGGGCACCTGCTCGGGACCATCCGGGAGGCCGTCGCCTCGAATCCGTACGCGGACCTCGCGGTGAAGATCGATAACGACTATGCGCCGACCTGCATCGAAGTCGCGGAGAACGACAACGACTTCGAGACGCTTTTCGTCGTCGATCTCGACCTGGCGTACAAGGAGCAAGAGATACAGGTCGAGGGTCCCGACGGCAGCTTCGCCGAGCACCCGATCGGCCGCTTCCGGGAGGTCGCGGAGGAGCTCGCGCAGCTCACCCGCAGCCATCGGCCGGAGGGCGTGCTCGTGACGTAGAAGAAGTGGAGGGGGTGCCATCGCGGCGCCCCCGAAACATTTTTAAAAACGATCGGACGGTCCCCGGTGAAGAGGACCGTCCGCGAACGCTCTCGGCGGTCAGAGGAGCCGGTACAGAGACGCGGCCAAGAGGGTGAGTATGCCGGCCCGGAACAGCCGGAATTTCACTTCCTCCGCCTTTCTCATCGCCGCCCTGGTCAGGGGCGGCATCTCGTGGACCGCCGGAGCGCCCGGATCGGGGCTCCAATAATACATATGCCATCCTTTCTCGGTCCAACTGGATTCCAAGGGGCCGTGGGGTTCATTCTACCTCGTCCCCGGGATTTGACCAATTCCGGAAAGCGTGCTATACTGCCTGCGAATGAGTGAGTATGCCTGGCCGACGACGTCGAGCTAGGTATCTCCCCACAATTGTTGGCCGCCGGCCCCCGCAAGGGGGCTTTCGGTTTTAATGCCATTGACAGTCGGGAGTCGGTAGCCGGGCGGGGGCAGGAGCCGTTTTGCCTTCAGCGGCCTATTTGCCTACAATTAAGCATACCGGTCCGCTTGGGTGGCGGCGGGTAGCGCACTCATTCAACAAAACAACAATTTTGGAGGTCACCTCTCGCCGCCACCCAAGCGGATTTTTCGTTCCGGCGGCCCAAAAAGCGAGAGTTCTTTGCCGGATATGCTGCAGGGCGAAGGACTTTCCCGTTCGGGAAGCTCTCCGCCTTTGTCTTAAAACTTCGGCGGACAAGTCGGAGGCGGAAAAGCTCGGTGATGATCCGTCTAATCAGCGGAAGCTCGGGTTTGCGGAGGGGTTATCGCAGATACAAAAGCTCGGTGTCGCCCCATCGGGGCGATTTTTGGATCGAGATACAGGCCGCCCGTCCGCCGGAGACGAGCGAGCCGTCCTTCCGCAAATCCGAGCTGGAGCGAGTTATCCACAGTTCCGAAAAACTTCGCAAAACTGATTTGGTATAATTAAAGCAATCAAGAAAGCACATTCTCTTTCTTGTGTTAATAAAAATTGGGGATGTCGGCAACCCAATAAAAAAATAAAAACCGCCATGGCCAAGAAAAAGGCTAAGAAGACGGCGAAGAAGTCGGCGAAGAAGCGCCGCCGCTAGTCTCCTTAAAAACCGCCCCGGACTCCGGGGTGGTTTTTTGTTTGAAATTTTTCCGTCCCGGGCGGCGTATAGTACAATGTATATATGCAAATAAACCTCAAGGGTACGGAGTTGGAGCTGACGCCGGCGCTCAAGGTCTATGTGGAGAGCAAGCTGGGGTCCCTGGCCAAATTCATCAAGCAATTCGAGAAGGAGGGCGAAACGGAAATGCGGGTGGAAATAGCCCGGACCACCAGGCACCATCACCGCGGCCCCTCGGTTTTTCGGGCGGAGGCGAATCTGCGGCTGCCCGGCCGGGTGCTTCGGGCCAACCAGGACGACGCGGATGCCCGCGCGGCGATAGACAAAGTGAAGGACAAGCTCCAGTTGGAGATCGAGAAGTACAAGACCCGGCTCGAAAAGCGATCGCGTGGCCAAAAGTAGGCCGACGTAGTAAACTGGGGTCGCTGGAAAAACCGGCCGTACCACCAGGATGCTCGATTTTTTTAAGAACATTTTCCGGTCCGGAGAGCTCAAGGATTCCGAGACGCGGGTCGCGTCGGTGAACGCTTTTGCCCCGGAATTCGAGAAGCTCACGGACGAAGAGCTCAAAAAGCGCAGCGGAATTTTGCGCGGCAAAGCCCAGGCGGGGGAATCCCTGGACGAGCTTTTGCCGGAGGCGTTCGCGCTCGCGCGGGAAGCGGCGCATCGGACCCTGAAGCAGAGGCCTTACGACGTGCAGATGTTGGGAGGCATGATCCTGCACAAAGGAGCGGTGGCGGAGATGATGACCGGCGAAGGCAAGACGCTCGCCGCGGTCGCGCCGGTGTATCTGAACGCCCTTCAGGGCCAGGGCGCTCACGTGGTGACCGTGAACGAGTATCTGGCCCGCCGCGATGCGAGCTGGATGGGCCAGGTCTACCACGCCCTGGGGCTTTCGGTGAGCTGTCTCGTGCCGAACGGAGCGTATCTCTACGATCCGGAGTGGCACGTGAAAAAAGAGGAGGATCTTCAAAAGCTCGATGCGGAGCGGGACCTTAAGGGCGGCTTCGAGGTCCAGCAGGAGTTCCTGCGGCCGATCTCCCGGCGGGAAGCCTACCTCGCGGACGTCACTTACGGCACGAACCACGAGTTTGGTTTCGATTACCTGCGCGACAATCTGGCCTATCGCCTGACGGACCAGGTCCAGCGGACCCCGCATTTCGCGATAATCGACGAGGTGGATTCCATATTGATAGACGAAGCGCGCACCCCGCTCATCATTTCCGCCCCGGACGTGAAATCCAGCGATTTTTACAAGACCTTCGCGCGGGTGGTCACCAACCTTTCCGCGGACCTGGATTTCACCGTGGACGAGAAGCATCGCTCGGTGTCCATAACCTCCGCCGGCATCGAGAAGGTGGAAAAGATCGTGGGACTTAAGAACCTGTACGCGCCCGAGAACCTGCGCCTGGTCCATTACCTGGAAGAGAGCCTGCGCGCCAAGGCGCTGTTCCACAAGGATAAGGATTACGTGGTCAAGGACGGGGAGGTGATCATCGTGGACGAGTTCACCGGCCGCATGCTTCACGGCCGCCGCTACAACGGAGGATTGCATCAGGCCATCGAGGCCAAGGAGGGCGTCCTGGTCAAGGAGGAATCCCGGACCTACGCCAAGATATCCATCCAGAACTATTTCCGGATGTATAAGAAGATCTCCGGCATGACCGGCACCGCCCAGACCTCCGCGGAGGAATTCTTCAAGGTGTACGGCCTGGAGGTGGTGAGCATCCCGACCCACCGGCCGATGATACGCAAGGACAACCAGGACCTTATATATAAGAACGCGGAGGCCAAATGGCGGGCGGTGGCCAGGGCCATCCGGGAACGCTACGACGCCGGGCAGCCGGTTTTGGTGGGCACGACCTCCATAGAGAAGAACGAGCGGCTGTCCGCCCTGCTCCGCAAGGAAGGCGTGCCGCACGAGATACTGAACGCCAAGAATAACGAGCGGGAAGGCGCCATCATCGCGCAGGCGGGACGCCTGAAGGCAGTGACCGTGGCCACCAACATGGCCGGCCGCGGCGTGGACATCATCCTGGGCGGAAATCCGCCGGATGCGGAAGAAGCCGGAAAGGTCCGGGAGGCGGGCGGCCTGCACGTGATCGGCACCGAGCGGCACGAGGCGCGGCGCATCGACAACCAGCTCCGCGGCCGGGCCGGCCGGCAGGGAGACCCCGGCTCCTCCCAGTTCTATCTGTCCATGGAGGATGACCTCTTGCGCATATTCGGAGGCGACCGGGTGAAAGCGATGATGGACAGGTTCGACCTGCCGGAGGACCAGCCCATCCAGGTGGGCTTCGTGTCCAAGGCGGTCGCCCAGGCGCAGGCCAAGGTGGAAGGCGCGCATTTCGACATGCGCAAGCATCTTTTGGAATACGACGACGTTCTGAACAAGCAGCGTACGGCGGTCTACCGCAAACGGCAGGAAATAATGGGCGCGGTGCACAAAGGCGAGCTCGCGACGCTCATCTTCGATGCCGCCGCCGGGTTCCTGGAAAAACTTCTCGCGCAGGGGGAGGAGACCGCGGAGTTCGACCTGGAGAACGCGAAGAAAGCGTTCACGGAATCGGGGGTGGCGACCGCTTCGGAGTGGCCGATAACGGACGCAGATAATATGGAAGATGTCCGGACCAAACTGCGGGCGCTCCTCACCAAACGGAGCGTGGAGACGAGCGTTCATCCGCAGGCGCCGTTCCAGGCCCTGGGGATACTTGATCTGCTGTGGATGAATCACCTGGAGGACCTGGAGGCGCTTTCGGAGTCGGTGGGCCTGCGGGCGTACGGACAGCGGGATCCGCTGGCGGAATACCGCCAGGAATCGCGGCGTCTCTTCTCCGGCTTTTGGGAAAATTTCGACGGCATGATATTTTCGAACCTGTTCAAGCTCAAGGCGGAGACCGCCTCCGCCGGCGCGGCAAAGGACGTGCCGGAACAAACGATAAATCTCGGTTCCGGGGGAGGCGCCGCCGCGCCCGAAGGCAGAAAGGTGGGCCGGAACGACCCTTGCCCCTGCGGAGCGATAAACCCGGCGAATGGTAAAGTATATAAGTACAAACACTGCGGGCTCATAAACGCCCCGCACCATAAAGGTTGAGCGAAGTCCCGCCGGAGCCTTGCTGTGCAATTCCGTAGCCAGCGGCGAAGGATCGGCGAAGGCGGACGGCAGCGGCAAGAAGTACAAGAAGTGTCATGGGAGATAGGGAGAACTGGCCGCAGGTGATCAAGGACGTCGGATTCGATTTTGATTGGTCGAACGAGAAGGTCTGGCGCTTGGATGTTCCCGTGACGGAGATGGATATCGAGGAACTGACCTGGCATTTCGACGTGCCGTTCCACCGGAACGAAGGCGTGCCGTATGCCCTGACCTCCCGGGAGATAATCGAAAATCCGGATAAATACGCGGAGGAGTACGAGCGGACGATGCGCTCGGAACTCAAGTATCCCATCGATATCATGGAGAATAAGGGCCGCTGGCTCATTTTGGACGGCCTGCACCGCCTGATGAAGGCCTATATCCAGGGCGCGCGAAGGGTGAATGTCCGGATGATTCCCAGGGAGAAAATATCGGAGATACTGCCTGGAATGACCAATGAACGCATCGGACGGTGTTCGGCGGTGATAATCAGGGGCGGCAGGATATTGCTCATCCGCAGGATCAAGCCCGGCGAAGATTACTATGTTTTCCCCGGCGGCGGAGTCGAGGAGGGCGAAAGTTTCGAAGAGGCAATGATAAGGGAGATAAAAGAGGAATTGAACCTGACGGCCGCGATAGACAGGGAATTGTTCCGCTTGAACGACGCCGAGCGCGGGGAGAACCGCTTCTTTTTGATGCGCGATTTCCGGGGCGAGCCGGAACTGGGCGGCTCGGAAGCGGAGCGCGCTTCGGAACGGAACCAGTTCATCCCGGAATGGATGGAGGCGCGGAGGATCGCGGAGGCGGGGAACGTTTATCCCGAGGAAGCCGCAAAGAAATTGTCGGAATCTTTGACGAAGGATAGAATAGGGACATGAGCGGGAACCCTAAGAAGCTGATGACCCTGTGCATAATCCGCCAGCATCCCAAGGTGCTCCTGGGGCTTAAAAAGCGCGGTTTCGGGGGGGGCAGGTGGAACGGCTTCGGAGGCAAGGTGGAAGAGGGCGAATCCATCGAAGATGCCGCCAGGCGCGAGCTCCGGGAAGAGGCGGGCCTCGAGGTCCTTCAAATGTCCGAACGAGGGGTGCTCGACTTCGAGTTCGAAAGCGACCCCAAGAGGTTCGAGATGCACATATTCGAAGTGAACGAGTTCAGCGGGGAGCCCAATGAGACCGAAGAGATGAAGCCGGAGTGGTTCGATTTCGACGAGATACCCTTCGACCGGATGTGGTCCGACGACATCCATTGGATGCCTCTGCTCCTGTCCGGGAAGAAATTCAAAGGCAGGTTCCTCTTCGATCGGCCTTCGGACGCGGAATATTCGGCGAAGATACTGGAAAAGGAACTGGCGGAAACGGAATGAGATGAGCGAGATCCGGGCCGTCGTTTTCGACATAGACGGCACGTTGTTGCCGGATATCTCTTGGACCAGGATGACCTTGGGGCTGGGCGTTTCCGTTCCGGACCATCTTCGGATATACGAGGATTTCAAAAAGGGCCGGATGGAATATGCGGAAAGCAAGAAGGCCTTGCTCGCGCTCTGGCGCGGCAGGGGAGAATTGCGGCGCGAGCGCCTGAAGGCGATGTTCGACGACTGGGAACTGAAAAAGGACGCCAAGCCCTTGATGGAATATCTTTCGGTCAAAGGTTACCTTTTGTGCCTCATCACCGGTTCCATGGACCTTTTCGCGGAGACCGTCGCGGAGAAGCTGGGGATCGGGTCCTGGTATGCGAACGGCCTGCTGCATTGGGATGAAGAAGGATTTCTCCGGGATTTCGATTGGGAGCCCAGGGCGGCGGAAAAAAAGACGGAGCAATTCCGGGAATTTTGCGCCAAGCATTCGTTAGAGCCCTCCCAATGCGCGGCGGTGGGGGATGACTCGAACGACCTGGAGCTGTTCCGGGTCTCCGGCCGCGGAATACTCGTGGAATCCCCGACCTCGCAGGTACTCCAGGCGTCCGCCTGGAAAAAAGTCAGGGATCTGGAGGAGATAATGAAGATACTTTAAGAGCTTTACGCCGCCGGTTTCCTCCGTTTGAAGAATTCCACTTGTTGCAGGCGCTTGACCGCCTCCCCGCGCGTCCTATACGGCCCGCCCAGATTCCTCCTGGTCCTCTCGGAAAGGACGTAGTAGCCGTTCTTGCGTTTTACGATCATATTCTAATGATACGCAGGGAGCGTAAAAACAAAAAACGGCCCGCGTAAGGCGGGCCGTTTTCCAGCCGTTAGAGCGGCAGGATGGCGGCCAGACTGCGGAGCACGTTCGCAAGTCCGCCGAGCGTAACCGCGAATTGAAGCTCGCGGGCGCGTATGCCCGCCACTTGGTTGGCCACCGCCGCGAGTTCCATCTGGATGGTGTTGAGTTCGGAGACCGCGATGGCCCGTTCGGTGGGCGAAGTGAGGTCGCGGTTCCGCAGGGCTTGCACCCGGTTCGTGAGGTCGATCATGCGGCTGGGGGCGGTCGTATTCAGGTAGGTCCGGTCCGCGGCCAGGCTGGCCGAAGTGGTCTGAACGCTGCCCCCCAGGCTGATCAGGATGCCGTAGAGCGTCTGGGCCGTTCCCGGCGGCAGTTCCGTCAAGCGGGTCTGGGCCTGCGCAGCGGGAACGCCCGCGAGGACGATGGCGAGGCCCGCGAGCAATGAGACGAACAGTTTTATTTTCATAAGGCAGATATGAAAACCCGACCTTTGTATGTGGTGACGTTCGGACGGTTTTCTTGTTACACCTTGTAGAATGTTTCAAAGCGCCCAAATGTTTCCGAATTCCATTTGGCCGTAAAATGGCCTAAAATCGGAGGATATGAGCGAACGGAGCACGCCGAAAAATAACCGGAGCGTCCGTCTGCCGGATCACTTCCGGCCGGAGCGCTACCGCATAATCTTGAAGCCGGATCTGGACGCCTTCATTTTCGAAGGGGAGGAGACGGTTCATTTCGCGCTCCGGAAACCGGTTCGGGAGATAGTCCTGCACAGCAAGGACCTGGAGATATCCAAAGTGCGCTTCCGCAAGGGAAGGAAGGAGGTATTCGCGGAAAAGATCCGCTACGATGCGGACGCGGAGACCGCCGCTTTCGTTTTTCCGTCCCGGCTGCCCAGGGGCAAGGCGGAGCTGGAGCTTGAATTCCGCGGGAAGCTTTCGGAGCAGATGCGCGGTTTTTACCGCAGCCGGTATCTCGTGGGAGGGCGGGAAAAGTTCCTGGCCACCACCCAATTCGAGGCGACGGACGCCCGGCGGGCCTTCCCTTGCTTCGATGAGCCGGCGATGAAGGCCGTTTTCGATGTGACGCTCATGGTCCGAAAGGGCTTGACGGCCATTTCTAACACCCTGCCCGCCGCGGTCCGGGAGCACGAACCCGGCTATCAAACCGTCCGCTTCGAGCCCAGTCCCAAGATGTCCACTTATCTTTTGGCGTTCATAGTGGGCGACCTGGAATTCGTGGAAGGCAAGACAAAGGAGGGGATCCTGGTACGCGTGTTCACCACTCCCGGCAAGAAGGAGCAGGCGCGTTTCGCGCTCGAAGTGGCGAAAAGATGCCTGTCCTTCTACAGCCGTTATTTCGGCATCCCGTACCCTCTCCCCGTCCTCGACCTCATCGCCATTCCGGATTTCGAAGCGGCGGCCATGGAGAACTGGGGCGCGGTCACCTACCGGGAATCCGCGCTGCTTGTCGATCCCGAGCATTCCTCGGAGCGCACCAGGCAATGGGTGGCGGTGGTCATCGCGCATGAGCTTGCCCACCAATGGTTCGGAAATCTCACGACCATGGAGTGGTGGACGCACCTGTGGCTGAACGAGGGTTTCGCGCGGTACATGGAATACCTTACCCTGGATGCGCTCTACCCGGAGTGGAAGATGTGGGACCGCTTCGCGGCTGGCGTTCTGGGCTCCGCCATGGAGCTCGACGCCCTGGAGCATACCCATCCCATCGAGGTGGAAGTTCACCATCCCCGGGAGATCACGGAAATATTCGACGAAGTGAGCTATTCCAAGGGCGCGGCGGTCATCAAGATGCTTGCGGATCATCTGGGTCCCCGGGATTTCCGGGACGGTCTCCGCCATTATTTAAAGAAGCACAGCTACGCGAACGCATCCACGGAGGACCTGTGGCTCGCTTTCGAGCACGTGTCCCGAAAGCCGGTGCGGGAGATGATGAAGACATGGACCCGCAAACCCGGCTATCCTCTGGTGCGCATCGCGGAACGGAAGGGGGATCTTTTCCTCCGGCAATCCCGCTTCTTCGCGAGCCCCCTTTCTCGGAAGGCCTCGCGTGACGCGACGGTTTGGAACGTCCCGCTGCGGGCCGCTTACGGCAAGCGGATAAAGGACGGAGTTCTGGATCGGAGGACGGTGTCTCTGCCCAAACCCGCCGGGAAAGGCTGGCTGAAATTGAACGCCGGCGGCTTCGGGTTCTATCGGACGGATTATCCCGCGGACTTTTTGCGGCGCCTGCGCGCGCCGGTGGCGGACAAAGAGCTCGGACCCGCCGACCGGCTGAACCTTCTGCGGGACGCTTTCGCGCTCGCGGAATCGGGGGATCTTCCCACCCGGGAGGCGCTGATCTTCGCGGAGGCCTATCGCGGAGAGGAAGAATATGCGGTTTTGGGAGAACTT
>CAZCTJ010000020.1:0-11914 GCA_964501675.1 uncultured Candidatus Saccharibacteria bacterium
GATCTTCGCGGAGGCCTATCGCGGAGAGGAAGAATATGCGGTTTTGGGAGAACTTGTTTTGAGACTTGCTCAGACGGAGATCCTCCTCGGATCGGAGGACTTCCTCGATGATTACCGGGAATTCGCGCGAAGCTTGCTTTCGGATGCGGTGGGCAGGGCCGGCTGGATGCCGAAAAAGGGGGAAAAAGCCTTGAGTAAGCTCACGCGGACGATGCTTCTTGCCGAAGCCGTGCGATACGGCGAAGACGAAGCTTTGCGAACCGCCCGGAAGATGTGGCGGGGGAAAAGGGTGCCGCCCGACCTGCGCTCCGTCGTCTATCGCGCCGCGGCCCAGTACGGCGGCCTCCGGGAGCACCGGGAGCTTGTCCGGCGCTATCGTGAGAGCGAACTGCAGGAGGAAAAAGACAGACTGGGCGGCGCGCTTGCCGCTTTCCGGAGGCCGGAGCTTTTGCGCAAGAGCTTGGGATTTTTCCTGTCGGATGCCGTCCGGGCCCAGGACGCGCCGTATCTTTTGGCGGCGGCCTGGCGGAATCCGGCGGGCGTGCGTCTGACCTGGGAATTCATAAAAAAGAATTGGCGGGAATTCGAACGGCGCTATACGGACGGACATCTGCTCGCGAGGATGATGGAAGCGGCCGGATACATGACGAGATCGAAGGACGCCCGCGATCTCCGGAACTTCTTCAAAAAGCACCCCCTTCCCGCCGCGCGGAGGACCTTGGCGCAGGCGGAAGAGGAGATCCGTTCCCGCGCCGCTTGGCTGCGGCGGGACGGAGCGGTCCTTAAAAGATGGCTGCGAGGCCGGAAGTAAAACGCCCCGTCCGGGGCGTTTTACTTCCTACTCGGGTTTAGCCTCTTCTTCCTCCTCCTCGTCTTCTTTCTCCTCCAGTTCCTTCAGGTCGTCATCTTCGTCCTCTTCTTCCTCCTCGCCTTCTTTTTTAGCAGGAATCACGGGTTCGTCCTGGCTCGTGATCTCATCCAGATCTTCCACTTCTTCCTCCGTTTCCGGCCGCGGCCTGGCTTCGTTCTTGACCGGCATGGTCGATGCGTCCGCGGGCCGGAAGTCGCTCCCCGCAAGCTCCAGAACTTCGTTCGTCATGCGATGAATGGTTTGTTGCATGTGTATTTACCGTCTCTGCTTTCGACCTTTTTCCCCGGATGGCGGCACCTTGGCTCCTTTTTTCCTGGCTTCGGAGAGGCCGATGGCGATGGCTTGCTTGCGGCTCTTCACTTTCTTTCCGCTCCGCCCGCTCTTCAGCTCGCCGCGCTTCATTTTATGCATCGCCTCTTTCACCTGTTCCTGGGATCGCTTGCTGTATCTGGCCATTGCTTCGATTTTTTATACGCGAAGATTCAACCTTTTTGTTGCACTTTTTATCTGCGATACGCGGGCACGTCGTAGCGCAAGCGGTATTCGTAAAGGTTCAGTTCCGGCGAGAACGTCCGGGAGAACAGCCGCTCAAAGTTGGAATCGAAGTACATCCGGACCGCTTCGTTATAGCCCTGGTCATAGGAGAGCAGCAGCCAGGCTTTTTCGTGCGACCCCGCGACGGCCGCCGCCTCTTCCGGCAATTTTTCCTCGGACAGGGAGGGGATGGGTCCCGGAGTGAATCGGTTCCATTGCGGCAGGGTGCGGACGGCCGCTTTCCCGCGGTAATAGTATTCCACCGGATACACCGTGAACGGCGCGGAAAGGATGACCACGTCCCGGGCGGTGACGTTCTCGTTCAGGAAGGCGACGGCCGCGCGGTAGTCCTCTTTGACCGGGGTCCGAGCGCTAACCGCCTGCCAGGCGAGGCCGCTGAACATGCCCGCTAAAAGAACCGTCTTTAGCGAAAGGGAGAGCTGCCGGGGATAGGTCTGGATAAGCCAGCCGACCAGAAGATAGAGCGCCGGCAAGGACAGGATCAGATAGCGCGCGAGATAAACGGGTCGGAAGACGAAGCTCAAGCCGAACGCGGCGAGGATGGGGACGGCGAGGGCAAGCAGGAAATAGGAGGATTCCGGCGAGATGCGATGATTCCGGCGAAGGGCCAGGAATCCCAGGAGCGCTCCCAAGGGCCACAGGGAGGCCACCAGGGCGTTCACGTGGTCTTCCTGGAAGCCGAAGAGGAAGGCGGTGAAGGTGTTGAAGACGTCCACGCTTGAAGGCGGCGGCAGGAGGGGATTGCTGTCCGCCGCGGAATTCCTGGACCATACGAACCAGGCCCAGGGCAGGAAGAGGACGCCGATCAAGAGCGCGGTGCCGGCCAATTTGCGGAAGGTTCCGCGCTGGAAAAGGCGGTGGTAGAAAAGATAGAAGGCCGCCTGCGCGAGCAGTATCAGGCCGAAAAAATAATGGGTGAACACGCCGATCAAGGCCGTAAGCGCATATCCCCACCAGACGTAATTGCGCGGGTCCTTGTAGGTGCGGATGAAAAAATACTGGTTCCAGACGGCAAGCAGGGCGAGCAGGCTGTACATGCGCATCTCGTTCCCGTACCAGTTCAGGAACGGCGAGGCGGCGGTGAGCAGCGCCACGAAGATACCCACGCGTTTGCCGTAAGCGAGCTTGCCCAAGAGGTAAATGGAAGGGATGGTCGCGAGGAACAGGAGGAGCGAAAGCAGCCGGCCGGCGCCCACCCCGTCGCCTTCGCCGAATCCCCGCCGCCAGAAGTGGAGCAGCAGATGATAAAGGGGCACATGCACGTCTTCCGCGATCAGCGAGACGATCTGGGCGGGGCTGCGGCTGGTCTGCCAAAGGCTTTGGGCTTCATCCAGGCGCAGGCTCTGATTCGAAAAGAATATGAGCGAAAAGCCGGCGGCCATCGCCATCAAAAGCAGAATGACCGCAGCCGGAGGCACGCCGCCCTCGCGCGCCGGCGAAGGCCGCGTCTCCGCGGGACGCTCCTCTTCGGATACGGTGTTCTTTGCCCCGGACTTGGCCCGGGAGGATATGTCTCGGATCTTCAGAGGCATTGGTTCGCGGGTGTTTTAAGTTCGTATGGATTCCGCCCGGCGGAAGGACGGCATCTCCTTCCGCGTTTCCCGGACGCCCTTGGGGGAGGCGGCGAGAATGAAGGGAACGAAAAGCGCGACATTGAAAAACGCCCAAGCGATGTTGTTGATGACCGAAGAACTCAATCCTTCCCGGACCACCGCCACTCCCAGGCCGAGGGCGACGAGCAGGATGTAGAGCAGATGAGGCAGAACTAAATACAGATAGTTGCCCGCCTGTCCGCGTTTGGCCGTGACCGAGAACGAGCTCTTGAGCCCCAGGAGCGTGGCCAGGATCGCTTTTACCTGGATCGGCCAGGATCCCATGGAGAAGGCGACCGCCCGGAAGGTGTAGGCGTAGTTGCTGGATTTCTGCAGAACGTAAATGAGTAGGAAAATGTAAGGCAGAAAAGCCGCCGCCAAGGCCATGGTGGAGATGCGGAAGGGAACTTCCCCGCTCCAGAAGAACACGAGCGGCAGGAGAGCGTTCATCAGGACCACCGGACCGACCAGGTAATAGCTCGCGGAAGCGAAGTATTGCAGTTTTTGCGCCCAAGACAGGCCCCGCCAAAAGAGCAGGTTCCGGCGCAGGATCAGTTCCAGGGAGCCGCGCGCCCAACGGTACTGCTGGCGGTAATAGGAACCGAAATCCTCCGGCGCCAGTCCCTCCGAAAGCACCTCCGGCACGTAGACGGACTTCCAGCCGCGGGCGTGGATGAAGGCGGAGGTGAAGAAATCTTCGGCGATATTCTCCTCGTTCATGCCGCCGACCTCTTCGAGCGCCTCCCGCCGGATGGCCATGTTCGTGCCGCACATGAACACGGAATTGACGCGGTTCTTGCCCTTGAGGATGGGGCCGAAGAAGAGCTCCTGCTGTTCCCAGGCGCCGGCGGTCAAATAGCTCTGGTCCCGGTTGCGGTAGAACTGCGGGGTTTGCACGAATCCCATCTTTGGGTCGATGAAATAGCCCATGGTCTTCTTCAAGAAATCGGGATGCGGCACGTGGTCCGCGTCGAAGATGGCCACGAATGGAGCCCTGGTCCGCGCGAGCGCATGGTTGATGTTCCCCGCCTTCGCGCCGCCCGGGGTTTTTCTGGTGATGCAGCTCACGTTGTGCCGCTCGGCCAGTCTTTCGATTTCCTGCCAGTTGTCCTTCTTGGCCACGAAGCCGTCGTTCAGAAGGTAGACCTCGAAATAGGGATAGTTCATCTTGAGCGCGCCTCGCAGGGTCTGTTCCACTATTTCCGCCGGTTCGCCCGCGACGGTTATGAACACGTCCACCATGGGCTGGAAGCGGGGATTCTGCCGGGAGACGTGCTCCGTTTCCCAAACGGTGTGCAGATAGGTGAGCACCATCCAGACGTGGAATATCTCGCCCGCGACGAGCAGTCCGAACAGGATGGGATTCCCGCGCTCGAAACCGAACGCGATCACCGCAAGATAGGCCAGGGTCATGACCGCGGTCAGCGCGAGCAGGCTTTTGGGAACCTGCTTCTGATCGTAGGCGGCCCGGAAGAACAAAATTTTGCGCCGGTCTTTCATCGTCATTCAAGTGCGGCTGCCTGTTGGGTTTCGACCGGTTCCGCTCCGGTTCGGAGAGAGGCCATCGCTTCGGGATCGGCCAGGTTCGGCAGAGCCCGGTGATACAGTCCGATCCCGAACCAGGCCCAGTTCGAGTCGTAATAGCCGAGCGGCCGGGTCCAGTCGAAGCGGGAAGGATCGTACAAGGCCTGTATCTTATGGTCGTATATTTCCCGGCCGGTTTCCGGTTCCGTCACCAGGAAGTATCCCAGGGTCCCGGCGTAATTCGCCGGTTTTTCGTAATCCGCCAGGGGTTCGCCGTCGTGTCCGTAGAGCGCCAAGATCCGGCCGTGATCGGTCCATTCCCGCCCGAGGAACCGGAACTCCGAAAGCATTTCCTTGGCCCGGGGTTCGCCGCTCCATTCCCAATCCAAGGCCAGCCGCCAGGGCAATCGCATGGCCTCGAAACCGTAATTGCTGGTCAGGTTCGCCAGGCCCGCGGCCTCCAGTTCGCCGGTGCGCCGGTCGATCGTGAGCCAATCCGGAGGCAGGTTCGCGCTTTTATTCTTGTCCAAGGTAAGAACGGAACTGCGGCGGATGATATCGTAGGAGGAGTCCACGAGTTCGTTCCAATCGTGCTCCGGATCGATGAGCGCGAAAGTGCGGTAGGCATAAGGAGCGAAGTAGGACGGATTCACCAAAAGGTCGCGCGAGCCGGATTCCTTCTCGAGGTCGTTCGCGAGGAGCACCGGTTTGCCGTTCACGGTCTCCACTTCCATATCCCAGATGTCGTGGATCACGCTCTCGGCTTCCAGGAGATATTCCGGCTGCTGCCAGCGGGAATAGGCGAAGGCAAGGGCGAGAGCGATGTCCGTATCCGCGTCGCTCGCGGAGTTCATCCCGCCCATTCCGGAGAGTATGCCGCGGCTACCGTCCGGGCGTTCGCCGTACAGCCAGGCGAAGAGGGAGGAGTCCGGCTTGCGCAGATTGCCGCGGGTCCAGTTCCATATCTGATCAAAAGCGGCCTGGTCGTCCATCCAAACGGCCCGGAGCATCCCGTAGGCCTGGCTCTCGGAAGTGGTTATCTCCGGAGAAAGATCCGGACGTTCGCGGTCCACTACGCGGCCGGAAGGGTCGAGGTAGGCCGATTTGTAATTGTGCCAGAGGCCCTCGAGCATGCTTGAGGCGGAGAAGACCGGCGGATCGCTCAAGAAGCGTCCGACGCGTCCGGCCAGGGCCAAAAGCAGCAGCAAGCCCAGGCCCAGGATCAGGAAAGTTGAGATTCTTTTCATGCTCGAGGCGGTTTTCGTGTTTGAGGCGCGAGTAATTCCCTATACGGCTGGAATCACATTGGGTTTCCGGGCGGGAAATCCGATTTTTCCAGGAATTACGGGCGTCCGCGGCGGAAGGGCTCCCGGACGCCGGCGGCCTATTGCAAAAAACCGGATTACATGCTATAATTCTCCCCGTTGTAAGTTTTTCTCGGGAGAGTTTCCCCAGCCGTTACTGGTCTTTGTGCGGAAGCTGCGAGAAAAGAAATAAGGTCGGCTTACACATAAAGGCTAGCAATCTAGTAGATGGCAAAAAGGCTTTACGTGGGCGGGTTGTCCTACAGCACCACTCAAGATGGTCTGAAGGAAGCTTTCGCCCAGGCTGGCGCCGTCAATGAAGCCACTGTGGTCATGGACAAGATGACCGGCCGCTCGCGCGGATTCGGTTTCGTGGAAATGGCCAACGATGAAGACGCCCAAAAGGCGATCGACATGTGGAACGGCAAAGAATTGGACGGACGCCGCCTGACCGTGAACGAAGCCCGGCCCATGGAGGATCGTCCTCCTCGCCGGAACTTCAGCCGCGGCAATGACTTCGGCGGCGGCGAGAATTTCTAATTCCGCCGGCGCTTGAGACAAAAAGCCCCGCAATGCGGGGCTTTTTGTTATGAAGCCGGGAGGCCGCCCATCGTGGTATATTTATCGGATGTCTTTGCTATTCGGCTATATATTAAGGCATCGCCGGACCCTGGCCCTGGCTCTCGGCCTCGCCGCCGTGAACCAGATCTTCTCCCTGCTCGATCCGCAGATATTCCGCCTGCTCATCGACAGATACGCAAGCCGCATCGCTTCGCTCGCTCCCTCGGAATTCCTGTCCGGGGTCGGACTGCTGCTGTTCCTGTCCATCGGCGTGGCGTTCGTCTCCCGCCTGGCCAAGAATTTCCAGGATTATTACGTGAACGTCATCGTCCAGCGCGTGGGCGCGTCCCTGTACGAAAGGGGAGTTTCGCACTCCTTTTCCCTGCCCTACGCCGCTTTCGAGGACCAGCGTTCCGGGGAGCTCCTGCGCAAGCTGGACAAGGCCCGGTCCGACGCCCAGACGCTCATAACGAGCTCGGTGAACATCCTGTTCTTCTCGCTCGTCGGCATCGTCTTCGTGCTGATTTACGCCTTCTGGGTGCACTGGTGGATCGGCCTCGCGTATTTCCTCATCATACCCGTGCTGGGCACGACCACCCTCCTGGTCAGCCGGCGGATAAAGTCGGCCCAGCGCCGCATCGTCGCCCAGACCGCGGAACTCGCGGGTTCCACCACCGAGACCCTGCGCAACGTGGAGCTGGTCAAAAGCCTGGGGCTTGACCGGCAGGAAACCGAGCGCTTGAACCAGGTGAACGAGGCGGTCCTGCGGCTGGAGCTTCAAAAGGTGAAGACCGTGCGGAAGCTCGCCTTTCTGCAGGGGACCATGATAAACCTGCTGCGCTCCGCGATACTTTTCCTCATGCTGTGGCTCATTTTCCGCGGCGACATCAGCCTGGGGGAATTCTTCAGCATACTTTTCTATTCCTTCTTCCTGTTCAATCCCCTGGCGGAGCTCGGGACCGTCGCGACCTCCTATCAGGAAGCGCGGGCTTCCGGAGAGGCGCTCCAAGAGATACTAGGGACCCCGCCGGAACCCCGGCCGGAAAACCCGGTGCGGATCGGGCCGCTTGAATCCCTGCGCTTCGATTCGGTTTCCTTCGAGTATGCGGGAGGCGGGGAGGCGCTCCGGAAAATAGATCTCAATATAAAGAAAGGGGAAACCATTGCGTTCGTGGGTCCGTCCGGCTCGGGCAAGACCACTCTGGTCAAGCTCATCCTGGGACTCTACCGGCCGACCCGGGGCGGCTTGCTTTTGAACGGCACCGATGCCGGCCAGGCGGATTGGAGCGATTTTCGGAGCCGTATCGGGTACGTATCCCAGGAGACCCAGCTTTTCGCCGGGACCATCCGCGAGAATCTTCTGTTCGTGAATCCGGAGGCCTCGGATGAGGAATGCCTCGCGGTGCTCGCGCAGGCGGAAGCGTCCGCGATCATAGAACGAGGCGGACGTGGGCTGGACACCAAGATCGGCGAAGGCGGGATAAAACTCTCCGGCGGCGAACGTCAGCGATTGGCCATCGCGCGGGCCCTGCTCCGGAGGCCGGAGCTGCTCATCTTCGACGAGGCGACCAGCAGTCTGGACTCCCTGACCGAAAGGTCCATCACCCGCACCATCCGGACCGTCACCGCGGAACGCCCCGATCTCATCATCATTCTTATCGCGCACCGCCTGTCCACGGTCGCGCACGCGGACCGCATCTACGTGCTCGCCAAAGGCAAGGTGGTGGAAGAAGGCGGCCATGCGGAACTGCTCGCGGAGAGCGGGCTCTACGCGGCCTTGTGGCGGGAGCAGAGCGCGGCGGAAGGCGTCGCGGAACCGGCTCCCGCCTGAGCGCGGTTGTGTTAAAATAAAAGCATGAACAGAACCGTTTATTCCATCGTGGTAGCGGTCGTTCTCGCCGCCGCCCTGGGGATCGCCTGGTATCTTTCCCTGCCTCCGGCCGAGCCGCCCGGGAACGGCACGGACGCTCCGCCGACCGGGGAACCGGGACCGGGAGAGTCCTCCGGCGCCCGGAATTTTTCGGCGGCGCTCGACAAGGAGTTCGATCTGCGGCTGGGCCAGACCGCGGAGATCAAGGGCACCGGCCTTACGATTACCGTCAAGCAATTCTTCAATTCTCCCTGTCCTCCGGGGGCGAGATGCGTTTGGAGCGGAGTGGGCACTCTTCTCGAATACCGGAAGGACGGAGAAACCAAGCAGGGGATAGACCTCGCGGAGGCCTTCGGATACCGGACGGAGATCGTGAAAACCGATCACGAATCCTACGTCCGGCTTGTCGTCCGCAAAGCTCAGTGACCGGAAATATTTTCCGGGCGAATAAATGAGCCGCAATTTTCCAAAGAGGGTCTGGCTCATCGCGGCGGACATGGGCTACGGACACCAGCGCGCGGCGCTGCCGCTTTTGAAACACGCGGAGGGCGGGCGGTTGCTCGCCGCGAACGATTACCCGGGCATTCCCGATTCCGATCGGCGCGTGTGGCAGGAAATATCCGGGTTTTATAATTTCGTCTCGCGGTTCAAGGGCCGCGGTTGGCTGGGCCGGAGAATATTCGCGTTCTACGACCGCTTTCAGCGCGTGGAAGATTTCTATCCCCGGCGCGACCGGAGCGCATCCACTTGGCAGCTTCGCCAGATAACTTCCCGCATCCGCAAGGGCTGGGGACGGCACCTTGTGGAACAGCTTCTCTCGAATCCTCTGCCCATACTTACGACCTACTTCATCGCCGGTCATATGGCGGAGCACTGGAATTATCCCGGGCCCATTTTCACGGTGGTGACCGACAGCGACATTCCCCGGGCCTGGGTGCCGCCCGTTCCTTCGGACAGCAGGATAATCTATCTGGCCTCCACCTCGCGGGCCGCCGAGCGGCTTCTGCAGTACGGCGTCGCCCCGGAGAGGGTCGTCGTCACCGGCTTCCCCCTGCCGGAGGAACTCGTGCGCAGGACCATGGAGCTCCTGCCCGCCAGGCTCGCGCGCCTCGATCCCCGGGGCGTTTTCCGGAAGCGTTGGGCGGGTTCCCTCCGCCAGCATTTGGGGCAGACAAGGCCGGTGAAGCCGGGGCCGGTTGCGATCACTTTCGCGATTGGCGGCGCCGGCGCCCAGACCGAATTGGCAAAGGACCTGTTCGGCCTCACGGACCTTATCCGCACCGGGCGCATCCGTCTGAACCTGATGGCGGGCATTTCCGCCCGGGCCGCCGGCAAATTCCAAAAGGTGGCCCGGCGCCTGGGCCTGGAGAAGTATCTCGGCACGGGACTCAAGATCTGCCTCGCGGAAACCAAGGACGAGAACTATCGCCTGATGAACGGCGTGCTCGCGGAGACCGACATTCTGTGGACCAAGCCCTCCGAGCTCTGCTTTTATGCGGGACTCGGCCTGCCCGTCATCATGGCGGAGCCGGTCGGCTCGCATGAGGAGCGCAACCGGGAGTGGTTGATAGACCTGGGGGCGGGCAAGGACCAATTGGACCCGAATTGCGCCGGAGAATGGCTGTGGGATTGGATCTTGAGCGGCAAGCTGGCGGAAGCCGCGTTCCAGGGATATCTGAAGATCGAACGGCACGGCGCGGAGAACATAGGCAAGGCGCTCGCCCGGCCGCCGCTCGCGCCCCGGACCGTCGAGGACAGGCAGACGCGCCTGGAGATCCCATGATCTGGTTCGCGTCCGTCCTTTCCGCTTATGCCTTGCTCGCCGCGGTCGCGGTGGGGGACAAATTCCTGCTTGCCCGCCGCCTGCCGGATCCGGCCCTGTATGCCTTCCTGGTCGGGCTTCTGGGATCCCTCGCGGTGCTTCTTTCGCCCTGGCTGGGCTTTCCGGTTCCCGACCCGGCCGGGCTGGGACTGGCGGTCCTTTCCGGGATCCTTTTCGTTCTCGCTTCCTACTTTCTCTATATCGGTCTCCGCCGGGAAGAGGTCTCCCGGTTCATTCCCGCGGTCGGGGGACTGGTCGCGGTCTTCACCCTCATGTTCGCGGCGGGTCTTTCCCTTCGGACCGTTTCGCCCTTCGGCCGGGAGTTCTGGGCCCTCCTCATACTCGTCGCGGGTTCGTTTGAGCTTAGTGCGCGCCGCGGCAAAGCGGCCGTGGCTTACGTCGTTTCCGCAGCGGCGTTCTTCGGATTGTCCTTCGCGACCGCCAAGGCGGCGTTCCTGGTCCAATCCTTCTGGTCGGGATTCCTTTGGATGCGCCTGGGCGGAGGGCTCGCGGCGGTTCTGCTCTTTCTCGCCCTGCCCGGCCTCCGGCGCGGCATCCGAGAAGGGTTCCAAAGGCCTCCGGCCGTGCCGGGCACGCCTCTTCTTTTCGTGGGCAATCAAGCTCTGGGCGCCCTGGGCATCGTCCTCCAGAATTTCGCGGTGTATCTGGTACCCGCCCTGTACCTGCCTTTCGTGAACGCGCTCCAGGGCGTGCAATATGTCTTTCTCATCCTTTTCGCCGCCATCCTGGGCCGCCAGGTCCCGGACCTTGCGGAGGAGGGCGGCCAGGAATTGGTGCGCAGGGTGGTCGGGATCCTGCTTGTCGCGCTGGGGCTCCTGCTCCTCGCCTTCACTCTCCAATGAGGATGTTCCGGGCGCTTAAAAATATCCTCGTTGCCGCCGGGATCTTGGCGCTCCTGGCCGCCCTTTTTCTTTTTGCCGGCCGGTCCGCGCCCCGGGCGGACGCCGAATGGGGAATGAACTTTTCGGAAAAGCACGCCAAGAATCTGGGCCTCGATCCGCGCGAGGTCTATTCCGCGTTCCTGGACGACCTCGGCGTGCGGAAATTCAAGATAGCGGTCCATTGGGACCTCCTGGAGCCGGAAAGGGGCAGATTCGAATGGACGGGAACGGATTGGCAGATGAGCGAGGCCGCGAAGCGCGGCGCGGAGATCCTGCCCGTCATCGGCCTCAAGGTCCCGCGCTGGCCGGAATGCCACCTGCCCGCCTGGGCGGCGGAGCTCGGCGTTGCGGAAAGAGAAGAGGCCCTCCGGGAGTTCATGCGGGTTTTCGTCGAGAGATACCGGGAGAATCCCTCCGTTTCCGCCTGGCAGGTGGAGAATGAGCCGTTCTTCTCCTTCGGGGAATGTCCCGCGCGGCAGGAAGGGTTCTTGGAACGGGAAATGGAATTGGTCCGGGCCGCGGATCCGGGCCGGCCCATCGTCATATCCGACACCGGCGAATACTCCTTATGGTGGCGGGCCGCCCGCCTGGGAGACGCGGTGGGCACCACCCTCTACCGCCGGGTCTGGTTCAAACAGCTGGGCATCTACGCCTCCTATCCCTGGCCGCCGGTCTTTTACGCCCGCCGGGCCTGGCTCGTGGATAAATTGTTCGGCAAGGAGGTCTGGGACGTGGAGCTGCAGGCCGAACCCTGGGGGCCGGTGCTTTATTACGATCTGCCGCTCGAGGAACAGGAAAAAAGCATGACCCCGGAGCAGTTCCGGAAGAACGTGGACTTCGCCCGCCGGACCGGGCTCCGGGAGCATTACTTTTGGGGAGGGGAGTGGTGGTATTGGATGAAGGAAAAACAGGG
>CAZCTJ010000021.1:0-11465 GCA_964501675.1 uncultured Candidatus Saccharibacteria bacterium
AAACGACGAGCGGCCTGGCGCGCATTTCTGCGCCAGGCCGCGAACTCTTGCGCCTCGCTTACCCGATGTACCACGTCCGGTGGCGCTTGTGCCTCCGGCGGAACACGCCGGACTGCTTGAATGCCTTCTGTCGGACCTGCTTGGCCGACTTCCGTTCCGTCTTCGACGGTCCGTTCCGCCCCTCGGAGAGCGGAACCGGATTGAACGAACCGAACGACCCGGATGGAGAAGATCCGCCGCTCGTGTGGGCCATACGCTCACCTCCACAATGTGCAACCCGATAATTTAACCAAGAAAAAACCCGCCTGGTCAATTTGGTTCGGGTCGTATAAAATATCCGGGCTACGGGGACATCGTCCGCCCCGCCTATTTTTTTGATTTTAAAATGACCCTCAAATTCCTGTTCGTGGCCGGCGCCTTCCTCTTCCTGCTCCTTTCCCAGGCGGTTTTACTGCGCAGGATGAACGGCACGCTCGCGGAAATATCGAAGATGGCCGAGGAACGGCATCCTCCGAACGCGGACGGACTTATCGACAGGCCGTTGCCGGACCGGGAAGAATGAATATGATATAATTCGGACATGAGCGAAATTTGGCGCGAATTCGTTTCGTTGGAGCAGAGAGTCTTCGCCGTCCGCCTCGGCCGCCATCTTGCATCCGCCCTGGCCGGATTCGTGGCGGGAACGATAGTGGCAAGCATAATCTGGGCCGCGATAATCTTCAGCACGGACATCCTGCGTTAATTCCATGGAGCTTGCGGGCAAGTCGGCGGTCATCACGGGCGCATCAAGCGGCTTGGGCAAGGCGCTCGCGGAAAGGCTGCTCGCGGAGGGCATGAAGACGGCGGTATGCGCCCCCGACGCCGGAGGACTTGCGGACTTGGCGTCCCGGCCGGGCGTCATTGCCATGCCCGCGGATGTCCGGAAGGAAGCGGAGATGGAGAAACTGGCCGAGCTCGCCGTCCGCGAATTCGGACGGATAGACATCTGGGTGAACAATGCCGGCATCTGGCTCCCCCACTTGCCCATCGAAGAGACGGATGCGGAGCGCGCGCATGACCTGATGGAAGTTAATTACTTCGGCACCTTTTACGGCTCCCGCCAGGCCTTGATCCGGATGAAGGCGCAGGGCGGCGGGACGATAGTCAACATCATCTCCGTGCGGGCCAAGGGCCAGGTCCTGCCGGACACTTCGGCTTACACCGCGAGCAAGTTCGCCGCGGAAGGATTCACGGAGGTCCTGCGCATGGAGGCGGCCCCTGCCGGCATCCGGGTCATCGGCGTCTACCCCTCGCGGATGCAGACCGGCCTGTTCGGCAAGGAAAAACCCGCGGACTACTCCGAATATCTGCCGCCGGAGAAGGTGGCGGAAAAGATAGCGGACAATTTGAAACTCGCCGAACCTTTGGAAGAATTGGTCATCACCGCCTCGCCTTGACCTTAAGGGATATCTATCGCAAAATCCCAGGGCGTCCCTTGTCGCTATAACTCCGTCCTCCACCTTAGGAGGTGGCCAATGGATACGTGGATCTGGATAGGCCTGATCGTCGCGAGCCTCGCGGCCCTCGGCGCCGACGCGTGGTACCGGGACCAGCAGGCGGCCAGGGAATTCCTGGCCAAGGCATTGAGCATCCCCTTCGCGTCGGTGCCCCTGCCGTTTTTCGCCGGCAAGGAGTTCGTCTCCGCGCACCGCGCGGAGGTCTTGAACGGACTGGATCACCACGGCCGGATATACGCCGCCCGACAACGGTATGTCGTCCAGCTGCAGGTGAGCGCTCCCGTACCGGCGCACGTTTTCCGCCGGGCGGAACGCGAGGCGGACATCGCGGCGGACAACCTCCGCGAATATCATCGGGCGGCCGACATGTTCGGCTTCCCGGTCCTCCGGCGTCCGGAGGACTATTCCAACGCGTTCCTATCCTCGGCGTAGTGCGAGCAAGAGAGAAGACCGGCGCAAGCGAGTGCCGGTCTTCCTGCTTTTAACCCGGAAAATTGAAACAAGCGGCGCCCGCCCGGGGGTAGGAACTATCATGCGCTTCATACTTATGTTCCTTATCACCGTAGGCGCCATAGTCGCCGCGGCCATCTTCCTTTATTACGGACCCCTCGCCATCGGAGCCGCGGACGCCTGCGAGCCGGCGGACCTTTCCGCGTCCGCCAAGTGGCAGACATCGGACCCCCTTTCGGGATCCATCCGCTTCCTGAATCAGAGCGGAAAAGCTTGTTCCCTGCGCGGCAAGCCCGAACTTCGCCTGCAGGACGCCGCGACCGGCAGCTTGAACGTTTCCTCTTCGGGCGGCGCGGCCTTCGGCCGGACGGAACTTGCGCCGGGAAAGACGGCTGCCGCCTCCGTCACCTGGCGGAATTGGTGCGGAGCGGCGCTCAACGGCCCTCTGTATCTGATGTTGCGCCTGCCGGGTTCGGAGAACGAGATGCTGGTTCCGATCGTGGACGCCGCAAACCGTCCGGTCGCGACCTTTCCCGCCTGCGAAGATCCGAACTCCGCCTCCAGTCTGGAAGCGGGCGGATTCAAGACTAGCGTCCCCTAAAGGGCATTATCCCGGAAGAGGGGCCCTCCCGCTCGTCCAATATTTCCTTGATGAGGGGCACCACTACGCCGCGGGGATAGAAACCCTGGGGCCGATCGAGCAACGGGAAGATGAGCGCGGGAACGTACAGTTCCACCGTCTCCCCGTCCCGGAAATCGACGACCTGCAGGAGCCCCCGGGAGGGAGTGCCCAGTCCGACCGTTTTGCTCGAGGCGTCCGGCGGAACTAACATGGATCCCGTCCTTTCGGCGTAACGGACGATGCGGCCGGCATCCCGCTCCGCGGGATAGGCGGAACTGTCGTACACGCGGGTGGAAAGGCCCTCCACGTTCGTGACCTGCGGCTCGCCGCGATAATTCACGGTGACCGTCAGTCCGAAATTATCGCCGGAATCCCGATAGACCTCCTGGTCCCGGATGAAGACGGGATAAACCACGGTCCGGAACTCCGTCGTTATGGGCGGATAGATCATCGGCATCGGTCCTTCGTAGAGCGGAGCGGCGTAGGGTTCGCCGTACGCATCCCTGGGAATGCCGTATGCTTCAAGGAACGCGTCGGCCACCCGGATAAGCTCCTCTTCTCCCGGCACGGCTTCCGGCCGGGAGGCGCAGTTGCCGTTCGGACAAACCATTTTCTCCGAATACGCCCAGCTCTGATTGATGGACACGGTGCCTTCCTGCATATTCACGAAAACGGAGTAGCCGTTCCGGTCCTCCTCGATGAGATTGAAGGATTGCAAACGCGCGTTCCGGAAGGCGCCGAGATCGATGAAGCCGGTTCCCGTCCGCGAGAGCAGGCTCATAAGCTCCGCGCTCGCGCGCTCGCCCTTGGCGCGGCGGAAGACCATAAGCTCGGCGTCCGGAAGCTCCAACGGTTCGCCCCGGTATTCGAAGCGGTAAGCGTTCACGTATTCGGGCGGGACCGGTCCGATCTCCCCTCCGCCGCCCATGCCGCCCACGATCGTGGGCGAAGGCAAGGAAGGCGCCGCGAAGGATTCCGCGCCGACCCCTCCGCCCAGTCCCGGCGGAGCCGATTTGGCGGAACTTTCCCGGGACTGCGCATCCTGACCCGCGTCGTCCGCGAGGGCGAGCGGCCCGAAAGCCCGGGAGCCCAATAGGTTCACTTTTTCCTCGCTCGAGAGGAGCAAGGGGGTCGCCGCCGGACGGTACGCGACCGAAATGAGGACGGCGGCGGCAACGCCCGCACCTACGAGCAGCCATTGCCCCCAGAGCGGGAAGCGTGCGCCGGAAGGAGAGGGCGCCTGGCCGATAAGGCGCTCCCGCAGTTTCATCCGGAAGGCGTGATCCGGAACGACCTCCGGCCGGTTCCGGAGCAGTTCGGACAGGACCCGGCGCAGCGCCGTTTCCTCCCGCCTAAGCTCCGGGTCGATCCGGCAAAGTTCTTCGATCAATTTTTCGAGATTCTCGTTCATTTTTTTAAAAGACGTTCATGAGGAGCAGGAGCACGGCCATCGCCGGGAACCCCTCCTTCAGCTTTACGACCGCCCGGGAGAAAGCCATCTGACAGCTGCCTTCGGTCTTGCCCAATATCTCGGCTATCTCCTTATATGACAATCCGTCCCATACCCGCAGGAGAACTATGTCCTTTTGCTCCGGAGACAGGCGCTCCAATTCCTCCTTCACCGCCTTGAGCTTCAGACGGGCCTCCACTTCCCTTTCCAGGTTGCCCGAAGATATGTCTTCCGCCGCGCCGAGCTCCGCGGCCGGGTGGCCAGTGCGATAATGGTCGAAGAGCGTGTTTCGGGCGATGCGGTAGAGCCAGGCGGAAAAGTTCCCCTTGCCGGGATCGAAACTGCCCAATTTCTGGAGCGCCTTCAGGAAGGTCTGGCTCGCGAGATCCTCCGATACTTCCCGGTTCTGCAGCCGGTAATGCAAATAGCGGTATATCTTGTCGAAATACAGATCGTACAGGGAACCGAAGGCCCGGGAATCCCCCGCCTGGGCGCTCAAGACAAGTTCGTTCTCGTTCGATAAGGACATAGGTCTGCCGCCGGAGAGGCACAGTAAGCCCAGATCCGCAGCTTCCGCATTATACATTTTTCCGCGCCCGGGGTGAATGTTCATCGGCCTTCCCAGGGTATACGAACCCGGAAACTTTGCCCCACGCCTTTCCGGGAATAAAATGGTATAATTATCCGGTCAAACCCGCGCTCCACCCGGCGGAAAAAACAATGAAAAAAATATTCCACAAGGCGAAGCAAAGGCCGTGGCTCACCGCTCTCGCCGCCATCGCGGTCCTCGGAGCGGGCCTTTATTTCGGCTTGAGCGGAAAAAAGGAGATCTCCCTGGAGACCGTGAGAGCCGAACAGGGCGAGCTGTTCCAGGAGGTCACCGTGACCGGCCGGGTGGTCCCCGTAAGCGACATCGCTTTGGCCTTCGAAAAGAGCGGACGGGTCGTCCGTATCAACGCGGACGTGAGCGACCAGGTCTCCGAGGGACAGGTGCTGGTGGAACTCGACAGTGAAGAGGTTTCCGCCCAATTGCGCCAGGCGGAGGCGAGCGTGTCCGCCGAAAAAGCCAAATTGGCGGAGCTCCTGCGCGGAGCCCGGACGGAGGATGTGCGCATCAAAGAGACGGAACTTCAAAAAGCCGGGCAGGACCTCGCGAACGAATACGCGAGCGTGCCGGACGTGCTCCAGGACGCCTATACCAAGGCCGACGATGCGATCCGCAAGCAGATAAATTCCCTGTTCACCTCCGAGGACACCACGCCGCAGCTGACCTTCTCCGTTTCCAATTCCCAGAAAAAGATAGATGCCGAGGCCGGCCGCCTGCTCCTGTCCGCGGTCCTCATCTCCTGGCAGAACGAGCTCTTGGGCGTTTCGGTGAGCTCCCCCCAGACCGCGCTTGATTCCGCGCTCGCGAACGCCAAATCCCGGCTGGAAGAGGCCCGCGCCTTCCTTTCCGTGGTGATGGACGCGACCCTGTCCGCATCTTCCCTGGACGCGGATACCAAAACCGCTTACCTGGGATACGTAAGCACGGCCCGGACCAACGTGAACACGGCGCTCGCCGCGGTGAACCAGCAGGACCAGGAGCTGTCCTCCCAGAAACTGGTGGTGCAGAGGATCGAGAACGAACTGGCGCTGAAGCTCGCGGGCGCTTCTTCCGAAGAGGTCTCCGCCCAGCAGGCCAAGGTGGAGCAGGCGCAGGCGAACGTGAGCGTGATCCGGGCCCAGCTCAACAAGAGCTTCCTGCGCTCCCCCATCCGCGGCACGGTCACGGAGCAGAACGCCAAGGTGGGCCAGATCGTTTCCGCGAACCAGACCATCATGACCGTCATCTCCCAAAGCAACCTGGAAGTGGACGCCAACGTGCCGGAGGCGGACATGGCCAAGCTCCAGATCGGCAATGCGGTCCGCATCACGCTCGACGCCTACGGGGATGAGGTGTTGTTCACCGGCAAGGTGGTCCGCATCGATCCGGCCGAAACGGTCATCGAGGGCGTGTCCACCTACAAAACCACCATTCAATTCGATACGGACGACGTTCGGATCCGCTCCGGCATGACCGCCAACCTCGACATTCGCACGGATGAGCGCCTGAACGCGATAGTCATCCCGCAACGCTCCGTCATTTCCCGGAACGGCAGGAAATTCGTGCTGGTCGCGGCAGGTTCCGGCACCGAGGAAAGGGAGATCCAAACCGGCCTCAAGGGTTCGGACGGCAACATCGAGGTCGTCTCCGGACTCGTGCCCGGGGAGCTTATCCTGCGCTCGCCGCAGTAAAATGGCCATCATCGAAGCCAATTCCCTGCGTAAGGTCTATTTAAGCGAGGGCGTGGAAACCGTGGCTCTCGACGACGTTTCGCTTTCCGTCGAACCCGGCGAATTCGTGGCCATCATGGGCCCCTCCGGTTCCGGCAAATCCACCCTGCTCCATATCCTGGGGTTCCTGGACCGTTACAGCGAAGGCACTTACTTCTTCGAGGGCAAGGAGATGTCCGAATACTCCGAAACGGAGCTGGCCCACGCCCGCAACAAGAAAATGGGTTTCGTTTTCCAATCCTTCAACTTGCTTTCCCGCACTCCTCTCATCGAGAACGTCAAGCTGCCCCTGCTCTACTCCCACGTTCCGGAGTCGCACTGGCGGAAAATGGCCATGGACGCGATCGAAGCGGTGGGGCTCGAACACCGGTTGAACCATCACCCCGCGCAGCTCTCCGGCGGCGAAAAGCAGCGCGCGGCCATCGCGCGGGCCTTGGTCTTGAAGCCGGACGTCATTTTCGCGGATGAGCCGACCGGCAACCTGGATTCCAGATCCGGCCAGCTGGTCATGGAGACCCTCCAGCATTTGAACGAGGCTCACGGGCACACCATCGTTCTTATCACCCATGAGACGTACACCGCGGAACACGCGCACCGGATAATCCACATCAAGGACGGCACCGTGGACAAGGAAGAGATCGTCCGCCGCAGGCACCGGGCCACCGAACATTTCGAAAAATGAGAAGCGCACATCTCCTAAGAAGCGCGGTCCTCGGGCTCACCTCCCATAAATCCCGGTCCTTTTTGACCATCCTGGGGATCGTCATCGGCATCACCGCCATAATCCTCATCATGTCCCTGGGCCGCGGGGCGGAGAACCTCATCCTGGGCGAGATACAATCCATCGGTTCCAAGGTCATCGGCATCGCGCCCGGCCGCCAGCCGCAGGGACCGGCGGACGTGATATCCACCTTCACCGATTCCCTGAAGGAAAGGGATTACGAAGCGCTTTCGAACCGCAACAACGTTCCCCACGCGACGAAGGTGATGCCCATCGTGTTCGGCAGCCAAACCGCCTCATACGGGAACGAGACCTATCGGCCGACCATCCTGGGCGGAACGCCTTCGGCGCTCGCGATCTACGACGTTTATCCCGAAGACGGCCGCATGTTCACGGACGAAGAGGTCCGGGGCTACGCGGACGTGGCGGTCATCGGCCGCGAGGTGGAAAGCGAGCTTTTCGGCGGATCGAGCTCGCTTGGCGAGCGCATCCGGATCAAAGGCAGGAATTTCCGGATAGTGGGCGTCCTGCCCAAGGTGGGACAGGTATCTTTCCTCAATTTCGACCAGATACTTTTCGTGCCCTACACCACCGCCCAGCAATACATATTCGGCATCAAGTATTTCCACCGCTTCGCGGTGGAAGCGGACAGCGAAGAGAACGTGGAGGTCACCGTGGCCGACATCGAGGCGACCCTGCGCGAAAGCCACGGCATCACCGATCCGGACAAGGATGATTTCTTCGTGGAAACCCAGGCGGACGCGATGGAGATGGTCGGCACCATACTTTCGGTGCTGACCATGTTCCTGGTCTCCGTCGCGGCCATCTCGCTCGTGGTCGGCGGCATCGGCATCATGAACATCATGCTGGTATCGGTCACGGAGCGGACGCACGAGATAGGCCTCAGGAAGGCCCTGGGCGCCACGGAAAAGAACATCCTGTCCCAGTTCCTGCTCGAGGCCGTCATTTTGACGGTGGTGGGCGGCGTGATCGGGATACTCCTGGGTGGCCTCTTCTCTTACGCGACCTCCTTCGTGCTCACCAGGTTCGTGGGCTTGAACTGGGGCTTCAGCCTGCCGCTTTCCGCGGTTCTCCTGGGTTTGGGGGTTTCTTCCGGCATCGGATTGGTCTTCGGCCTGTATCCGGCCCGCCAAGCCGCAAAAAAGAGCCCGATCGAGGCTCTGCGTTACGAATAAACGAGACGGGGAGGGATCACGATCCCTCCCCCTGCAACACTCCTTTTCCGTCGTACTGGAACTTGACGTGGTGCGAGACGCCGCCTCCGTTGGACCGCCGGATCATCTCCGGGGTGGGCACCAGGATCGGCGGCACCTCGCCCAGCCCGAACATCACGGCGGCGGCCGTGACCCCCGCCAGGAAGGCGTTCGCCTCGCCGGGCGTGGCGTAGGCCGCCTCCCAGACCCCGGACGGGTCGAGCAGGGTGAGCTTCCAGATCGGCACCGAACGGCCAAGCGCGGGACATTCCGCCTTCACGCCCTCGGCGTGAATTTCCAATTTGGGCATGTGAATACCCTCCGGTTCCAGGCTAATCCAACTCCGGCCGGACCGCAAACGGCTACAGCCGGACGATGTCCCGGACGGTGATGAACACCATGAGCAGGACGAGCAGAACGAAACCCACTCCGTTCACCCACATCTCTATCTGCCTGGGGATGGGCGAGCCCTTGAATTTTTCGAACAGGATCATCAGGAAGCGGCCGCCGTCCAGGGCCGGGAACGGAAGCAGGTTGATGACCGCCAAATTGATGGAAATGAAAGCGATGAGCTGCAGCACGTAGATAAGGCCGGCGCGTCCGGTTTCGGTCGCGATGCTCACGATGCCCACCGGTCCCACGATCTCGCCCGGAACCTTGCCGGTCAGGACCAGGCTCCGCAGGAGTTCGTAAAAACCGAGGAAGGTCAGCCGGGTCATCTCGATGGTGGCCAGGAACCCTTCCCGGAGGGCGGTGAGCGGCCCGCGGGAAGCGATGCCTGCGAAAACTATGCCGACCGCGCCTTCGTTCGGAGCGGTCTCCATGCGCGGCACGACCCGGAAGGTCAGGGACTCGCCGTTTCGGCGGATGTTCATCTCGATCTCTTCGCCCCGGTGATCGTTCACGTACGCGATGAATTGTTCCGCGGTGCGGAAATTCGCGACTATGTCCCCCGGCAGGAGCCCCACCGCTTCCGCGGGCGAGCCCGGCTGCACTTCGTAGATCGCGAGCGTGGAAGAGGTCCCCACCATGAAGATGGAGGAGATAATGAGCCAGCCCAAAAGGAAATTGACCGTGACCCCCGCGAGTATCACGACGCTCCTCCGCCAGGGCTTCTGATAGTAGAACATCTTGCGGCGCTCGGACTCCGGCAGGGCCGCGAGCTTTTCCGTGTTTCCCTGGATGCGGTCGTTCTCTCCGGCAATGCGCACGAATCCTCCGAAGGGCAGCCAGTTCAGGCTGTATTTGGTCTCGCCCCGCTTCGGTTTCCATCCCCATATCCGGGGCGGAAAACCGAACCCGAATTCCTCCACTTTCATGCCCATTATCCGGGCCGCCAGGAAATGGCCGGCCTCGTGGCCGAGGATGAGCAGGGACAAACCTATGATGACGATAAGTATGATCATGCGTATATTCGCTTTATTTCGCCGCTGATTCGCGTTTATTCGCGATCAGTCGGCAAGTTCCTTCAATTTCTTGTCCAAAAGCTCCTCCACCCGAACGTTCGCCTTGTCCACCGCCTTCTGGACCTCCGCTTTCGCGCGGAAAACCTGGTCCTCGTTCGCCTGTCCCTCGTCCTCCGCCGATTTCAGCTTCTTCCCGGCTTCATCCCGGTGGTTCCGTATCGAAATGCGGTAGCTTTCGGACATCTTGCGCACCATTTTGGTGAGCTCGGCCCGGCGTTCGTCGGTCAGAGGCGGCAGGGTCACCCGGACCGTGGAGCCCTCCGTTGATACGGAGAATCCCGCCTTGGCGGATTCGATGCCTTTGCTGACCGCGCCTACGGCGTTCTTGTCCCATACCTGCACTTCGATGTCCCGGGGCGGACGGATGGCGAGCGACCCGAGCTGCTTCACCGGCAGGAGCTGGCCGTAGTATTCCACCTTGATGTCCTCAAGCAGCCCCACGGAAGGGCGCCCGCTGCGGACGGTCTGCAGCTCTTCTTCGAATCGCTTCGCGGTGGCGGCAAGTTCGTTCTCCAGGTCTTTGATTATCCGTTCGGTCATAAGTATCTATTCGTTGATATTCAGGGTTTTGGCCAGATTCAAAAGCTGGATCCTGGGATTCAGATTAAAGTAACTTGCCTGCCGGCGCAACTCCGATGCCGCATGCCAGAAAATCTTATCCCGCTTGTGCTCCGAATAAGCGGCGATCATCAGGGCCTCCACGAAGAGATCCAGATCGAAATGCTCGTCGACCAGAATGTCCTTGAGCAGCAAGCTCCTGCCCGAAGCGGGCGCGGACAGGAATTTACGGGCAGCCGCATGGCGCTCGTTGAAGGATTCGTCCGTGAGCATCATCTTCGCGAGACCCGGCTGGCCCGCGGACCTCTCCGCGGCGTCCTTGGCCTTGTCCGCCGGGATCCGGAGTTCGGTCTTCAACCATCGCTCGATGAGCGGGACGGGCACCGGCGAAAAATACACCTTCTGGAAGCGGGACTGAAGGGTGGGGCGGAGCTTTTCGGGGTCGTCCGCCACGAGGATGAGGAGCGCGGCCGCGGGCGGCTCTTCCGTTATCTTAAGCAGGGCGTTCTGCGCTTCGTCCGTAAGGCGCTCGCCGCCGTCGATGATCACGGTCCGGTAGGGACTCGCGTTCGGCATCTGCCACAGGAATATTTTGATGTCCCGGATGGGATCGATGCCGATGGTCCGGTTCTCCCCCGGCCGGATGAGCAAAGCGTCCGAAAGGACCCGGTTCGCGGCCGGCTCCGCGAACTCGCCGTTCTCCAGGTGATTCGCCAAGGCCATCGCGAAGGAGCGCTTGCCGAGCCGCGGCACGCCGAAAAAGATATAGCCCTGGGAAAGCTTCCGATCCCCGGCCAGGGCCTTAAAGTCGCGGATGAGGTTCTCGTGGCCGATCAATGGCATAGAATTTAGAAACTAGAATCTGGTATCTGCTAAGTTCTGAATTCTAGATTCTGGATTCTATCTTTTGTTCAGGAGGGTCTGCTTATAGGTATCCAGGTGGTCCAGGACGAGTCCCGTCCCTTTGGCCACGCAGTATAGGGGTTCATTGGCCACGAAAGCGGGCACGCCCAGGAATCTCTCGAAGAACTCCGGCAGGTGGTGCAACTGGGCGCTGCCTCCGGAAAGGATGACGCCCTTGCCCATAATGTCCGCAACGAGCTCCGGCGGGGTCTCATTGAAGACGTTCTGGACGGAGGATGCGATGTCCACCAGGAACGGCTGGAGGGCTT
>CAZCTJ010000022.1:0-10492 GCA_964501675.1 uncultured Candidatus Saccharibacteria bacterium
TTACAGTCTCGTGCAATTGACCGCTCTGCCACCTGCGCAGCGGTTATATTAAAACGGAATAAGCGGAACCTGACAAGTCCGTATGAAGATCGCGTTACAAAGCGTTGGATATCCCCATTTTCGGGTGGCGGACCGTTCCGGCTTCGTGGTATATCTTTAAGCGGAAGGGGGCTGCCTTATGATGAATCGCAGCGACAGCCTCCTATTCGAAAATGGAGGCAAGAAGAGACGGAAGGGGTTCGGCTGGCGTAAGGGTACCGATCAGAACGTGAAGGCGCTGGGCAATTTCGCCGAGCGGCTGGCCCAGCACGTTCTGGGCGGCGTCCGGTCCGAGGAGCTCGATCGCGACTGCGATCTGGCGCGGGACGACCTGGATGTCGGGATGGAATCCAAGGCGGGTTCGAACCGCGACAGCGTGAAGCTGCGGGTGAACCAACTGGATTCGCATCTCGCTCTGGTTCGGTCGGGATTCCCGTATTCCCGGTACTGGTACGTGTTCCTGAAGTACCGGAACGCGGGGCCCAGGAACGGCGGCCAGAAACGCCTGTTCCAGGAGATGGTCCGGACCGAAAAGGACGTGCCGGAGTTCCTGGGCAGGAACACGGCCGGCCTGTACGTGCTGGACATCTCGCTAGTGGAGGCCGTCCGGGTCAAGCAGGAAGACCTGGTCCGCGTTTGGCTGAACAACCGGATGTCGCCCGCGGTGCGCGTCGGCTGGCGGTTCTTCGACCAGTTGCGCGATGCCCGGGACGAGACGCTCACCACCCTGGAGCTCCAGCCGGCCGATTACCGGTTCTTCTCCCAGACGGTCCGCACGCGGTTTGAAGGGCACGGCATGGAATTCGAGTTCTTGTCGGTGCTCCGCCGCGACGCTACCGTTCGGAGGAGATCGGAGGTCCGCCTCTTCAACCTGGGCCGCGCGGCGGCCCTGGTACCAGCAGTATGAATGCCTCGGACGCGCGTTAGCGCCCGAGGCATTGTCGTTCTAGAATTAGACCGGACTTAAGATCATGCAGGAATACTTGAGCGAGGCGGTGGTCCTGAATTCCTATCCCGCGGGCGATCTCGACCTGCGGCTTTCCGTTTTCACCAAGCGCTTCGGGAAGCTTACCGCCAAGGTCAAAAGCGCCCGGAAGATAACCTCCAAGCTCGCCGGGCATCTGCAGCCCGGCGATCTGGTCCGCATCCGGCTGGTCGAAAAAGGCGGCCTGCAGGCCGTGGACGCCTTGAAGCAGGGCAGGATCGAGGTTCCGCCGCCGGACCTGGCGCTCCTGGACCGGATCCTCCACGAGGGCGGGCAGGAGCTCCGGTTGTGGCAGATGCTTGCGGACGGCGCATTTTCCTGGCCGGAGGCCCTGCGCATCCTGGGCTGGGATCCGGCAGAGGCGTCCTGCACTCTGTGCGGCAGGAGGCATCCGGAGGTTTTCCGCCCGCGCGACCAGGAATTTTTCTGCGGGAACTGCGCTTTGAAGCTTGGCCGGGATGAGATAATATTGATAGGCAAGTGATCAGAGCATTTCTTATCGGCGGGATATCCGTACTGGTGCTCGCGGCGATCGGCGTGGGCGCTTATTTTCTTATAATGCCGGCCTCGGCGGCGGTGGAAGTGGAATTCGCCTCGCCGGACGAGATATACGCCGGCCAGCCGTTCAACCTGGGAGTGTCCGTTTCGAACTACTCCGATAAGATCCTGGAGAACGGGAAGATCGCCTTGATGCTTCCGGACGGGGTCTCGGTGGTGGGAAAGTCCATGGACCAGCGGGTGGCGGAGCAGCTTCTGGGAGACCTGGGACCGGGCAGTTTGAACCAGCAGACGTTCCGGCTCATCGTGGTCGACACGCCGCAGTCGGTGAAGCGGCTCAAGGCCAAGGTCACCTACCGGCTGGGAGGCAGCTCCGGGCAATTCGAAGAACTGGCGGAGACCGACCTTACCGTGGGCCGTTCGAGCATCGATCTTGTGCTCACCCTGCCGGAGAAGGTCCCCAGCGGCGAGGATTTCGAGATCGGGGTGGAATACCGGAATCTAAGCGGGCAGGACCTTAAGGATCTTTTTCTGAAGCTGGATTACCCTCCGGTCTTCCAATTCAAGGGAGCGAGCGAGGAGCCGGACCGGGCGAATAATTTTTGGAACCTGGGAGCGCTCAAGGCCGGAGAGAAGAAGGCGATCATCTCTTCCGGAAACCTGGTCGGTCCGCCGCAATCCCGATTCTCCTTCCAGGCCACCTTGGGCATGGAGCTTCAGGGACAAAAATACAATCTGAACGTCCAGACCGTAGAGGTCGCCATGGCGGCTTCTCCGCTCCAGATCGGCATAACGGTGAACGGCAATACGGACCATCGGGCGGAACTCGGGGAACGGCTCCGGTATTCTTTCCGGTATAAGAACGATTCCGGGACGGCCATGAGCTATGTCACGGTGCGGGCGACCCTGACCGGAGAGATGTTCGACTTCGCCGGTCTGCGCGGGAACGGCACCTGGAGCTCGCTCTCGAACACCATGACCTGGGACGCCGCCAATCGGGGGGAATTGGCCAATCTGGGACCCGGAGCGGAAGGGGAACTTACTCTGGAGGTACCGGTGAAGAAGTCCTTTCCGATCCAGCGCATGAGCGACAAGAATTTCACCCTGAAGGCGAACGCGCGCATCGAATCGCCCACCGTGCCGCCGGGGACCGCGGCGGACAAGACCATCTCGGTCGCCCGGCTGGAAACCAGGATCATCGGGGACCTGATCGTGGACGCGAAGGCCCTCTTCCGGGACGCGGCTTCGGGCATCTTGAATTCCGGCCCATATCCGCCTAGAGTGAATAGTCCCACCCAGTACACCGTGCATTGGACGGTCAAGAATTACGCGAACGACATAGCGGAGGCCAGGGTTTCCGCGTTGCTCCGTTCCGGCGCCCGGTTCACCGGCGCGGTCAAAAGCAACACGGTGACCAAGCCGACGCTGAACTCCGCCTCCGGGGAGGTCTACTGGGAGCTGCCCAGCATTCCCGCCGGGAGGGGAGTGATCAACCCCCCCATGGAAGCCGTGTTCCAGGTGGAATACACGCCTTCTTCGCGGGAAGCCGGAGATACGCGGGCCATATTCCTCGGCGAGACCCGCATCCAGGGCAAGGATACGTTCACGGAGACCGTTCTCCGGGACACCGCGGAGGAGCTGGGCACGGACCTTCCCTTTGATCCCCAGGCCGCGAGCGGAAAGAGGGATATACAACCATAGGGAAAGAATCTAGTATTCAGGATCCGGAATCCAGGATGAATTCATGAGAGAATAAATACCGAGAAATGACAGAAGAGAACTTGATGGAAAAGGTGGTCGGTCTCGCCAAGCGGCGCGGCTTCATTTTCCCGGGCTCGGAGATATACGGCGGGTTGCGCGGGACCTGGGATTACGGACCGCTGGGCGCGGAGCTCAAACACAATGTGAAGCAGGCCTGGTGGGCCAAAATGGTCCGGGACCGGGACGACGTCGTGGGATTCCAGGCCGCGATAATGATGAACCCCCGCGTCTGGGAGGCGTCCGGACACGCGGAAGGCTTCACGGATCCGCTCGTGGAGTGCAAATCGTGCCACACCCGCGTGAAGGCGGACAGCGAGAACGAGATCAAGGCGCATTCCGAGGAACACGCCTGGAAAGGGGAGGAGGTCTCCTGGACGGAACCAAAGCAGTTCAATCTGCTCGTGGAAGCGAAGCTGGGAGTGGTGGAAGGCGAGAAAACCTCCGTGTTCCTGCGGGGCGAAATAACCCAGGGCGTCCACGTCAATTTCAAGAACATCCTCTCAAGCACGCGAGTGCGGATCCCGTTCGGAGTGGCGCAGATCGGCAAGGCGTTCCGGAACGAGATAACCCCCGGCAATTTCACCTATCGTTCCCGGGAATTCGAGCAAATGGAACTGCAGTTCTATGTTAAGCCCGACGAGGAGGAATCCGGCAAATGGTTCGAATACTGGAAGAAGGAACGGATGCGGTGGTACGAGGACCTGGGCATCCGGAAGGAAAAATTGCGCTTCCACGAGCAGACCCCGGAGGAGCGCGCCCACTATTCCCGGATGGCGTACGATATCGAGTATGAGACCCCCTTCGGCTGGATGGAATCCGAGGGCATCCATCACCGCGGCGACTGGGACCTTTCCCGGCATGCGAAATTCTCCGGCACGGATATGTCCTATACCGATCCGGATACCAAGGAAAAATATCTGCCTTGGGTCATCGAAACCTCCGGCGGAGTGGACCGCGCCCTTCTGTTCTTCCTGCTCGACGCCTACCGCGAGGAAGGGGACCGGGTCGTTCTCGCTCTCCATCCCCGCCTCGCGCCCTTCAAGGCGGCGGTGTTCCCGCTTCTCGCCAATAAGCCCGAGCTGATCAAGGTGGCGCGGGAGATATATGCGGACCTCAAAAAAGAATTCCCGGTGGATTGGGACGAGCGCGGAAATATCGGCAAGCGCTATTACGCCCAGGACGAAACGGGCACCCCCTATTGCATCACGGTGGACTTCGACAGTTTGGAGAAAGAGGACGTGACCGTGCGGGATCGGGATACCGCGAAGCAGGAGCGGGTGAAGATCGCGGAACTCAAGGATTTTCTGCGCGCCAAGCTCGCCTGACCGAGATGCCCTACGTCGACCTTACCATGGAACTCTCCGAGCGGACGCCCGCATACCCCGGCGATCCCAAGCCGGAGATATCCACGCTCGCGACCATCTCGGAGAACGGCTGGAACGAGCGGCGTTTGAGCTTCAATACCCACTGCGCGACCCATATAGACGCGCCGTTCCACATGCTCCCGGACGGCAAAAAGCTGGAGGAATTCCCGCTGACCCGCTTTTTCGGACGGGCCAGGGTGGTGGACGTTTCCGGCCGGAAGGAAATAGGACCGGAATGCATGGGAGACCTCGCCGGATACGACTTCGTTCTCTTCCGCACCGGCCAGAGCAAAAAAGCGTTCCAGCCGGATTATTACGAGAACGCCATATTTCTCACCGATGCCGGGGCGGAAGAGCTGGTCCGGCAGGGGATAAAGGCGATCGGTCTGGATTCCTTCAGTCCGGACCAGGAGCCCTACTCCGCGCATAAAATACTTTTCCGAAAGGACATTCTGGTCCTGGAGAACCTGGTGGATCTCGACCGGCTGCCCGCCGAGTGCCGGCTTTTCATCGTGCCGCTTAAACTTACGGAGGCGGATGGCTCGCCCTGCCGGGTGTTCGCGGAGATTTAGGCGTAAAATTGGGGATAAGTCCGTCTTGGAAAATATATCACATATGATATATTTCCCTGCATGGCCAAACACACCCAGGTCGGTTCCGAACGCGAGAAGATAGGCAAGTTCATTGCGGATGTCCGGGAGCAGCTGCAGGTGACCCAAAAGGAGCTGGCGAAGACCCTCCGGACCAGCCAAAGCGCCGTGGCGCGCATGGAGAACGGCGAACAGAATTTTTCCACGGAGATGCTCGGGAAGATCAGCCAGGCCCTGGACCGGCCCATTCTTTCGCTTTCGAGCGGGATGAATTTCGAGATCCAGGGCGGCCGCAAACTTTCGGGCACGGTTTGCACCAATACCTCCAAGAATTCGGCGGTGGCCCTGCTCGCCGCCTCGCTCTTGAATCGGGGCCGCACGGAATTCCGGAACATGCCCCGCATCGAGGAAGTGAACCGCGTGATCGAGGTCCTGCAAAGCATCGGAGTTTCCATCCGCTGGCTCGCGGGCAACGACCTGGAGGTGATCCCCCCCAGGAAGTTCGATCTCTCCCGCCTGAACCTGGAATCCGCCAAGAAGACCCGCAGCGTGCTTCTGCTTCTGGGGCCGCTCATCCACTTCCTGCCCGAATTCGAACTACCCCATCCCGGCGGATGCAAGCTCGGCCGGCGAACCGTCCGGCCGCATCTTTTCGCGCTCGAAAAGTTCGGCGTCAGAATAGATACGGTCCACGATACCTATCGGGTCCGCAGCGGCCGCCTTCGTGCCGCGGAAGCGGTGCTGTATGAGGCGGGAGATACGGTGACCGAAAACGCCCTGGTGGCCGCCGCCGGCATTCCGGGCAAAAGCGTCATCAAATTCGCCTCCGCGAACTACATGGGCCAGGACGTCTGCCGTTACCTGGAGGCCTTGGGCGTCAAAGTGGAAGGCATCGGCACCACCACCTTGACCGTGCACGGCAAGGCGAACATCAGCGAATCGGTGGTCTATTATCCGAGCGAAGACCCCATCGAGTCCATGCTCTTTCTCGCCATCGCGGCGGTGACCGGTTCCGGCATCGTGATCGAGCGCTGTCCCCTGGACTTTCTGGAGCTGGAACTGCTGAAGCTCGAGAAGATGGGTTTCAAGTTCAAGATCTTGCGCCGATACAAGGCGCGGAACGGTTTCACGGAGCTCGCGGACATCCGGACCTTCCCGTCTCGGCTGACCGCGCTCGAGGAGAAGATACACGCCCAGCCGTATCCGGGTTTGAATATCGACAACTTGCCTTTCTTCGTGCCCATCGCCACCCAAGCCAAGGGCACCACCCTCATCCACGATTGGACCTACGAGAACCGGGCGATCTATTACTTGGAGCTCAACAAGCTCGGCGCGGAGGTCATCTTGGCCGATCCGCACCGGGTGTACGTGGAAGGGCCGACGCCCCTCCGGGCCGCGGAGGTCATCTGCCCGCCCGCGCTGCGGCCGGCGGTCATAATTTTGATCGCCATGCTCGCCGCGCCCGGCACTTCCGTCCTCCGGAACGTGTATTCCATCAACCGCGGCTACGAGGATCTGGTGAATCGCCTTCGCAAGCTAGGCGCGCGCATTCGCATTTTGAAGGGCATATAGCCGTTTGGACCCCGTCTTGCGTATAATTAGGAAACCCTTTAAAGGGCAAAGGTGCGAAAAACAAAAAAACCATGAGCAATCAAGCGTGGGCGATAGTTTTGGTACTGGTGGTGCTGATCTTGGGCGGAGTGCTTTGGTGGATGTGGGCCGCGGAGCCGGCTCCGGTGGAAAGCGGAGGGACGTCGGACGATGAGGGATCGGCGAGCGTTCCCGCCGGGGATGAAGCGTCTTACTTCATCACCTACAGCGATGCCGGCTACAGTCCTTCGGCCCTGACCGTCCCGAGGGGCGCGACCGTGGCCTTCCGGAACTCGAGCACCAAGAGCATGTGGCCGGCCTCCGCGATGCATCCCACGCACGAGGCGTATCCCACGACCGGCGGCTGCATCGGCAGCACCTTCGATGCCTGTCAGGGCATACCGCCGGGGGGCAGCTGGTCCTTCCGCTTCGATATTACCGGGACCTGGCGCTACCACGACCATCTGACCCCGACCTTCTTCGGGGCGGTGACCGTGGGGGAGTAGGATAGCGAAATCAGAAATTGGATATTGGAGATTAAGCGGATATCGGTGCAGGGCTGTCAGATCATGAAACTGTCGGATTTTTCAGCGCTATACTTAGGTATAGCGCTGAAAATATATAGCCCAGTTCGGGTTGGGAAAACGGGCAAAGAGAATCAAGGCATGCCGTTCGCGCATCGCTTGCCTTGGCGGAACGGTTTTGATATAAGAAATTCAGCCGTAAACCTTGAAAAATCCATTCAAGCTGAGCGAGCCGTGCCCGAAGAATGACCCAGTGAGCCAGAGCGAGCCTTTGTTGCTGAAAAGCCCATTGTTCACGAGCGCGCCGTAGGACTCGAAAGATCCAGGGTAGACGAGCGAGCCATGCAGATGGAATCACCCCCACCCGAGAATCGAGCCAATGATCGTGAAAACACCAGAGTAAACGAGCGAGCCATTTTTCTTGAAAAACCCGTCTTCCAGGAGCGAGCCAGCATTCGGGAATAATCCACATTGCGCGAGCGAGCCACGTTGCCTCAACAACCCATACAACGAGAGCGAGCCGTCAAGAGTGAAAAATCCTTGGATTCGGAGCGAGCCATGTAGACTGAAAACCCCAGAGTTCGAGAGCGTAAATCAGCCCCGAGCGGAAATCCGCCGGGGCTCGATCTTTTATTGACGCCGTCAGATAAAGGTGTTAGAAAAACATCAGCCACTTGGGACGCATACAGCGTCCTTTTTTGAACAACCCACACTAGAGAGGGGGAAGCGATGAACGACCGTCAGGTTCGCAGGCAGCAGATGTCGGACCGGCCCTTCGGTTTGGAGCGGCCGGTGTCCTCCGTCGCGTTCTGGTTCGATCACGCGACGGAACAGGAACGGTCGCGGGTCCGGGTGGAGGTGCGCCTGTCGCATCTCGAACGCCAGGGCCGGACCGACGTGGACGCGGCGGAGCTCCACTTGCTCATCTCCGCGGTGGAGAACTACGTGGACGGGCGTCTCGTGGAGTACGCGCTCCAGCACCCGACCGCGGACTGGTGGCGGCGGATGCCCGAGGCCTGCCAGCTGCAGACCATGGGCAAGATCCTCGGCCACGTCGACGACTTCGGCCGCTGGTACCGGGAGAACGACCCGATGGTGCCTGCGGAAACGCGGGCGCGCCGGGAGCCGCAGACGGACGAGCGCGGCGAGCGGTGGATGTGGGTGAAGGGCATCGAACGCTTCACCACGCCTTCGAAGCTCGCCAAGTACGCCGGCCTCCTGCCGGGCCAGCACCGGAGCACCGGGGAGGAGCGGGACAGCAACACCGACTTCCGCACCATCCTCTACCGCTGGATGCAGTTCGGGGTCCTGTACCACGACTGCAAGTACCGCGACCGGTACTACGCCTACAAGCTCTGGAAGCAGCAGGCGATCGAGCGGACGGGCGGACGGGTTCTGCCCACGCCCAAGGGCCGCTTCTGCCCCCGGTGCCTCGCGGAGCGCGAGGTGCCCAAGAATACCAAGCTCTGCCCCGAGTGCGGCACGAAGCTTGGCCGGAAGGAAGAGCCGCCGGGAGTGGTCTGGGCGGGACATCTCGACAACATGGCCCGCCGCTGGACCGTGAAGCTCTTCCTCAACCACCTGTGGGTGGTCTACCGGCAGGCGGAAGGCCTCGCGGTGCGGGCTCCCTACGCGGTGGAGAAGATGCCGCAGGAGCACGCGACGGTCATCGACCCGTGGGAGATGTGCGACGTCAGAGAGGCGCCACCGCTCCGGAAGCGGACGGTGCCGGGCGAGCGGCTGCGGAAGAAGATGCTCGCGGACGGGGACCACGCCGCCGAGTAGTTCACGAAGATCTCTCCGTCCCGACCGGGGGTCGGGACGGAGAGAACAGCCATGGCCCTGGAGAAACTTACCAGTCATCGAGCGAGCCAACGCCTCAGAACGTCCCATGCAACGAGAGCGAGCCCATTCGACTGCGCCCAGGTCAAGCCACTCCCTCGGAACAACCCATTCTAGTAGAGCGAGCCAGGACTTCGGAACAACCCACTCTAAGTGAGCGAGCCGTGGCCGGGGAGTAACCCAGCAGGACAGAGCGAGCCTTGAGCGGAGAACGACCCATCTCGTCTGAGCGAGCCGCATTCCCAGAAAAACCCCTGACCTGGGAGCGAGCCGTTGAGCGAGAATAACCCACTCCAGCGGAGCGAGCTAGAACTGGGGAAAAACCCGTGAGGAAGGAGCGAGCCAAGGTCACTGAAAACCCCAGAGTTCAGAAGCGAGCCAAGTAGAGGGAACAACCCATGGAATCTGAGCGCTGGACTTGAAAGAAGAGGATATAAAGAGGCCCGGCAAGAACATCCGCCGGGCCATTTTTTTGACTTAGAACCGGCTTTGGCTTTAAATTAAGCCGATGTTCACGCGCAAGATAGGTATCGACCTGGGTACCGCGAATACCGTTGTTTTCGTGCCCGGCAAGGGCTTCATAATCAACGAGCCGACCATCGTGGCGCTCCGGAAGCCGGAGAACACGGTCATGGCCGTGGGCTCGGAGGCCAAGGAGATGATCGGCCGCACCGGCGAGGATATCGTCGCCTACCGGCCGCTCAAAGACGGGGTCATCGCCGACTATTACATCACCAAGGCGCTCCTCACCTATTTCATATCCAAGGCGGTGGGCAGGTTCAACATCGTGAAGCCCGACGTGATCATTTCCGTTCCGGCGGGCATCACCCAGACCGAGCGGCGGGCGGTGGTGAACGCCGCGACCGAGGCGGGCGCCCGGAACGTGTTCGTGGTGCGGGAGCCGGTGCTCGCGGCCCTGGGCGCGGGCATTCCCATCAACGCGCGGTCGGGGCACATGATAATCAACATGGGCGGCGGGACATCCGAGGTCGCGGTCATTGCCCTGGGGAACATCGTGTCCTGGGCGAGCGTGCGGGTGGCCGGCAACAAGTTCGATCAGGCCCTCTCCGATTACGTCAAAAAGAAGTATTCCCTGGCCATCGGCGAACAGACCTCGGAATCCGTGAAGATCAAGATCGGTTCCGCCATGCAGAGCAAGGAGAAAATGGAGTCGGAGCTGCGGGGGCGGAATCTCATCACCGGACTGCCCAAGGACATCGTGGTGAATTCGAATGAGATCGCGGAAGCCCTCCAGCCGTTCCTGGTGGACATCGCATCCTCCGTCCAGAACGTCTTCAA
>CAZCTJ010000023.1:0-10462 GCA_964501675.1 uncultured Candidatus Saccharibacteria bacterium
TCAAGCTCGCCTCCGACCGCCATCGCATAAAAAGAGCGGTGCTCGGCCGCGCGCGGGGGATCCCCAATATGGGGCAGGACTTCTTGGTGGCGGTTTTAAAAGGGAAAGCCTCCAAAAAAGAACTGGATTCGGAATTTTCCCGGATCCGGATTAAAATTGATAAATAAATGAGCTGGCTTTATCATACTTTTTTTCACGACCCTCTGCTGAACGGCTTGGTGTTCCTGTACCAAACCGTCGCCCTGGAAGATCTGGGCTTGGCCATCATCCTGCTCACCATCCTCATCCGGATAATCCTGTTCCCGGTCTTCCAGAAAAGCGTGCGCTACCAGATGGCCATGCAGGAGATCCAGCCGAAACTGAAAAAGATACAGGAGACGCACAAAAAGAACCTGGAACAGCAGTCCGCGGCGATGATGGCTCTGTATAAAGAGCACCGCCTGAATCCATTCTCGGGTTTCTTGCTGCTCTTGGTGCAGCTGCCCATCCTGATCGCGCTTTACAGGATATTCCTGAACATTTCCAGGCCGGGGGCCTTGGCGGGATTATACGGGTTCATATCCGTTCCGGCGGAACTGCACACCTCGCTTTTAGGCTTGATTAATCTCGAGGAAAGTAATATGGTAATCGTGGTTTTGGCGGCGATCGCCCAATATTTACAAGGGCGATTCAGTATTATTCGCAGGGCTCCCAACGAGGAGGCCGGCGCGGCGGAGAAAATGACCCGCCGCATGAATCTGATCATCCCCCTCCTTACCCTGCTCATCTTCTCGGGACTGCCGGCCGCAGTGAGCCTTTACTGGCTCACCTCATCCCTCTTTTCGATCGGCCAGCAGGTTTTGGTGAACCGACAAATCGCCCATGGAAAATTGGCAAGAGACGCTCAAAAAACTGATTGAACTCATCGGTTTCGACGACTACACCCTGGATGTCGATCCCGAGCACAGACACGCGCGTATTTTCATCCACAACGATCCGAATCTGGTCCGCGAGAACCTGCCCGTCATCGTTGAAAGCCTGAATCATCTGGTTCAACTCATCGCCCGCCAGCACGACCAATCCCCGCTTTATATCGACGTCAACAATTATCGGAAGGAACGGGAGAACCTGATAGTCGAACTCGCCCGCGCGACCGCGCGGAAAGTGGTGGCCACCAAAAGCGAGATCCCTCTGCCGGTGATGAATTCCTACGAGCGCAGATTGGCGCACTTGGAACTCGCCACCCATCCGGACGTGTTCACGGAAAGCGTCGGCAAGGGCAAAGGACGCTATGTGATAGTGAAGCCGGTGGGAGAAAAGCCGCCCTCTCCGCCCGCGGATCAATCGAGAGGCAGCGAATAAACTTTGCGGTCCAGGCGGTTGATGAAGTAAAGGCGGTCGCCGAAGACCCGCGGGTTTTCCACGTCGAATTTTTGGCTCAAGGATATCGAACGTATCTCGCCGGTCCGGAAATCTATCCGGAAGATGTCATCCGAGGTGTATAGCGCCCGTTTCAGATAATCGTCCGGGAGCAGCGCCCGGACGAGTTCCTGCCCCCGGGGAACGCCGCAGAATAGAAATTCATTTTTTTGAGGCACCCCGGAGGCGGTGGAAGTGGCGGTCCCCGCAAGGGTGCTTGTTGAAGCGGAAGGCGTGGAGGACGACGGGGAGACGGCCACCTCTCCGAATCCGCATTTGGAAGGAAGGGTGAGCAGGCTGAACCTCCGCAGGAGATTGCCCGCTCCGTCCACCAAGCTCAACCTGCCTCCCCGGCGGTCGCTTTGCCAAACGACCCCGCGGGTCGCGTCTTTATTCCATATCCCCCATAATCCCGGCTGGTCCTGCATCACGACCGAGAGGGATCCAGCTTTGAGGTCGTAGGAAAGCAGGGACCCGGGCTGTTCCAGGCTGGGAAGCTCCCCGATCATGATCTTGTTTCCGGCGGGCCAGGCGAGGACGGGAGATTCGAACCTGAGCCGCAGGGCCAGGCGCGGCAGATTCTTGGACGAGGACAGGTCCCAAATGGAAAGTCCGGGGGCATCGCCCTGGTTCACGAAATAAGCGAGTCGCAGATCGGACGGAGACCAGGCCACCGCCTCGATGTTCGCCGGCAGGGATTGCCATATCTTGGTCGCCGTGTCGAATACCGCATATTGGACCACCGGCGAACCGAACCACACCACCACCCGCGATCCGTTGTAAGAGAACGCCGCACCGCCCACGTCCGAGATGGGGGCGGAGGAAAGGGTCTCGGTCTTGGCGGGAAGGTTTCTAAGTATCCGGCCGTCCGGGGCGACCAGGAGCTGGGTCCGGGAATCCAAAACATAAAAAGCCACGGCCTCGTCGCTGGATTTTTTCTCTTCGACCGCCGCGGCGGGCGTGCTGGTGGTCAAATTTTCCCCGATCGGCGGCAGGATCCCGCCTATCCCGCCATCCTCGCCGTCCAGGGGTTCTTCCGGTCCGGTCCCCTGATATCGGAAATAATATCCCGCTCCGAGGACCAGGCCCACGAAGATCAACACCGCGATCAAGATCAAAAACCTCTTCATCGTTGTTTAAAGTATAACATTCCGTTCAGCGGGACGGTCCGATGATCGGCCCGGCATCGAAGCAAAATCCGGAATTATAGGACCTTTCGGCGGGCGCGCAGACCTGACCGGCAGGGCATCCGGCGGGCACGTTCATCGGCCGACAGAAGGTGCGGCTGGGGCCGCTGACGGCCCGGCACTTTTCCAGTCCCAGGCCGCGGGAAGTGTCGCAGTAGGGTTTGTCGGCGGGACAATCCGGCTTGCCCGGCCCGCATTCCGATTCCGGCATAAGCCCGGACTCAAAGATGTCCGAATAGTTTTTTACGCACTTGCTGTTCTCCCCGCCGCAGCTTTTAAAGCACAGCGGGCGGTCGCTGGGGCACTCTGACCTGCCGCCGGGGCATTCATTCCCGGCAAAGGTCAGATTGATGCAGCCGTCGCCCCAATCCGCGGGGGAAGGCTTCTCGACCGCTTCCAGGTCGGGGAGCTTGAAATCGGTGAGATTGGGATTCACCACGTTCAAGATGAAGAATATACCAAGGAGCATAATGATCCCCAGGAACGCCTGGGTTATCTGGTCGCGGGCATCGGTCCGGCCGCCGGGATTTCCGGCCGCAAGGGAATAGCGGATCGCTCCGTAAACAACCGCCAAAAATCCCAGAAGACCCGCACCCAGCAAGGCGAAATCGTATATGTTCCGCACCGCGCGACCCGGATCCGGAACGTCCACCAACTGCCCTCCGATTTCGACCTGATAGACCGCCAAGGCGGGCGCGGTATATAAGACGAGCGCCAGAACGGTGAGTAGGATCCGGATGATCATGGCGAGTAAATGAAGGTCCGTCCGCCGGTTACCCGTTCGCCGTTGCGCCCGGAGAGCATCAAATATACCTCCGCCTTGAATCCCGGCTTCATGTCGCCGGGAAAGCGGATCACCAGGCGATCGGGGTCCTCCACGTTCTTGGGCGAAGAGCCGTTCACGTTCCAGCTATAGCTCAGGCCCGCCGGTATGCTGTTCAGGAAATATACCAGGGAACCGATCTTGATCTCCGATCCGGAAAATCTGCCGCCAGGGAAGGGTCCGTCGAGGACCACCTCCGGTGTCGCCACCGGCACTTCCACGGTCTTGACCAGATAGCCGTCCGAACTGTTCGGGACCTCCACCCGCAGGTCCATGAAGCCGCCCGCCCCCTCCGGTATCTGAAAGGTCGCTTTTTTAAGCCCCCGTCCGGACTGCAGAAGGTCCGAATCGAGGTACCAGAATATTTCCTCCCCGGAAACGTCGTTCGCTCGGCCGCCCCGGATGAGCTCGAAAGAAGCGGTGACCACCGAACCGGGCACCGGCAGAGGCCGGCCGGCAAAACCCGGCGGGACGTAGTTGTGGCTACGCCAGGTTATGAACATGCCGGGATCGATACCCTGTATCTGCGCCCGGACCGGGACGAAAGACAGGAGGATCAGAGACCCCAGAATGAAGATAAATGTTTTTTTCATGACGTTTGCGCCGCGTTCCGCAGGTCGACCTCGTTCGAATCGTCGTCCACCACCGCTCCTCCGGCATCCCCCCCCGGCTGTTCCCAGGGCAGTTTCTCCATTGATTCCCGGAGACGGTCCCAGGGGGTCTTGTCGAATTCCTCCGCCGCCTCGGAAAATTTTTCCTCCGCCGTTTTCCCGGCGGCGCCCGTCGGGCCCGCCTCTCTCGCCGCGCCTCTCTCGGCGGCCCGGCCGGCTCCGGCCTCCCCCGCTCTTATCGCGCCTCCCTCGGCCGCCCGCGCCGCCCCGGTTTCAGCGACCCTCGCCGCGCCCTGTTCCGCGATCTCCACCGCCGCTTTTTCCCCGGCCGCGAGCGCGCCGCGCGCGGCGGCTCCGGCAACATTCCCGGCCCCCGGCGCCACGGCGGTCAGGACCGCCTGGGTGACCAGGAACTCCACCAGTTTGTTCTGCATGGCTATCCCCAGGATGAGTCCCAGGGTCGTCGTGGGCAGAGGCAAGATGACGCCCAAGAAAAGGACCAGCTTGGGGAACAATCCCCTGAGTTTCGAAAAAAGACCGCCCAAGACCGTGAGACCCACCAGGTAATGCACCAGAATGATCGCTCCGGCTATGGCTATGCCGATCCCCGGGATGGCGATCGCGATTATTCCCAGCCACAAAGCGTCGGAAAACGCGGCGAAGACCATGGACATGATTATGGCCGGCCCGAAATAATCTATTTTCTGGTCCTCGCCATCCATGGCCTAATTATACCCCATCGTCGCGGAGCGGCTACTGCGCGGCCGAACCGCGTTCCTCGAGAAGCTGCTGCGGGTCGGTGCTGATTATCTTATCCTCGAAAAAGGAGGGGATGATCTGGATCTCCACGTGCTGCCTGCCGGCGAAGAACAGTCCGCCTCCCCGCTCGGTGGTGAGCAGGAAGGTCCGTTCGTTTTCCGTAAGATCGAACGCCTTGGCCACGATATCGATGGTCGCCGGCGCCTGTTTTAGAAGCAGCTGCAGGGAGGAATTGGTGATGATCGGCCGGCCGTATGGCGAACGAAGGAAGTCCTCCACGTCCTGGGTGATGGTGGTGAGTCCCAGGAAATACTTGCGGCAGCGCTTGGCGAGACCGAAAAGGAAAGCGGCGGAGGTCTCGTCCTTCATCATCCACCACGCCTCGTCCACGATCATTATCCTTTTGCGCAGGCGCGCCCGGATCAGGTTCCAGATGAAGTTCAAGATGACGTACATCGCGATGGGCCGCAGCTCGTCCTCCAGGTCCCGGATGGAGAAGACTATCAAGCGGTTATTTATGTCCACGTTGGTCGGCTGATTCACGAATCCCGAGAAACTGCCTTTGGTGTATTTGTACAGGCGTTCCGCCAACACCCGTCCGCCCTCCAAATTCCGGAGGACCGTTTCCAGGTCCTCCAGGAGCGGCGGCTGGATCTGACTGAAATCCTCTCCGGGGACGATCTCCCGGGAAGCGTAGGTTTCGGTGATGGCCCGATCCAGGATCGCATCCTCTTCCGCGCCCAGCTTCCCGAGCATCAGTTTCAGAAGTCCCGCCAGATTCACGATGTGGGAGCGGAGCACGTCCGCAGGCAGCTCCCCCTCCGGAACGATGGGAATGTCGAAAGGATTGATGTGTTCGCTCGAGGACAGCGAGATGTTGAAGAAACTGCCGCCGAAGGCCTCCGCCAGGCGCTTATATTCGTTCTCGGGGTCGATGACGATGACGTCCAAACCGAACATCAGGGAGCGGATGATCTCCAGCTTGGTCGCGTAGGATTTGCCGCTGCCCGCCTTGGCGAACACCACCTGGTTGAAATTCTCGAGCGAAAAACGGTCGAAGATGACCAGGCTGTTGTTGTGCAGGTTCACCCCGTACATGATGCCTTCGTCCGAGGTCAGGTTGTCGGAAACGAACGGGAAAAAGGAGGAAATGGGACTGGAATTCATGGGAGTGGTGACCATGAGCTTATCTTCCGCGGTCGGCAGGACCGACAGGAACCCCTCCAGCTGTTCGAAGAGGGCGGGTTTCACGTAGACCAGTTGGGTCTCCAGGAGGGAACTCATCTGGCTTTCCAGCTTCCCGAGCTCTTCGAGCGAATCGCCGTAAATGGCGAAATAAACTCCGGTCGAGAAGAGGCGTTCCCGCGCCTGCTGCAGGGTGTCCCGAAGGGTCTCCACGTCCTGCAGGGCGGTTTCGAGCATGGGGTCGCGGACCAGCCCCTTGTCCTGCATGTCGCTTATCTGGGATTCGATCTGGGCGGTCTTTTTGCGCAGGTTCTTCAGGGCGATATTGGTGTCCACCGGGTTCACGAATATGGATATGTCGAAGAGGTTCGGCATGTTGATGATCGGCTCGAACCAGCCCGTGGATAGGAATCTGGGGTAGGAGAAGATGAAGAACGACTTGACGAACTTATCTCCCACTTTGAGATGGTTGGAGTTCACTTCCGCCCCCGCCGGAGCGATTATTTTCTTGATATCGGAGAATTTAGGCATGTCAGCCTTCGGGCGCCTGGATGGATTCCTTTTCGACCGACTCCGGATTGTAGAAGTTATAGAAAAGCTCCGCGATCGCCTCTTCGTTCAGAACCAGGGTCTCGAGCCCCAGGCTGCCCAGGCCGTCTTTGATCTGGGCGGTGCGCTGCCGGAGCTGGGATATGTTCTCTTTGAGGACCTCTTCCCGCTTCGCCGCTTCCTGTTCGATCGCGCCGGGCTGTTTTTTCCCGAAAGGCAGGAAGGAAAAAGCGCTCTTCTTCGAGGCGGGCATCAGGGACACCGGCGTGAAGGGGACGACCACGAAAAAGGTCTTGACCATGATGGCATGCTCGCTCACGAACTGCCGCACGAATTCCCGGTACTCTTCGATCTGGTCCTGGAGCAGGCCCGAGGATTCCACCTGCTTCCTCTCCTCCAGCTGCTTCAGATAGTTTTCGATGTTTATCTTCCGGGAATGGATGATGATCTGGATCGGGAAGTTGAGCGAATTCAGGAAGTTCTGATAGCCTCCGATTATCAAATTCTGTTCCCCTTCCGATTTCAGGGAGAAGTTCACCCCGCCCACCATGACCACCTGGCGCAGGCTGCCGTCCTTAAGCAGGACGACATCCTCCCGGATCTCGTCCACCGACACCAGGTCCTGCGCGCTCGCGAAATTTCCGGGCATCCTCGTAATTATAGCTTAAATCCGGCTTCAGTCGGAGTAATCGACCCGCTTGACCGCCCGCCGCTCGCCGCTCACCCGCGTGAACACCTCGTAGCGATCCTTCGCTTTTCCGGGAGCGGGTTGTTTCTTGACGGCAGCCTGCCCGGTTTCCACCTGGTGCCAGGCCCGTTTTAGCGCCCAGCCCGATATGAAGTTCTCGAGCGAAAGTCCCAGGCCCAACGACCTAAGGCTGGTTTCCGTCTTGGGCAGGCCCGGATCCTCGGGGTGCCACAGGTATTTCTGGGGATGCCAATAAAAACGGGCGGCCGAAGCCGCCAGGCGCAGAAGGGGCCTGCCGTTTATCTTGATGAAAGCGAGCGCCGCTCCGGCGCCAACCGCGAGCACGGTGATGATAAGCCACAGCCAGACGGGCAGGAGGAAATAAGCCACGAAGCTCACCCCGCCGCCGGCGATGAGGTATAGGAATTGGCGCAGGGACAGCGGCCCTACGATCTTGTCCTCGGTTTCGATGAATTGAGGTATCTGAAACTGCATGCTTTGTATATTAAAGCATGAAAAACAAGCGGCACGAAGGCGCCCCAGGCCCTATTTTTTAAGCACGGGAGGAGGCGGAGGCGCGGCCGGAACGGTTGCCGGTTTTGACGGAACGGGAGAAGCGGAGGCCGCGGCGGGCGCGGGAGCGTCGTAATTCACTATTTTCGCCGCGGGCGGAGGAGCATTCTTCGCCAGTTTCTGGAGAAGGCCGGAAACGAAGCCCTTGGGCGCGGGCGGCGGAGGCGGCGGAGCGGCGACCCCGGAGACCGCCCTAAGGGGTTTGAACGGCGGAGGCTTGGGCGGAGAGGATGCGGTGGACCCCGGGGGCACAGGCGGCTTGGGTACGGGCGGCAGGCCCGACGGGACAGCCGGTTTTCCCGGTCCGGGCGGGGGCGGTGCCGGCGGACGGAAGGGCGCCGCGGTCCCGCTTGAGGGCAGATTCATGAAAGGCATGGGTCCGCCGGAACCGGCTCCGGCGGCGGACGGACGCTCGGGACCCGCGGAATAATTCACCGGACGGGAAGGAGGGAGCGGCGTGGAAACGGGTCCGGCGGGCCTCTTTTCGGTCCGCATGCCGATCTCGAGACGAGCGGGCTTGGAAGGCGGCGGAGGCGGCGTCCCGACCGTGGGAGAGGCGTTATTCCTCCAAAAATCCAGCCGCAATCCGGATTTGTTCTCGACCGGCTGAACCTCCGCTCTTTTTTGAATGAGCATCGGAGCGGGAGTTCCGGCGCCGGAAACGGGCGGTGGAGGAATCGCGGGCTTGGCGATCCCCGCCGGGGAACCGCCCAGGGCGGACAAATTCACCCGGGAGAGGTCCTTCATGAGGGTGGGGCCCGCTCCTCCGGCGGGGACCGACGGGCGGAAGGCGGGAGGTATGCTCATATTCCCCGGGGGCGCCTTGATCGGACCGGCGGAGACCGAGACCGAAGGCTTCACCGTAGAAGGCATCGCGGATATTCGGGACAGCCAATTCGCCTCCTCCGGTTTCTTGATCTCTGCGACCGGCTCCGGCGCTTCCTCGCCCGGCAGGGCGTAAACCTTGGCGATGTCCGCCGTGAATTGGGCGAAGATCTGGCCTTTCATATGGTCGGATATCTTATCGATCACCTGCGCCGGCACTCCCGGCATAAGTTCTTTGAGTTCGCCCGCCATTTCTTCCGGCTTCAGGAAGCCCATGAAGACATATCCGGATGTCCGCAGAACATAGGGGATGTTCTGTTCCGGCAGGTGCTCTCCCCTGCATATTTTTTGCGCCAACTCCGATATTTCAAAGGATGCCAAAGCTTCCCGGAGCGGCATAGGCAGGGTGTCCCAGCGGTGCAATGCTTGTTTTTGGGTGACCTTTAACATGGTTTAAGGCGCGGCGGCTACGGGAGGAGGCGGCGGAGGAGCCGCGGCTGGAGCGGTGGCCGCCTCGACCGGCGTGAAGCCCAGGGAGAAGTTGGCGAGCATGGTGTTGAACTGCCTGGTCCGCTCGGCTGCCCGGTCCGCGGAGAGCGCGCCGACCCGCTCCGCTTCCTGCAGGGAGCGCCGATAGGACGTGCTGAAGTTCGGCAGGGAGTCGCCCTCCACCTTCGGGAATATCACGGAAGCGAAAGCGGGTTTTTTGACCGCCAGGCCGTAGGTGAGATAATCCGCGAGATCGCGCAGGGACTCGCCGTCGATGCCGAGTTTCTCCTGGCCGCTGTAGATATCTTTGAGCTTCATCTTGGCCACGTCGCCCCGCTCCAGCTTGGACGCCCACTTCTCGGCCATCTCCCGCATTTGACGGCGGCCGTCTTCGGTGCTTTGCATGTTCGCTTTGCGCGCCTCATAAAGCTCCGTGCTTATGCCGAAGCCCTTCTCTATCTCCTCATGCTTGTAGCCCACGCCCAAACGGGCGAAGAGGCTTTTGGTGCCTTTGCCGATCGCCGTTTCCGCGCCTATGTCGGCGATGGCGTCCTTATCCTTAAGGAAGGAAAGCAGCGCCGCCCGCCTGGGTCCGAAAGAGCTCAAGACCTGGGCCTTGGCCTCTTGTACCGTCATGCCGCTCTTGCGGATGTTCGCGGATTCCTGCTCGTATTGCCTCTCGCCTCCCGCCGCCGCGAGCTTGGCCGCCGGTCGCAGGGCCAAGCCGGTCGCCCACTGGCCGAAACGGCCCATCCGGCTGGCGCGCTCCTGGGCCTTCTCGAGCAGGGACTTGGAACCCTCCGCGCCGGTCTTGGCCCGCAAGGCCAGGGAAGCGCCCTGAAGCCCCTTCCGGCCGGCATAACGGGCGGAACCGCCCAGGGCTCCGGTCGCGAACTTGCCCACCCCTTTTATTCCGGTCATCATCGCTCCCGCGCCCTTGATGCTTAGGGCGTTCGCCATGACCAGGCCCCCCAGCGCCAGGAACACCAGCAGATATTGCTCCAGGGAGGTCGCGATCAGCCCCGGATCCGGCACGATATAGAACGCCCCGGCGGCCGGGGAGTCCGGCTGGAGAGGTATGTTGTTCTTCAGGAACTCATCCCGGTTCAGGGCGGTGAATAGAACTAAGTAAAGGAAGAAGAGAGAAACGGGGCCGAAGAACGCCCAGCGGATGAAATTGTGCCACCACTTGCTGAAATTCCCCTGCAGTCCCGGCGCCGCCCAGGTTATCCAAGCCAGAGGCAGAATGACCAAAAGATAGCTCAGATAGACCAGGCGTATCCCGAGCATTATGCCTATCGCGAATATCGAGAACGCAACGATGAACAGGAAGACCACCGTGAAGATCATATTCACGAACACCTTGATCGGATCC
>CAZCTJ010000024.1:0-10425 GCA_964501675.1 uncultured Candidatus Saccharibacteria bacterium
GTCTCCGGCCTTTCGGGGGCATAGGTCGTTTGGAACTCGTTCGGGCAGGGCGAATCCCCGTGGAAATGCGCGGCCGTGTTCCGGTACGTTCCTTGTCCGCTTTGGCACTGGCATTTTCTGCTCCACAGTTTCATCGGATTCCGCTGAGCGAGGCGCGCGTGGTGCCTGCAGTTCGGGCAAAACTGCGGCAGAGGCAGATCGAACTGCCGGTAGAACGCAAGTTCCGCCGGGATTATCTTGAACGCGGTGCTGCAGCCATGCCTGCAGGTCCCGCCGTGCGCGCAGGCGATCACTTCATTCATAATAGAGTCCGGGACGTCCCGGATGGAATCCGGCAGGTCTTCCGCGATCTTGGTCGGCTGGTATGCCTTCTCCTTCGGGTCCTGCCAGGGATAGCCCTCCCCCGCGGCCCGCTCCTTGGTCAACGGAAAATATTCCTGCGCGATGGTGTCGTTGTAGAAGAACGGCGATATTTCCACCGGAAAGAAATCCCCGTACCTATACTCCCGGCCCTTCGCATCCCGGTAAGGCATCGCGTTCACGTGTTCGATTATCTTCGGCACCAGGGCTTCGTATTCCTCCTTGGTATATTGCTTGTTCAGGATGCAGTACTGTTTGCTCCGGACGGAAACGCAGCCGAACAGGTTTTGGGAGCTGTGGCAGTTGAACCCGTACCGGACGCCGTTCGAATACCAGACGATGGTGCCGAACGCGCAGTTGCCGTTGTTCACCCCGATGCTCACGCCCTCGTACACCATTTCCGATTTGCCGCCCGTGCCCGGGCCGGTGTCGTAGGAATCCTTGAGGCCGTAGGTCCCCCAGTTGGAATACTTCACGTTCTCCGCCTCCCCTGCCAGGTCGAAGCAATAATGACAGTTCCGGGAATTCTCGATGTTGTCCCCCACCACGCTCTCGGAGCGGTAGATGTTCGCGTATCGGTGGATGGCTCCCAGGCGCAGTTCCTCCAACTTCTCGCGCAGGCGGGCGAGGCCCTCGCGCGTGTCAAGCCGCAGTTCGGCGATCCTATTCTTATATTCTTCTTTGGAATATTGCCGGTTGAAGATGCAGTAGCTTTTGTTCCGCAGGCCGGTACAGGCGATGCAATCCGAACAGTTCGCGCAGTCATATAGGAAATAGGAGTTGCTGCAGCCCTCCGAGTTCCGGCTGAAGAACAGACGGTTGGAATCCTTGCAGTAGACGTTCTCGTACCCGTATTCAGTTTTGTGGCAGACGTAGGAATCCGCCGTGTTCTTGCAGTAAGATATCCGGTTGCTGTAGATGGAATCCTCGTTGTTCCAGCCGGCGGTGACCAGGTAGCAATTCTTATGCTCGACCGTGAGATTGCAGTACTGGGAGTTCACCGACTTGCTGTCGAAAAGCGCGATGAGCGGGGTCTCCTCCAAAAGCTCCTTGAACTGCTGGAAAAAGGGTTTGTTGAAATCGTAGCTGCGGCCGTGGGACAGCGGATCCCATTTGTCCGACCACCAGAAATCCAGGTCGTAGACGCGCAGGCGCCGGTCCGGGGAATAAATGGAAATTATGTCCTCCGTATGCCCGGGGGCGTCGCATTTGCGGCGGTGGAAGGTCCGCTCGTTCCGCTCCGCCAGGCGCCTTTGCAGGCGGCATTCCGGGCACCAGGTGGGCGGCGGAACCTGCATCTTTTGATAGAAGCCGAAGTCCTCCGGCTCGATGCGGAATTCAGCCTGGCAATTGGCGCAAATTCGGACCTCCCCAGTTATAGCGGACGTTTCGGGGGCCACGGTTATATGGCCCTAATCCTACCGAAGTCCGGCCTGCGGGTCAAAGAATCAGCGGCGCGGACGGAGCAGGAAATACAAGCCCAGAACCAGGATGAGCGAGGGCCAGATGACCCGCCAGGGAATGATCACCCGGAAAACCTGGTCCGCGAAAATGAAGACGGCGATGAGTATGAGCGCGGCGCCCAAAAAAGTCTGAAAACGCCCGCGGTTCACCCGGGCCGGCTCCGGAGATCCCGGAGCGGATCCCTTCGGCTTTTCCGCGGATTCCCGGACCGCCTGAAATCCTTCCTTCACCGCGTTCACGGCGCGTTCCGCATCGTCCCCCGCCGCCGGCCGGGGACCCTCGCCGGGTTTTTCCTGGACCACCAGGGCAAGGATGATGTAGCCCAGGACGCCGATGCCGTTCAAGAGCCCCAGGACCACGAAACCGACCCGCATTAGCACGGGATCCACCGCGAAATACTCCGCAAGTCCGCCGCACACGCCGGCCAAGACCCGCTCCTCCCGCGACCGGTACAAACGCTTGGTTTGATATTCCATACGGGTATTATACGAAATTCCGGCCGAGATCACGGCCGGACCTCGCAACCGCCGTAAACCGCGGTCCAGCCGATGCCCTAGATGGGTCTACCGCCGATGTTCTCACACTTTTCCTCGTCCAAGCCCCGCGGGTCGAAGTACTCCAGGAAATAACCGCCGTTCGCGGGACAGACATCGCCGAAACAGACATAGACCCGCACCACCGGCCGCCAGTTATAAAAACCGACGAACCGGATGTAATTCTGCCAATCAGCCGCTTCCCGCTGTGAGCTCATCTCTTCCGCTTTCCGGAGCTCCGCCTCCACTTCCTGCGACGTGAGGGTGAAGAAATATGCCGCCGCGCCGAGAAGGACCGCAAGGACCAGGAACCCGTAGGCCAGTTTGCGCTTCATATGCCTAATTATACGGCCGGGCGGGAATAATCAAACCGGGGCCATTTCCCTGCGCTTTACTTAAATATAACGGTGGAAATAAGACGGGGCCCAACAAAGGAGCGAGTCTTCTCACGAGTAGTTCCAGCTGTTTGAAAACAGGGCGGATTTATGATAAATAAGAATGGCGCAGCACCCTTAGCTCAGTGGCAGAGCGCGCCGTTCACATCGGCGAGGCCGTAGGTCCGATCCCTACAGGGTGCACAATCAAAAAACCGCCATAACGGCGGTTTTTTGTGAACCGAGGAATTCTACTGTATCTCCGCCACTGCGCCGGCCGCCTCGAGTTTGGTCTTTATCTCTTCGGCCTCTTCCTTTTTGAGGCCCTCCTTGACCACCTTGGGCGCGCCGTCCACCAGGTCCTTGGCCTCCTTGAGGCCCAGGGCGGTGACTTCGCGGACCACCTTGATGACGTTTATCTTCTGCTCGCCGCCGGACTTGAGCATGATGTTCCAAGAGGTCTTCTCCTCCACCGCAGCTCCGCCGCCGTTCCCGCCGGCCATGACCGGGGCCGCCGCGGAAATGCCGAACTTCTCCTCGAGCGCCTTCACGAGCTCCGCGAGTTCCACGGAGGTCAAGCCCTCGATCTTCGCGATTATATCGTTGAATTTTTCGTTGCTCATTTCATTCGCACGCGATACTAATCTGCAAATACATCCGAATCTGCGAATAGATCATTCGCGGCATTCGCATCGCGTTATTTTTTTTCGACCTTAGGTTGTTTGCTTGGACTTTTGGTCCAACACGTACAGGAAGGAACGGATGGGGGCCGCAAGCATGTACAAGAGCTGGCCCAGGAGCGCTTCCCTCGGAGGCAGGCCGCCGATGAACACGATCCTTTCCGCCGGGACGAATTCCTTGGTCTGGATATCGAACCCGCCCAGTATCTTCACTCCCTCTATTTTCTTCTCCTTTTCGAGTCCGGCGAAGAAGCGATACACCGAGCCGGCCGCCGCCTCAAGCGAGGAGGCGAACACCGCGCCCGTGGGGACCTTGAAGTCCCCGCCCTGGAGCTCCATCCCCTTTTCCTTGAGAAGCAGTCCCAGCAGGCGTTTCTTGATGACCAGGAAGGGGTTCGCCGCGCCCTTAAGTTCCTTGCGGAGATTCCGCAGGTCCGCGGTCTTCACCTTGGAGAAATCCACCAGAAGCACGGCCTCGCTCTTCAGGAGCAGTCCGCGCGCTTTGTCCAATTCCACCTGTTTTTGATTACGAGATTTCATCTCGATAACGCAATCCGAATCTACGAATACATCCGAATCTGCGAATAGGTCATTCGCGGCATTCGCATGGTATTCGCATCATTCGCATCGCGGTTATTACGACCTTTGCCAATTCCGTCTGAATTTCCAAGCGAATGCGCAGGAAATTAAGCTACGGAATTGAGCACCCCGCCGCAGGCGTGGGTAGCCCGTTCCTCAAACAATAAATCGCCCGTTCGGGCGACAAAAGCAGTAAAATCACTGCTTCCTCGAAGGGTCTTATGCCGTTTGGTCGGCTGCCCTTTGTCTTCGGAACGTGAGGGTAGGATAATAAAATTTCTGCACCATGTCAATTCCCAAAATGATTAGCGGGCAGACACGATGTTCTGTGCCTGCCCGCCGCTCACTACTCCTTGTACCCGATGATGTCCACCGGCTCGTCCGGGACGATCTCCGGCTTCTCGGGGTACACGCCGAGGGCACGGTAGATGGAGAGCGGGAGGTCCTGGGAGAGGTAGTACGTCCCCGTCTCATCCTCGTTCCAGTCTTCCCCGTCGGAATCGAACGGTGCGCGCCGGATACCGTTGTACCAGATCGCCATATCCAGTTCGATCTCGACCGTGTACGTCCCGTACTCCTCGTCCAGTCGTGACGAGATGATGCGCACGCACTCGTCTGTCGTCACCCCTCCCCTACCGGTCTTCACCTGCACTTCGCGGAAGGCGGTCCTCCGAATCTTCGCGACCGCTTCATGCAGTGAGGGAATGCTGCTCGCGGGGATTCCCATGATCTTGATGATCTGGAACATCCGCGAAGGGGGCCTGAACCCGATGATGTTTGACATACTGACCTCCAGTCTCGAGCACTGCTCGTACGTTGCACTGCAACGCTTTTTTTATAGTAGCACTAAATGTAATATTTGTCAATACCTGCGAGCGTCGGTAATTGACACAAACAAATAAAATACCGTGCCCTTGCGCGGTCTGCTTACCACCTTCGGAATATGGGGGCGGGGGTAATCCAATGTGTTATTCTGTGATTCTAGTAAGTTTTTATATGACTTCGCGTAAAATGTACTCGGGAACTTTCTTGGAGGTACTAATAAATGAGCAGATTCTCTGCTTCTCGCGATCAATTCTATCCAACAACTTTCCTAGGTCCTCCTTGTTACAAAAATCTATGAAAAATCTCTCGTGCATTAGGTTCCGACTGCCGACTAGACTTCTATAAGAATAATTCATATCTACAATCAGATTATTCAGAAGCTCTGCATCATCTAATTCTTTTTTCGTATCTAACGCGTAAACACCAGGAATCCCATCATACACAACAATAGGATAGTAAAGCCCATTACGTGGCGAACTTTCTAGAAAATAGGTTAAAGACTTTATGGGTTGGGTGAGGGCGTCAAAAATATCTCTATCCTTACTAGGCTCATATAGCTTACCAACGCTGCCAATATAATAATGATGTTCTCCTTTTTTAAAGATTTCTTCTTTATTCAGACCATATAATTTTATCGCTGGCATGATCCATTTTGGATTAACCGGCTGTTTCCAAAAAGCTATTTCTGAATTGAAATATTTACACTCGACAAATAAAAAAATATTAAACCGGCCGATTACTGTACCTTCGTGTTCAGAAATTAAAACAACTTCTTTTGAGGCAATTATATCTATTTCTCGAGGTTTCTCTGCCGACTCGTCGAAATAGTAAGAGCTGATCTCGACCTTCCATCTTGCTTTCTCCAATATCTCTGCTACTTGCAGATGAAGATTGTTTCCACTGCGCCGGATTTCACTTTTCAGTTTTTCCTCCATTTAATTCTAGGGTGTAATTCTACGCACCTTCAGTTTATCTCCGCCGTGCGGGTTTCCGCGGGGATTATGCCATCATTTTAGACCCGCCCGGACGGGGGTCAAGAAGGAGATTCGCCGCTCACCAGCTCTAATTTCAAACGGTCGGGGTCCTCGAAATAAACGGCGTAGTAATCCTTGCCGTATTCGGGAAAAAGCCGGGGCGAACCGTACAGCGCCGGTATGCCCTTCTCCTTCAGGAACTCCGCGAAGCGCTCCACCTCCTCCCTGCTCTCCGCCCGAAAGGCCAGGTGATTCACGCCGGGATTCTTGCGGTGCAATTTTCCCTTCCGATCCGGCTCCGCCTCCGAGAGCCAAATGCCCGTCATCCCGTTCCCAAGACCGATGTAATCCTTACCCTCGCTTTTCACGTGGAAACCCAAATATCCCAGAACTTCCTTATAGAACGCCTTGGACCTCGCAAGATCCGAAACGTTCAAAGAAATATGCTGCAAGACGGTTTTCATACCCTCATCATAGACCCGCCCCGCCGCAGGTCAATCCCGCTGGAATCTCCGCCCGTGCGCAGCCGGGATAGTCCCCTTTCACGAACGAAATCTAAACAATTTCCCCTGCTTTACTTAAGTATAGCGGGGGAAATTGCGCGCACATGACCCTTGGGGGCAGGGATTGATACCAAGGGGAATTTTGATGTCTATAGAAGCGGCCGCACCGCCGTCTCCCGGCTTGCGCTGGCCGCAAGGAGGTCCGCTCCCAACTTTATTTTCCGCGCTTTACTTAAGTATAGCGGTAAAATCAAACGCCGCGAGGGATGGATATCAGAAACTTATCGGCAGGAAGCGTGCGGCGGAACGGATTTTATTCGGCATTAACGAAGGATGCCTTCGTCCATCCCTGCTCCCGCGGTAGGGGCTTTCTCCGCTTCGCGGAGGAGGATAAAAATGACAATGCCCGTTCACGTTGAACGGGCATGTCTCGCCGCGGATAGGCCGCGGCCTCCTATACGATACTAGCTCCACGGGAACCGGCCCTTGACCTCCAGGCGCAGGCCGGGCACGGCGGAACGAAGATCCCGCAGGAGCGTCTCCATGAGACCGCCCATGTAGCACGGGCGCATCTCCGGCATCACGCAGGGCGGTTCGCCCGGATAGTACCGCCGGATCCAGGTCTCCGTTCCCGGCAGATGTGGGCCGCCCTTCCCGTCCGGGATCGCGGCCTCGACGGAGCCCTCGAAGAACTCCTCGTCCTTCATCTTGCGGATGCGGCCGAGATCGGCGTCCGTGAGCCGCGCGGAGAGCGCGAGCTCCACCGCGAAGTCCTTCACCGTGTAGGCGAAGAACTCGACCTTCCGCCCCCGGTAGGTGCCGACGCCCCAGCCGACCGAACGCTCAAGATTCCGCGGGTCGTTCACCCCCTCGCGCATCTCGAAGGCGTCGTACTGCGCCTTCACGCGGGGTGGCAGGTTCACGTTCACGCCCTCCCGGTGCGCCGCGACGTCTTCCTCCGCGTACTCGCGGAAGATGGCGTTCAGACGCTTCTGCTCTTTCTCCAGGTAGGTTTCCTCCGCCGGGACGGGGGCCTTCGTCTCCACCGGCCGTTCCTCGCCCCGGAACGTGCGGCTCAGGACGATGCCCAACCCGCCGAGGATGATGGCCGCCACCACGATCTGTGCCTTCTGCATTTATCCGTACCTCCCTATTCAAAAGTCAAAGGGCCGCCGTTCCCGGCACAATATCTGAATACGTGCCGAAGAAGTACTAATTATACGAAATAAATACTTTTTGTCAATATAAGGCCCGTTTTACAGCTTAAGCAGTTCCTCCAGCTCGCGCTCGAACGCTTCGAAATCCCGGTAATGATACGCGCGGAATCCGAAGTTCTCCGCCGCTTCCACGCAGGCCTTATCGCCGTCCACGAAAAGTATCTCTTCCTTGGCCGTGCCCGGCAGATGGTCCGCTATCTCCCCGAAGAAATCCGGGTCCGGCTTCATCACGCCCATATATGCGGAAGAGAACATCCCATCCAGCTCTTTGCCCAAACCGCGGTCGCTCCACAAATTCTCGGTCCGATATTTCTCGTTGTTGGTCGCGAGGAAACAGCGGATGCCTTTGGAGCGCAACTCCGATATGCGCGCAAGCAAATGCTTGTCGAACGGATTCGCCTCTTCCGCGAACCAATACCGCATAAGCCCTTCCGCGCTCCCCCGCCAGCCCCAGGCGGCTCCGCGCTTCTCCAATTCCCGCTTCAGGTCCCGCCGCCCAAGCTTGCACTCCGCGAATTCGCTCTTGAAGAACCGCCCCACTTCGGCCGTGGAGGCGCCATGATCCCGGGCAATGCGATCGCTGAACCGCTCGCTTTTGACCAGAACCCCGTCCGCATCGAAAATAATGGCCCGGACCATTTGTTTTGAGATGGGTTCATTCTATGCGTCCTCGTCTTGAGGTTCAAGGGGCTTCGGTTCTTGCGCCATAGGAACCGGCGGTTCTCCGATTCCTGCGATCGGAGACCGCCTGCGCTCTCCCCAGCCGCAACTTCGCTGTCGAAGTGCCGAGCTGCGGCTGGGTCCGAGAGCTTCCTCTGGCGCGAGAACCTTCGCCGACCGGCGTGCAGGAGCCCATCGCCTGGCGGCAGACTGGGCATTCGGCATTTGGCCGATTTGCTTCGTATAATAATCCAAAGATGTCCAGGATGGCCGTCAGCGCGGTGCTCGGGGGTGCGCTCGTGATAGCGGCCTTCATTTTTTGGCGTCCGGAAACCTCCGCCCCCACTACCGACTCCCCTATTGCGTCCTCCACGCTCCAAAACGGGACCGGCCGGGAATTGGAGGTCGTGGCCGAGGATCTGGAAGTTCCCTGGGAGATCGCATTCCTGCCCGAGGGCGGGATGCTCGTCACCGAACGGCCCGGCTATCTGACGGTGCTCGGCAAGGAACGCAGGAGGATACCGGTGCGCGGCGTGCGCGCGGGCGGCGAGGGCGGACTCTTGGGAATGGCCCTGCACCCCGACTTCGAGAAGAACCGCCGGATATATCTCTATTTCACCGCGGAGAGCGGCGGGCGGGCCGTGAACCGGGTGGTGCGCTATATCTTCCGGGACAACGCGCTTTCGGAACCGGAGATCATCCTGGACGGCTTGCCCGGCTCCAATTTCCATAACGGCGGGCGGATCGCCTTCGGGCCCCCGACGCTCGACAAGCCGGGACAAACGGACCGCTACTTATTCATAACCACCGGGGACGCGGGCGACGAGGACGCCGCTCAAAGCACGCGTTCGCTCGCGGGGAAAATATTGCGGGTCCGGGACGACGGCTCGATACCCGAGGACAATCCGTTCGGGAACGCGGTCTATTCCTACGGCCACCGCAACCCCCAGGGGCTTGCCTGGGACGATGAAGGGCGCCTGTGGGCCACCGAGCACGGGCGTTCCGGCGCTTTGTCCGGTCTCGATGAACTGAACCTCGTCGAAAAAGGCGTAAATTACGGCTGGCCCGTGATACAGGGCGCGGCGGAGCGCTCCGGCATGCGCGCGCCGGCCATCCAGTCCGGCGCAAGCGTCACCTGGGCTCCGGCCGGAGCCGCGTATCTGAACGGCAGGATATTCTTCACCGGCCTGCGCGGTTCGGCTCTTTATGAAACCGCCGTCTCCGCGGAGGACGGCAAGGCGTCCGCGCCCGAGGCGCATCTCTTGAACGAATTCGGCCGCCTGCGGGCGCTCAAGCTCGGGCCGGACGGCTATCTCTACTTCACCACTTCCAATATGGACGGGCGGGGGGGGGTGCGCGAGGGGGTCGACAAGCTGATCCGGTTAAGGCCCGGGGCGCTCGGAGAATAGCGCCGATTTGACACACTGAACCAAGTTCGGCGTCGAGCCCGGGCGCATGTGGAGGGATTGACACATTCAACCAAGTTCAGTGTCAATCCTGAGCATATGTCGAAGGATTGACTTTAATATAAATTTATGCTATACTTTGGCGTTCCCCGATAAAGGAGTCGTCATGAAGAAGGCGATCGTCATCACCCTCTTCGTCGCGGTCATGGCGGGGTTCTTCGCGTATGGGGCATACACTGTCATCGCCCCGCTCCTCGCGAAGGCGAACTCGGCGCTCAGTGTGGCGCCCCGCTAACCGCCGACCGTTCGGTTCGTCTTGCGGCCTGGGTATTGTGCACCCGGGCCGCTTCGTTTTTTTACGCGTGCTTTCCCAGAGGCACCCCGAACGTCTCCGCCCAGATATCCACGTCGATCCAGCGTCCGTCCTCCAAACGAACCGACAGATACTGATGCGGGGAGACGAACCAAAGCAATGTCCATCGCTCCCGGATATCCTCCGGCTGGAACAAGCCGCTGCTCAAGAGCAGAAAGCGGAGAAGCCGGTTCAGGTTCGTGCAATACATGAAGCCGCGCTTGGCCCATAGGCGGTCGAGGCCGTAGAAGATCTCCCAGAAACGGAGCGCGGTTTGGAGGCGTCCGCCGTGATATTTGGCGGCCAGAATTCCGTAGGCGGCGCGGAGACAGGCTTCTTTGCCGCCGGTCCGGCGGAGATCCGCCACAACCTCCGCGAGGCCGGGTTCGGTCATAGATTCCCCGGTTCTTTCGCGGTATACACCCGGAAAGTGTCCCGGATATTGTGCAGTATCGTCCAGGCCTTTTCCGCGTCGAACTCCCGGACCGTGCCCGGTTC
>CAZCTJ010000025.1:0-10358 GCA_964501675.1 uncultured Candidatus Saccharibacteria bacterium
AGCACCGTCATCGTGGCGGTGAACGCGGTCATGCTGCGCCGGAGGAAGATCTAAGCGGTCCGGCATTCTTCGCTTTGTTCCGGCAAGCGGGGAGCGGAACGAAAACCCCGGGGCCCAGCGCTCCGTTTCTTATCGGGGAGAGATACCTTTTTCCCGCGTATTGGTATAGTATGCGAAGAATGACGGAGAATTCATTTTACGGCCTGGGTATCGCCCCTAATATTTTGGCGGTCCTGGACAAGCTCAATTTCAAGGTTCCCACGCCCATTCAGGAGAGGTCCATACCGGAATCCATCGAGGGCAAGGATCTGATCGGCATCGCGGAGACCGGCACCGGCAAGACGCTGGCCTTCGGCATACCCATGGTCCAAGCGGCCCTCTCGGGCAAGCGGGGACTCGTGGTCCTGCCGACCCGCGAGCTTGCGCTCCAGGTGCACAAGGCCATGGACCAGGTGGGCGGTCCGCTCGGCGTCCGCTCGGTTTTGATCATCGGCGGAGAATCCATGGACCGCCAGCTCCGGGACATCCGCAAGGCGCCCATGCCCATGATCGTCATCGGCACGCCGGGGCGCATAATCGACCATCTGAATCAAAAGACCATCCGTCTCCAGGCGGTGGGCATGTTGGTGCTCGACGAGGCGGACCGCATGCTCGACATGGGCTTCGCGCCCCAGCTGAAGCGCATCCTTTCCGAGACGCCTCCCGAGCGGCAGACCATGCTTTTTTCCGCGACCATGCCGGATGACATCGTGCGCATCGCGAACCACCATATGCGCCTGCCGACCCGGGTGGAGGTCGCGCCCTCGGGCACGACCGCGCCGCGGGTGACCCAGGAACTTTTCTTCGTGCGCAAGGAGGACAAGCCGCGGCTCTTGGAAAAGCTGCTCACGGAGTACGCCGGCTCCGTGCTGGTTTTCTCACGGACCAAGTTCGGCGCGAAACGCATCATGCGTTCGGTGCGCGAGCAGGGCCATACCGCCTCGGAGCTTCATTCCAACAAATCCTTGAATCAGCGGCGGGAGGCGCTGGAGGGATTCCGGAACGGCAAGTACCGGGTGCTCGCCGCGACGGATATCGCCGCGCGGGGCATAGACGTGAAGGGCATCGAGCTGGTGGTGAATTACGACCTGCCGACGAATCCGGAGGATTATGTGCATCGCATCGGCCGCACCGGACGCGCGGGCGGCGCCGGCCATGCCGTCTCCTTCGCCACGCCCGACCAGAGAGGGGACGTGAAAGGCATCGAACGCCTCATCCGCGCGACCCTGCCGCTCTCCAGGCTTCCGGCCAACCTGCCCGAGCCCCGCATGGAAGAGGCCCGGCCGCCGCGGCCGCCCCGCCCCTATGGCCGTCCGCATCGCCCCGCCTTCAGGCGTTCTTCCGGACGGCCGAGCTTCCGCCGCTCCGGCCGCTAGCCGGTTTTCTGTTTTCGGCGGAAAAGAGCTAGAATTAAGTCGCCGAAAAGAACATAAAAATAAATGGAAATATCCCTCATAATTTTCATCGTCGCCCTTCTTATCATAAGCCTGCGGCAGGTGAACCAGTACGAGCGGGGGGTCATGTTCACCATGGGCCGCTTCACCGGCGTGAAGGATCCCGGCTGGCGCCTGGTGGTGCCGGTCTTCCAGTCCATGCGCAAGGTGGATATGCGCGTGAAGGCGGTGGACGTGCCGGACCAAAAAGCCATCACCAAGGACAACATCTCGGTGGCGGTGAACGCGGTCATATACTATCGCGTCGCGGATGCCTCGAAATCGGTGCTGGCGGTGGAGAATTTCTACTACGCCACTTCCCAGCTCGCCCAGACCACCATGCGCAACATCGTGGGCGAGGTGGAATTGGACGAGCTTCTGGGCCAGCGCGAGCGCATTTCGGAGAAGATACGGAATATCGTGGATACGGCGACCGATGAATGGGGCATCAAGGTGGATAACGTGGAATTGAAGGACGTGAGCCTGCCGGAGGAGATGGAACGCACCATCGCGAAGCAGGCGGAGGCCGAACGCGAGCGGCGCGCGGTCATCATCAAGGCGGAAGGCGAGGTCGCCTCCGCGGAGAACATGGCCAAGGCCGCGAGCATCCTGGCCGGCTCTCCCGGAGCTCTGCACTTGCGGACGCTTCAGTCCATAAACGACATCAGCTCCGACCAGTCCAATACGGTGGTCTTCGCGGTGCCCCTGGAGGTCCTGCGCGCCCTGGAAAAGGTGGGGCTCTCCGTTCCGGAGAAGAAATAAGCCGCCGTTGGTTCAGTACTGAACGGTCCCCAAAGAGGAGATGAGCCATTTGCCGCCCCGCGGCACGACTTGGATCAAGACCGGATACCGGCCGGCTTCGCCCGTGCTCGTCATCTCCACCACGTCGGCCCAGACCCAATAGCCGTTATCCGCCGCCTCCATTTTTTTCATTTCCAGTCTTTCCGGCCAGGGGCTGGAGGTCTCCCGTCCCGGCGCGCGGCTCGGCTCGCGGAGCCAGTTCTCCAAAAGCTCGGGAGCGACCAGGTCCGCATAGTTCGCGCGTATCTCCGACCGGAGCGTTTCCGGCGGCGCAAGCAGGGAGACCGATTTGAGCTTCAGGCCGAATTCTTCGACCGCCGAGCGCACCGCGGCCTTGTCCGCGATGGGCGCGTACCACGGCCGGAGAAGGACGAGCAGGAGGATTATGATCACCGCCGCCCCGATCAATATCTTCTGATTCATTATCCTTAATTATACGCATGAGGTCCGGCGCGGCCAACGCGCCTCTTTGCAAGATGATAAATTATATGTCATAATTTGGCCGCTGACCTGGGCACCCGGGTCTTTTTCTCTTATGGATATACGCAATATCGCCATCATCGCGCACGTCGATCACGGGAAGACCACTTTGGTCGATGCCCTGCTTAAGCAGTCCCAGGGATTCAAGCTCAAGTCCGACGCGGAAACGGATCTCATCATGGATTCGAACGAGCTGGAACGCGAGCGCGGCATCACCATTTTTTCCAAGAACGCGGCGGTCGTTTTCGGAGAGACGAAGATAAACATCGTGGACACGCCCGGCCACGCGGATTTCGGCGGGGAAGTGGAGCGCATCATGCGCATGGTGGACGGCGCCCTGCTTTTGGTGGACGCGAAGGAGGGACCCATGCCCCAGACCAAGTTCGTATTGAAAAATGCCATCCGTGCCGGCCACAAGGTCATCGTGGTCATCAACAAGATCGACAAGGAGGGCGCGCGGCCGATGTGGGCGCTCGACCGCACTTTCGATCTCTTCCTCGACCTCGGCGCCTCGGACGCCCAAGCTGATTTCCCGGTGGTGTACGCCTCGGGCATCGCGGGCAAAGCGGGTTATACGCCGGAACTGGAGAATATGAAGGATATCGTCCCGGTCTTCGATACCATCCTGAAGCACGTTCCTGCGCCCCAGGCGGATCCCGCCCGGCCGCTCCAGATGCTTACGGTGAACCTGGTCTACGACAACTACAAGGGCCGCATCGCCATCGGCCGGCTTTATTCCGGGAACCTGCGCAAAGGCATGGAGGTCTGCCACATAAACGCGGCGGGCGAGATGAAAAAAGGCGTCTTGAGCTCGGTCATGACCATGAGCGGCCTCGCCCGGGTGGAGACCGAGAACGCGGTGCCCGGGGACGTGGTCGCCATCGCGGGCATCCCGGACATCTCCATCGGCGAAACGATAGCGGATCCGGAGCGGCCGGAAGCCCTGCCGGTCATCGCCATCGAGGAACCCACGGTCAAAATGACCTTCGCGGTCAACACCTCGCCCTTCGCGGGCAAGGAGGGCCAGTTTTCCACTTCGAACAATCTGCGGGACCGGCTCGCGCACGAGCTCGAGACGGACGTCGCTTTGCGCGTGGTCCCCGGCGGGAGCACCGATGCCTGGGAAGTGTCCGGCCGCGGCGAACTGCACCTCGCTATCCTCATCGAGAAAATGCGGAGGGAGGGCTTCGAGTTCCAGGTTTCCAAGCCGCAGGTCATCCTGAAGGAAACGCCGCAGGGCAAGATGGAGCCGGTGGAGCGCGTCTCCTGCGAAGTGCCGGAAGAGTTCATCGGCCTCGTGATGGGCGAGCTCGGGCGGCGCAAGGGCAACATGGTGGAGATGCGCGTGGAGAAGGGCATCGCCCACCTCGAATTCCTGGTGCCCACCCGCGGGCTCATCGGCTTCCGCAACCTGTTCTTGACCGGCACCAAGGGCCGGGGCATCTTGAACTCGCTTTTCGAGAGATACGAGGAGTACAAGGGCGAATTCGAATCCAACCCCCACGGGTCGCTGGTCGCCACGGAATCGGGCGCGACGACCACTTACGGGCTTCTGAACGCGGAGGGCCGGGGGGAACTGTTCGTGGGACCGGGGCTCCAAATCTACGAAGGCATGATAGTGGGCGAGAATTCGCGCACGGACGACATCCGGGTGAACGTGTGCAAGGAAAAACAGCTTTCGAACATGCGGGCCAAATCCGACGGCGGCATGGAATTTTTGAAGGTCCCGCGCGCGATGACCTTGGAGGAGGCCATCGAGTTCATCGGGGACGACGAACTGGTGGAGATCACGCCCAAATCCATCCGACTGCGCAAATATTGGCTCAAAGAAGGGGACCAGGAACGGGCCAAGAAGGGACTGCTCTGAATATAGGCCTGCGGGATCCGGCCGATGCGCTGGGGCGCGTCAGCCGGATTCTTTTTTCTTCCTGCGGTAGTATTTCTTGTCCTTGAGCTTTTCGGGCAGGAGGTTCTCTTTGGTATAGAGCTCGTAGCCCTGGTGGTAGCCCAGGTCTTTCATGAGCTTGGTGGGCGCGTTCCGGACGATGAGCGGCACGGGGAGATTTCCGGTCTCCTTCACGTCCGCCAGGGCCTCGAAGTACGCGTCGTAGGAACTGCGGTCCTTGGGCGCGAGGGCGAGATAGGCCGCGGCGTGGGCAAGATTGATGGCCGCTTCCGGCAGGCCCACCGTTTCCACCGCCCGGAAGACCTCGTTCGCGAGGACGAGCGCGGTGGGGGAGGCCATGCCGATGTCCTCCGAGGCGAAGACCACCATCCGGCGGGCGATGAACTTGGGATCCTCCCCGGACTCTATCATCCGGGCGAGGTAGTAGAGGGCGGCGTCCGGCTGGCTCGCCCGCATGCTTTTGATGAAGGCGCTTATGACGTTATAGTGCTCCTCGCCTTTCTTGTCGAAGCGCAGGAATTTGTTCTGGACGGTGTTTTTGAGCGCCTCGGTGTCGAGCTTCTTGTACAGCTTCGAGGCGTTCTCGAGGACGGTAATGGCCTGGCGAGCGTCGCCGTTCGCCATTCGGACCAGCCAGTCCCGCGGGTCCTTGTCGAGCTTGAGGCCGGTGCGCTCGATTATCTTCGCCATGTCCTTGTCGTTAAGCTCGCTTAGGACGAAAACCCGGCAGCGGGAAAGCAGGGCGGGGATTATCTCGAAGCTGGGATTTTCGGTCGTCGCGCCGATAAGGACTATGGAGCCGCTCTCCACGTAGGGCAGGAGGAAATCCTGCTGGGCCTTGTTGAAGCGGTGTATCTCGTCCAGAAAGAGGACCCGGGGACCGGCCCGCAGGGAATTGTCGGAGATGATGCGCTTGATGTCGTCCTTGCCGGCGGAAACGGCCGAAAGCTCGTAAAGCTTGGCCTCCAGGGACTTCGCGTATATCTTCGCGAGGGTGGTCTTGCCCGTGCCGGGCGGCCCCCACAGGATGAACGAAAAGATATGGCCTTTTTCGATGGCCATGCGCAGGGGCTTGCCCCGGCCGACCAGATGCTCCTGGCCGACGAACTCGTCCAGGGTCCGCGGCCTGATCTTGGATGCCAGCGGTTCCATCACCCCAGTATATACCGGATGTATGCAAGTGTATACTTCGGGTATCGGTTCGTCCGGCGGGGAATTGAAGAAAACCGGTTTTGGGCATATACATAGAAGAGCCCTTTGGGGCGGAAGGGAGGGGTCATGCCGACCCTGCTTAAGGAAGAAAACGCGGCGCTCCACGTCTTCCGGGTGGAGGCGGGCGAGCACTACTGGTACGTCGCGGAAAGCGCGATGGAAGCGGCGGAGATGTTCGCGGCGGACGAGCCGGATCTCGGCGACATGGACGTTTCCGTGTTCGAAGAGCCGGACGACGAGAAGTGCGCGGTGAAGCCGCGCAAGGGCGACGGGACGTTCATGGTGCTCGCGCCCCACAAGGCGGGCATCGCGGAGTTCCGGAAGGACGATCCCGGCTATCTCCACAACGCGGAGGTGAGGACGTACAAGGGCTGGGTGCGCCGGAAAGGCAAGGGCTTTCTCGGCAGCACCGTCTAGGCGAGTTCACCGAGGCAGCTACAACGCGTGGCTGCCTCGAATCGGGTTTAGGCCCAAAAGTGAGCCAAGAACTTCCAGGGATATGTACTTGAAATTGAGCCGACTTGTACTAACATACAGGCAAGGGGCGAGTGTGAAAATTGATTACGCTGTGTAATCGCGGCGACCTTCACAAGGATCTACACACTGGCTTACGGCGCGCTCCGCGTGGTATATGTCCGCTCATGAGCCGCGCATAGGTGAGAATTCAAATACTCGCCCCTAGTATAATCATGCAGGCATTTTTTAAAGCGTCTAACTTAGAGCTCATAAATAGATTTCATAAGGTTGATGGTTTAATTGATCTCGCTAATTTATTGGAGGTTGATTCGTCCGAATTACTCCTTTTATTTTATGGTCTTAGAAGAGGAGGTGGATATTACAAGGAATTTTCAATACCGAAGAAAACTGGCGGTGAGCGTAAAATTTTAGCACCGGATTCGAGACTAAAATTCGTCCAACGAAAATTGGCTTATGTCTTATCGTTGGTTTATTTTGGAAGGCCATCTGTTCACGGTTTCAGGTTGGGCAGAAGCATAATCACAAATGCTGAATGTCATGCTCGGAAAAAATGTCTATTAAATATAGATTTGAAAGATTTTTTTCCAACCATTCACTTTGGAAGAGTTCGTGGATTATTACAGGCTAAACCATATGGACTGTCTAAAACTGGGGCAACAGCCGTAGCCGGTATTTGTTGTTTTTGGGGGAAATTGCCCCAAGGAGCGCCTACTTCACCTGTTATATCAAATATGGTTTGTGCGAAATTAGATTACGAATTACAGGCTCTTGCGCGGGGGGAAGGAGCAACATATTCACGATATGCAGATGACATTACATTTTCCACCCAAAGGAGAAATCTGTCAGAAAATATAGTGAAATTTGAAAATAGCAGTTTTATTGCAGGCCCTAAATTAGTCGAGATAATCAGAAAAAATGGCTTTGAAATCAACAAGGATAAAATTAGGATGCGTTTTCTTACCGAAAGACAAGAGGCAACTGGCTTGGTGGTCAATAAGTTCCCGAACGTGAAGAGGAGTTTTATTAGAGAAATACGAATAATGTTGCATATGTGGAGGAAATTTAATTTAGAAACTGCAAGTTTATTTTACGGGATGAAGTTCCCCGGTAGAGAGATTTATTTCCCGGAAATCGTTCGTGGGAAGATAAATTTCGTTAAACTTGTTAAGACAGAAAGAGATCCTACTTATCTGGGTCTGGCAGAAAAGTTTAATGATTTAGTTGGGAAACCGGTATTTAAAATTGTTCCAATAAAAGATTGGCCAGATGAGGAATACATTCCCGCAGGGCACCGCTATAGGGCGATAGAGACCCTAGAAACTATATTCGCGAATGCAGATAAAGAAATTTTAATTAGCGATAATTTTTTGCGTAAAGACATCGTTGGATTACTAGAGAAACAAGTTGGAAGGTCCCCACGATTGAAGATTAGACTTCTTTTTTCAAGAGGGAGATATAAATCTGAAGAGAGAAAATATGCTGAATGTATCGAGGCCATAAAGAAAATGGTGTCCTTGCATAAGGATTTATCGATTGATTGCAGGGAGGTCTTGCCGGGCGGTCCGCACGGCCGAAACATAATTATCGATCGAGAAGAGGTATATCATTCAGGTCATAGCCTCGATCAATTAGGAAGCCGAGCAGATTCTATTATTCGAATGCGTATTCAGTCAGCGAAAAGAGATGCGTTGCAAGATATCGAAACTTGGTTTGCTAATTCTGCAGAAATACCGCTTATTTGACATCTTCCTCTAATCTGTTATGATTGACTTATGAAGCAACACCGCTTCGGCTCGAATAATTGGAATACCGCCTACGATCACTCGCAGGCAATTTCCGTTCGTCTGGCCCAGGCGCTGTTTACGAGCTAATCCCATAAACTTCGACCTTATAAAGAACGCCTCGGCCAAGCGGACCGGGGCGTTTCGTTTTATGGCAAGCCCCCAGCCCTTCCGCTTGGGAAACGTTCCTTGAAAGGACAAGCATATGCAGAGAGAAAAGACGGATGACGCGTTCGGAACGGCGCTCGCCTCCTGCTTCGACGGGAAGGGCGGCTCCAAGGCGGAGCACTACGTTATCGAGCGGGAGGACGGCTTCCTGGACGTGGGCTCCCTCCGGCAGTACTTCACGGAGTTTGAGGGGTGGTCGGAGATCGAGCGGAAGATGCCCGAATTCGCGCGCGGCGCCGTCCTCGACGTCGGCTGCGGCGCGGGGCGGCACTGCCTGCACCTCCAGAAGCTCGGCTTCCGGGCGGTGGGCATCGACAGCTCGCCGCTCGCGGTCGCGGTCGCGCGGAAGCGGGGTGTCGTGCACGCGCTCGCCGTTTCCGTGGACGATCTCGCGGAGAGCGGCCTCGAGGAATACGCGCCCTTCGGCACGGTCGTGATGATGGGGCACAACATCGGGCTCCTGCACGGCGAACGGGCGGCGCAGGGGATACTCGAGCGCCTCCACCGGCTCACCGCGCCCGACGCCCGCATCGTGGGCACCACCCGCGATCCGTATCTCACCGGGGACGGGGACCACCTCCGCTACCAGGAATGGAACCTGGAACGGGGAAGGATGCGGGGGCAGATCCGCTTCCGCATCCGCTACCGGAAGCTCACCGGCCCCTGGCTCGATTACCTCATCGTCTCCGAGGCGGAGCTTGACCGCCTGGCCCGGAGCGCGGGCTGGCGGCTCGAGACCGCCTTCCACGGGGAAGGGGAGTTCGGCGGCCCGTCCTATCTCGCGGTGCTCTGCAAAGAGTAGTAGGCGAATATTCCAACATTCTGCAGAATGTTGGAATATTCGCAGTCCGTCCGCCCGGTCCCAAGAAACGACATTCCTACATTCTGCAGAATGTAGGAATGTCGCCAAGGGGTCGGGCGGATCCATTTCCCGATATTTTGTGCGATAATCAGGGAATGCTTGCGGCCTTGTGGATAGCGTTCGCCATTTTGGGCTCGACCGGCGTGAGCTTGCTTAGCCGCGTGGTATTGAAGGACCATTTCTCCCTGCCGTTCAGCGCATCTTCGAATCTGGTGGCGGCCGCTTTCTTTTTTCCGTTCGCGTTCTTCGCCCGGACGGCCGCTCCTTCGGCTTCTTTCCCGTGGTTCCTGCTCCTCCTCGCCTGCGCAATGTGGACGCTCGCCACTTTCTCGAGCGCAAGCTCCTACCGCACCACGGACATCTCCGTACGGGCGCCGCTTAGCCAGTCGCGCCTCCTGTGGACCCTCCTCTTGGGCATCGTGATCCTGGGAGAGACGATAAGTTTCTACCGCACCCTGGGCGTTTTGATAATTTTCGCGGGAGTATTCCTTTTGGTCTGGCATCCCGAGCGGAAGTTCGGCTCGTTCCGGAACGTCGGCGTTCAGCTCACGCTTTCCTATGCCTTTCTGACCGCCATCACGGCGGTCATCGACAAGGCGGTGCTCGGATATTTTTCGCCCGAATTCTACGGCTTGGTCGCCTTTCTTGTACCGGGGCTTTTTCTCCTGGCGTTAAACATCCGCCGCCGGGGCGAGCTAAGGCGGCTCTGGACCGGCCACGCCGGGCGGCTCGTCGCCATCGGCTTCATGACCGCGATCTCATATTACGGCATGCTCAAGGCCTATCAGATGTTCGAAGTATCTTTCGTGTATCCCTTCTTCCAGTTAAGCGTGGTTTTGACCGGCCTCGCAGGGATAGTATTCCTCAAGGAGCGCGAGCACCTGTGGCAAAAAATAGCCGCCACCCTCGTGGTCGTCGCAGGTTCGGTGGTGCTCAAGCTGGGATAGCGGCTCCGGTCTGGGGCGTGCGGTCGAGGGCTTCCCGCGGGGCGGGCAGGGTGAAAGTGAATATGGACCCTTCGCCCTCCTTGGAACTGAAGCCGATGCTCCCGTTCATTTTTTCCAGAAGCATCTTCACGATGAAGAGTCCCAGGCCAGTGCCCAGCACCTCCTCCGTGCCTTTGGCTTTGGCCCGGAAGAATTTCTGGAATATCTTGTCCTGCATGCGCTCCGGGATGCCGTAGCCGGTGTCCCGCACTT
>CAZCTJ010000026.1:0-1789 GCA_964501675.1 uncultured Candidatus Saccharibacteria bacterium
TTCGTGGTCGAGGACCGCATGCATCCGCGCATGAAGAACGTGGTGGACGTCTGGATGTCCACCAAGAAGGACGCCTACCGCTTCGGCTCTCGCACCATGGAGATCCACATCCTGAACTAAGCTTTCGCCGGCACCCTTAATGAAAGATCCCGCCTAGATGCGGGATTTTTCGCGCGTTCCCAAAAAGAAACCGAGCCCGGACAGCGGAGAGCTGCCGGGCTCGGAAAAAACGCCGCACGGCGGAAGGACCGGGAGGTCCTAGCGCCGCGGGAAGAATCGGAAGGTCATCCGCCCGTCGTGCCGGGGGCGGATGGTCACCCGGCGGAAGTTGCCGGGGTCGAGGGTGATCTCGCCGTCATCGCCGAACTCCACGCCGGCGATGGCGTCCGCAGCCGCGCCGGGCGCGAGCGCGAGCGCGCCAGCGACCGGTGCCGCAGCCGCCGCGCCGGGAACCGCCGCCATAGGGGCCGCGGGAGCCGGAGCCGGCCGCGGACCGAGAGCCGCACCCGCCGCGCCGCCGGCGACCGCGCCAGCCGCAGCCGCGCCGGTAACGGGAGCCGCACCGCGCCCCGGAAAGAAACGCCGTCCGCCTCCGGGAGCCGCGCCTCCGCCAGCTGGCGGACCACCGTGCCGCCGCGTCGCGAGCCAGTACCCGAGGGCACCGGCGAGCGCGAACGGCAAGAGGAGCAGCAGGAGCGGCAGGAGCGCGTAGAGCCCGTCGCCCACGAAGCGGCCGACGGCGGCGATGCCGCTGCCGATCGCTCCGTAGAGGCCCTTCACGCCGGCCCACAGCCCGTCGCCGATGCGACGGATGAAACCGCGCCTCGGAGCCGGCGGGACCGCTGTCGCGCCGCCCTGGCCGTTATCGCCGGCCGCCGCGATCGGCGGACAGGTCGGGCAGGTGTGCCCCGACCAGACCAGACGGTTCGCGCAATCGGCCTTGTAGAGGACCCGGCCCTCGCGGTCCGTGTAGACGAACGTCCCGACGGGCAGGGTCTCCAAGACCCAGCGTCCGGACTTCCCCATCTCCCGGTGGTGGTTGTAGCCGGTCCACGGGAAACGAGTGATCGCGAGGAAGAGCCCCTTGTTCGCCATTTCGGAGTTGAGCTTCTGGGCGGACATGAACGGCAGGAGGGGGTACTCCTCGAGTCGCGCGTCCGGGGGGACGGCGTACTCGGCTCGCACGCGGGTCTGCGCCGAGGCGCTCATCGCGAGCACGAGCAAGAAACCGAGGGTGAGGACGACGAACGACGCACGCTTCTGCATGGCTTGTCCTTTCTGACTGCCTTCCGATGTTTACCTATACCTATGTGTGATGTGAGGTGCTACCGTGTAATTTATATTATAACATACCTAAAAATTAGTGTCAATATGGACCGGAAAATAAGGCCCCGCAAACGAGCGACGGAGGAAGACGACGCCTTCGGGTTTAAAAACGATCCGGTCCCGGGACGCGAGTGCCCCGGGGCCTTATGCCTTCCGGCAGGAAGGACCGAGCTCTTCTTCCGGGGATCCCCTGTCGGAACCTTGTTTCGCGAATCCGTCGCGGCGCCGGCGTTTTCGCATCTCATCCACCCGCAGGCACCACCAGATGCCGAGCGCAAAAAAGATGAAAGCGAAACCCGCGCTGTAGATCCCGAACCGGAGCCAAGCCGAGCGTTCCCGCCACAAATTCCGCCAAAAGCCGGGCATATGCGCCTCCTTTCCGGGCCCGTGCCGGCACTGGCCTGATTATATACCTTTATGCCGCACCGCCGGGAGCGGCGGGTTCCGGCGCGGCATGCGCTTC
>CAZCTJ010000026.1:1889-10077 GCA_964501675.1 uncultured Candidatus Saccharibacteria bacterium
TAATCTTTGCGGCGGTTCTGGTACTTGAGGTAATAGGCGTGCTCCCAGACATCCAGGCCCAGGAGCGGGCGCAGGCCTTCGGAAATGGGATTATCCTGCCGGCCGGTCGCGGTCACGGCCAGTTTGCCCGCGGCGTTCAACACAAGCCAGGCCCAGCCGGAACCGAAGCATTCGAGAGCGGTCTTCGAGAACTGTTCCCGGAATTTCGGATAATCGCCGAAGGCGAGCTCCAGCCGGTTCATAAGGTCCGCGGAGGGCTGATTGGTCGCCCCGGACACCGCCGGGGACGGTCCCATCACCGGCCAGAACATGGAATGGTTCAGGTGGCCGCCGCCGTTGTTGCGAACCGCCGTACGGATATCCTCCGGTATCGAACTCAGGTCGCGGATGAGGTCCTCCAGGCTTTTTTCCGAGAGTTCGGGGTGCTTGTCCAGGGCCTCGTTCAGTTTGTCCACGTACGCCTGGTGGTGCTTGGCGTGGTGTATCTCCATCGTGCGCGCGTCGATATGCGGCTCGAGCGCGTCGTAGGCGTAGGGCAAGGGGAGCAGTTCGTGCTTCATGTGAATATTCTCCGATTATGCGGGCTTTGGTTGATGATGTGAGTGGGGACCTTTGAATTCTAATACTTCCGTTCGCGCCGCCGCCGCTTCAAACGCACCCTTTTTCCCGGCCGCGATTCGCGCCTATTCGCGATCGCGCCGAAGCTTATCCATCTTTGCCGCCAGAATGAAGTCGTTTTCCGATAAGCCGCCGATGGCGTGGGTCCAGAGCTCCACGATGAGACGGCTGTAGAAAATGAACATATCCGGATGATGGCTCTCCTCTTCCGCCAGGCGGGCCACCAGGTTCACGAAACCGATGGTCTCTTTAAAATCCTTAAAATGGAACTCCCGGCGGATCTTCCTTTCGCCTTCGATCGGAGCCCATTCCGGCACCTGGGCCAGATACGGCTTCAAGGCGTCGCCGGCAAGCGGCGCGACTCCCCCCTCGCACGGTACGCATTTCTTCCGGGTCAGGTCTTCCATGTGCTTATTATAGCAGGTATTGAAAGTTCTGGTGTCCATATTCCGCGTTCCCCCTTCCGCGTGATTTCGCAGGTGTCAAAAATGCAGAAGGTCCGGAACACGTTGTCCCGGACCTTCGCCCTCTCCGATGGTACCGACCCGTCAGGCCTCGGAATAGCCGAGACGGGTGTCGCTCCTGCGAACGAGATCGAAGACCACCATGTTGCCGGACTTACGGTCCCGGTCCCAGGTGAACCTCATCTCGCGGGAGGCCCTGCTCCACCAGCTGCCGGTCGGCGTGGCGGGAGTCGAGCGGTGCGACCTCTTGCTTTCGAGCGCGGGATACCCGTGCCCGTGTTCGGCGAGCATGTGCAGCGCCTTCGTCGTCTGGCGCCGCTCGCCCTTGGGAAGCTGGTGGAAGAACTCCAAGAAGGGGCGCCTGTACTCGATGGGCTTGCCGCCTTCCGACCGCGCGACCTTCGGCAGGGACTCCGGGACGCCAGCGGTCTCCACCTTGAGCTTCGCCTTAGCCGCCTGGACCGCGTTCATGAGCGCGGGGTCCCTTACGAGGTCGGAGAGCTCCTCCATGTCCCGCACGGCCCGCTCCTTGAGTCGCAGGTCCATCTCCTTCATCCGGCCGCGGATTAGGAGATTGTCCTCGAGCAGGCGCCGGTTCTCCGCGGCCAAGCGCTCCCGGTCCGCGAGCGCCTCCTGCACGATGCCCGTGAAGGCCTGCAGGGCGTCGGTTACCCTGCCCAGCGCGACGCTCGCCCGGCCCGCCAGGTCCGTCTCGGCGACGGTCGACTCCTTCGCGGGAGCCGTCTTGGCCGGTTCGGGCTTGACCGCCTTCGCCTCCTCCGCCGCGAGCAGGCGCTCCACGTCCGCCCAGGACGTGATGCCGTCCGCGAGGAGGTCCCTGAGCGCGGTCGTGTTGTTGAGCTTCTTCTCGATCTGCCCCTGGAGCGCCGCGCGCTCCTTCTCGTCGCCGTTCAAATACCGGAATGCCGTCCGGTACAGCGCGGCGTCGAGGCCGATGGTCGGCTCGGTCGCGGTGCGCAGGCCGGCTTCCTTCGCGGCCTTGACGACCGCCTTGGGTCCCCGGTTCTTGGACAATTTGTAGTTGTCCTTGAGGAACCCGGCGACGAACGCCCGCCGCTTGAGCACCTCCACGTTGGTCCGCTCCCGATACCTGCGGGACAGGACCAAGAAATCTTTCGCCACGTTCTGCCTCCTTATTATGTGATGTTCTGATGTCGAGGTTCCACTGCTTCGGGTGGTTTGTTAGCCCGTGGGCCTTGAACCACTCGATTCTAATATTTTAGCACAAAATTATATAAAAGTCAAACCCTGGAACGCTGCCGGGAGGCCTCATATATGCAGATCGCGGCGGTCACGGAGAGATTCAGGCTCTGCACCATCCCCTTCATCGGTATGTAGAGCTTCCTGTCCGCGAGCGCCGCGAGCTCCGGCGAAATACCCCGGTGCTCGTTCCCGAAAACCAGGGCGATGCGCCTGCCCTTGAAGCGCGCCTTCCCGAGCGGCTGGGCGGCCTTGTCGAGCAGGGTCGCCCAGACCTTGAATTTCCTCCGGCGCAGTTCCTTAACGCATTCCCCGGGCGACCGGAAGACCTTAAATGTAAGCCACTTGCCCGCGGAGGCCGCCGCTTTGCCGGTCTTCCTGGGATTCCAGGGCTTCTCCATATGGAATACGAGATACACTTCCCGGATGCCGAACGCGTCGCAGGTCCGGAAGATCGCCCCGGCATTGTGCGGGTCGTGGATATCCTCCAGGACCACCGCGAGCCCTTTGTCCCGGTTCTTGTTGAGCGCGGCGATCCTCGATTTCCTCTCCTTGGTCATATATCCATTATAAGGCATCCCGTCCGGTTCGCTTTCCTGTTGCGGCGAGTTAGAATGAAAGCAGAAAGGAGGGAGACAGCCATGCTGGTCTCCGGAATCGTACTCACCGCCGCTCTCGCCCTGCCTCCCGCCCGCTTGAATCATCTCCAGTCGGAACTCGGCGCGCAAGGCATCCCGCCCGCGGAGATAGAGCTGCTGCTCGCCGATCCCCGCCTCGTCCCCTACCCTCCGCCCGTAAAGCGCAAGTCGAACTGGGCGGAATTCCGGAAGAAACTGCTCTCGCCGGAATCGGTCGCGGACGGCAGGGATTTCCTGCGAACTCACGCCGACATCCTCGCCCGGGCCGAACAGGAGTTCGGCGTCCATCGCGAGGACCTGGCGGCCGTCGTCCGCATCGAAACGGACTTCGGGCGCTTCACCGGCGAACACGAGGTCCTGCGGGTGTTCTACACCGCCATGTTGCGGGCGAAAAGCGCCGCTCGATGGCGATGGGCGGCCAAGAACTTCGCCGCGCTCGCGGCGCATTGCCGGAGCTCGGGACTCGACTGCTACGAGGTCCGGGGCTCCTACGCGGGAGCCGTGGGCCTGGTCCAGTTCCTGCCCTATTCCATCCTGCACTACGGCAAGGACGGGAACGGCGACGGGAAAGTGGATCTGTTCCTCATGGAAGACGCGGTGATGAGCGCCGCGCACTTCCTCGTCCGGCACGGATGGAAGCCGGATGCCGGCCGGCGCAAGCGCGCGCTCGGCCGGTACTACGGTTCGCCCCGGAATTATCCGGACGCCGCCCTGGCCTACGCGGAAAAGCTGCGGACGTCGTTCACCTCCGCTCGCTGACCGCCTTTCGTCGATGCCCGCCGCTTACCCCGGCGGGCATTCCCTATTTTTCCTTGCTCGCCTCCGCCTTGTCGCTGATCACGAAGAGATACAGTATCTCGAGTATCCCCACGGTATTGATGACGAGAAGCGCCACGAACCAGCCCTTCTCACCTTTGCGGGCGGATTTCCAAAGCGCCATCCCTTTCCAGACCAGACTCCAGGCGACGAGGGCCACGAACCCGGTCCAGCCCAGCGCGCCCCAGCCCACATCCATCATCCCGAAACTGTTCCAACCTCCCATCATGGGAAACATTTGATATTGTTGTTTTTTTTTGCGGTTGCGGACCTTTTCCTTATCTTACCAGATTGCCGATAATGACGCCCGCGAGCACCGCTATGCCTCCGACGAAGAACGCCCGCAGGCCGCCCCGCCGGACGGAGAGGCCGAGCAATCTCGCGGAGACCGAGCCCAGGACCGCGAGAGCGGCGAGCGACGCGAGGATGGAGATCCAGAAAGCGCTCGCGCCCAGGATCACATAAGGCAGAAGCGGAACGAAGCCGGAGAGAAAATACGAAACGAACATCACCGTTCCGCCCAGGACCGGTCCCCGGAGGGAGACCTCCCGATGGGCGGAATATTCCTCGCTGGTCTCTTCGGACAGGAAACTGCCCACGGCCATGGAGAAGGCCTCCACGAATATGAGCACGAAGCCGGTCAAGAGGATGACCGCCCGGTCCGCGCCGCCCGCGGAGATGCCGGAGAGGAGACCCACCGTGGAGACCAGGCTGTCCTCCACTCCGAAAACCACGTTCCGGATGAGTATCGGCCTGCGCGCCGCTGCGTTCATGCCTTCATTTTATCACATATCGGCCGCGGGCCGTTGACGACTACCGACTCCCCACTCCCGACTCCCCGCTCCCATCGGTTTTTCCGACTCCCGACCCTCGACCACCGACTCCCGAGTTAATCATTCCGCCACAAAGGACCGGAAGCCCGCCGGCTTATCCGCCGAGACCTCCACCCGTTCCACGCCCGAGGCAGGCGGCCCGTGCCAACACCACAGGATGAATTCCTCAAGCGATCCATCTTCCCCTTCCGCCTCGATGTACACCGTACCGTCCGGTTCGTTGCGCGCGAAGCCGGAAACGCCGAGCCGTTCCGCTTCCTTGGACGCGGCGTCCCGGAAAGAAACTCCCTGGACCCTTCCGAAAACCTTTATCTTGCGATGGATGAGCATTGCGCGGCTGTATCCGATATTACGAACCGCCATAAAGTTCCACTATCTTCCGATGCGAGGAAAGGCCGGCGATGACGCGGAGCCGGGATACGGGCACGCCGAAATGCTCCGCGAGCGCCTGCAGGACGGCCCGGTTCGCTTGGCCTTCGATCGGGCGCGCCCTGACCTCCGCCAAAAGCACGGGGTAGGTCCCTTTGGATCCCGGCAATGTCCCCGCTTCGGATACCGCCGTTCTCCGTGCGCCGGTTTTTACCCGCACTTCGAACCTCATTCGCAGTTCCCTTCCGGTTTGGGCGCGGAGGGATATCCGTGGGGCACCCATTCCCCGTTCTCGCAAAGCCAGGCGTCCTCGCCGCCGCGGAGAAACACAAGCCCGGCCGCGAGTACGAAGCCGATCGCGAACCAGATGATGAATATCCTGCCCTTGCTCATGAGGGACCTAGAAACCCAGCACGTACAGACCCTTCTTTTCTATCTTCTTGCGCTGTCCGTAATCGTTCAAACCGAACTTCAGGACGTATTTTATCTTGCGCCTGAGCTCCTTGCCCGTGAATTTGCGGGTCTTGGGGTTCCACTCCCGCATGAGGAGAACGTCCCCTTTCTTCGCCTTGAAATCGGCCAGGCGCAGTTCGAAATTCTTGCCCTGGGATCTCACCGCCTTGAAGCTGGCCGGCCAGCTCTTTTTCTTGATGATGGCCATGTTTTTTATTCTTGGAACCTTCTTTTGTCTTCAGATGACCGACCGGGACAGTTTATTGTACAGCCAGGCGAACACCCAGCCCAGGATGTAGCCGGCCACCAGATGCTCCACCACGATCAGGACCATCCCCGTCCAGGTATAGGTCACATAAGGATGGAATCCGCTCACGGTGGCTACGGTGTCCTGCCACAATCCGGTGAGGAGGGAGACGCTCATGGCCACGAGCCAGAACGCCCCCGCCAGGATGGCCAAGGTGGAACCCAAGGCTTTGGGATTGAGCATGATATTTTTAAACCCCTCGACCTTTGCCGCCGGAAAAGCCGGCGGATCTCACCTTCCTATTCTAGCACTTTGTCCCGGAAACTGGCTTTCGGCCGAGGTTCGTATTATCCTGGAACCCTATGCCCGAAAAAACATTCACGAACCTGAAGGTAGGCAGACCCGCCAATTCCACGGTGGAGATCGAAGGCGAAATAACCTCCGAAGCCATGACCCGCCACGAAGCGGACGTGTTCGCGGAACTGCAGAAGGAATTCGAACTGCCCGGCTTCCGCAAGGGCCAGGTGCCCATGGAGATGATCCGGACCAAGGTGGACCGCATGAGCGTGCTGGAGGATGCCGCGGAGGCGGCGCTCTCCGAGGCCTACCCCGACATCGTCGCGGAGGCCGCCCTGCCCATGGTCGGCAATCCCGCCATTACCCTCACCAAGATCGCTCCGGATAATCCCTTGGGCTTCAAGATCAAGGTGGCCCTCCGGCCGGAGGTGAAATTGCCCAACTATAAGAAGATCGGCAAGGAGATCATGGGCGACCTCGTTCCGGCGGAAGTGAGCGACACGGAGCTCAAGGAGCTTCTGAACCAGCTTAAGGGCCTGCGCACCGGCGCGGACGGCAAGCCCCTGGAGCTCACGGACGAATCGGTGCGTGCCCTGGGCAAGTTCGAGAACCTGGAGGATTTCAAGAACAAGCTGCGCGAGAATCTCCGGGAAGAGAAACAGGAAAGCGCCCGGCGCGGAAAACGCGAGGAATTGGCCAAGAAGCTTTCCGAAGAATCCAAGATGGACCTGCCGGAGATGCTGGTGGAGCAGGAGATGCGGGAACTGCACGGCCGCCGGCACATGGAAGCGGAGCGCCGGGGCGTAAGCATGGCGGAACTTCTGAAGCAGACCGGCAAGACCGAAGAAGAGGTCGCCAAGGACGAACGGGAGTACGTGGAACGCCAGCTCCGGACCCGCTTCATCCTGGAAGCCATCGCGGAAAAAGAAAAGCTGGAGCCGGACCCCGCGGAAGTGGAGCAGAATCTGACCGCCCTGCGGGAAAGGCATCCGGAGGTGAACGAGACCTACGCCAGAAATTACGTGACCGCGCTTCTGCGGAACGAGAAGGTCATCCGGCTCATCTCCGGCGAGGAGGTCAAAAAATAGTCGCCGTGAAAAGCCAGGCGGCGGCGATCGCCCCGCCCCAAGCGTACGGCCACCATCCGGCCGTGCTTCGCCGCAGCCAGAGATATATCGCGAGCGTGCTCCAGGCGAAGGGAATGAAGCCCAGATAGCCCAGGACGGGCATCTCGAAGAGGTGGAACATGTCCGGGAATATCAGATATGTCCATTTCGCCCCGGCGCGGTAATTGAAGAATTCCCAAAGCACCCCGGAAACCAGGCCCGCGATGGCGCCCGCATAGAGAAAATGCGGCAGCCGGATGCGCTCCGTTTTCTCCCCCGGCGGCACGATGAAGGGCAGGACAAGGAAAAGGGGCGAAAGCCACATGAGCTGGTTCAGCCAGAAATTCTGGCTCACGACGGGCAGGAGCGCGAATTGCAGGCCGATGAGGACGGAGATCGGCGCCCATATCCCCCGCTCCCGTTCCTTGAGGCCTTGGGGCAGGCGGATCGGCCCGTGGCCGAGCCACATCGTTTCCACGACGATGGGAATGACCGTGCCGTAGGAGGAGACCGCAAGCAGCATCCGCAGGAAGGAATTGTCCGGCGCGCCGGCGTAGACCCATTGCGGGAAAAAGACGTTCAGGTATTCGAAGAAGAGCCAGTAGAGCACCGAAGCGGGCACGAGCATCGCCCAGAACCAGATGCTCTTCATGGGCGAATCGCCGTGGCGCCGGAAGTTCAGTTCATCCATAAGCACCAGCACGCCCCACCACACGAGCGGATACGAAAGCCAGCCTATCCCGGGCAGAAACCCCAGGGTGGCCAAGATGCCCAGCGCGGCCAGGAATATCCCGATGCCGATGCGCATGTCTTTATACCTGCATTATACGTCCGCCGGGGAAAAGAAGCTCTGTTTAAAAATAACGAGGGGTGCAGGAACCGCGTCCCTGCACCCCTTCTCGACGCCTGATCGCTGCGATGTCTAGCGTCGTGGCGCTGCGGGCACATTCGGTGCCCTGACCCATGGCCAGAACACCACGAGTACAGCCGCCACGAGCAGGACGTGGACCCACAGGCCGACTGCAACCGGCCACCCGCCGAAGAACACCAGGGCCCACGCTGCGACCAGGATGGCCGCCCATATCCATCTCGGCATAGGGGGCCTCCTTTCCATATCCATATATCG
>CAZCTJ010000027.1:0-9839 GCA_964501675.1 uncultured Candidatus Saccharibacteria bacterium
TGGTTTACGCCCAATTTTTCAGCAAGCGCCATCTTACGGTCGCCCGCTGGAGCACTATATTCATATCCTTCCTCCTCTTCGCGTTGCCGGCCGGGCTCACTCTTCTCCAGCCGGACATGGGCTCCGCATCGGTGCTTTTCGGCATATGGTTCGGATTTCTCCTCGCGTCCGGACTGCCCGGCCGGCGGGTGCTCCTGGCCCTTCTGTTCTTTGCCGTGCTGGGCGCCATCGGATGGCAGTTGGTGCTCGAAGATTATCAGCGGGAAAGAATCATGGGGGTTTTCTATCCGGAGCAGAACGCCCTGACCGTTAATTACAGCGTCATTCAATCCAAGATCGCGGTAGGCTCCGGCGGCTGGTTCGGAAAAGGCTACGGGCAGGGAACCCAGACCCAGCTCGGATATCTGACCGAGCCCTCGAACGATTTCGTGCTGGCGGCGCTGGTCGAGGAATGGGGCATGTTCATGGGGCTTGCGGTCATATCGGCTTTCATCTACTTGATCTTCCGGATCCTCAAGGTCGGCGCGCTCGCCGGACAGAATTTCGAAAAATTCTTCTGCCTGGGCACGGCCATGGTCTTTTTGCTCCATTTTCTGCTAAATACCGGGTCTACCCTGGGCTTCATGCCGGTGGTCGGAGTGACCTTTCCATTCCTGTCCTACGGCGGCTCCAGTCTTTTGACCAATTTTTTCCTTTTGGCTATAATCAACGCCATCGCGCGCCGAGCTTAAGTCCGGCCCGCGATAACCCATGAAGTTCACGGAACAGGAACGGAGCGTTTTCCAAAATTTGGTCCTGGCCTCGGTCCTGGTCGCAGCCGTAATCGGCTTTTTTTATTTTCTATGGTCCCTGCGTCCGGCTGCGGAGCTTGCCCGGGCGGAGGTCAAGGATTTCCTGGTCAAACCCGGCGACGGCCTGGAGGAGATCGGTACCCGCCTGCGGGCCGAAAATTTGATCCGCTCCGAGCAGGTCTTTAAGGTCTTCGCGGTGGCTCGGGGCGCGGCGTCGTCCCTGAAGCCGGGTTCCTATTCGTTGAGCAGCGCTTCCAGCACTCCCGAGATCGTTTCCCGTTTGGTCCGGGGCGAAACGGGGGAGATAGTGGTGACCATCCCGGAAGGGTATTCCGTTTTTCAGATCGACGAACTTCTTTCCGAAGCGGGCGTGATCCCCGCAGGATCGCTCATCCGGCTGGATGTCGCGGAGGGGTTGGAGGGGAAACTTTTTCCGGACAGTTATCGTTTCTATCCTAATTCCGGGGCTAAGGTCGTGGCGGAGAGGATGCAGGAGAATTTCCGGCAAAGAACGGCCGCAGTGCCCGGAGCGGCGGAAGAGAAGGTGCTGATCTTGGCCTCTCTCCTCGAGAAAGAGGTGCCGGATTTCGAGGAGCGCCGCATGACCGCCGGCATCCTTCTCAAAAGACTTGCGGCCGGCATGCCCCTGCAGGTGGATGCGTCGGTGTGCTACGCGAAGCAGGTGCGGGCCGGGAGATACGTTCCCTGCTATCCTCTGACCGCGGCCGATCTGGAACTGCAATCGAGCTATAACACCTATCGCAACCGGGAACTGCCTCCGGGACCCATCGCCAATCCCGGCCTCGCGGCCATCCGGGCGGCGGCCGACCCCAAGGATTCCGAATATTGGTTCTACTTGAGCGATCCCTTGAGTCACCGGACCATTTTCAGCCGGACCCTTGACGAGCATGCCCAGAATAGGGTTAAATACCTATCACGACCGAAATAGACCAAGAACTCTTGGGAGCTCTTTTATTGCGTTTAAGCCGGGTCCCGCGTTTCCGCCCGCGGTCCCGCATGGCCGGAGTTCGGGCGCTGGGCGCCCTTCCTTGAGGAACACCCGGTTTTTAAGAATCAAAATACATTTCGCCCATAACTAAATGTCAAAATCCGCCCTCCCCATCAAGAATTTCGGCAGATTCCGGGCTCTGATCGAACAGCCGGATCTGAACGAGATCCAGCTCAAATCCTATGCTTGGTTTCTGAAGGACGGACTGCGGGAGATCTTGGACGAGGTCTCGCCCATACCCGATCACACCGGCAAGGAGCTCGCTTTGTTTTTCGATGATTATTATTTCGGAGAGCCGAAATACGACGAAGCGACCACGCGTTATCGGGACGCCACCTATGAAGCCCCTCTCCATATAAAGATCCGGCTGGAGAACAAGAAGACGAACCGGTCGGAGATCCAGGAGATCTATTTCGGGGATTTCCCGCAGATGACCAAGCGGGGAACTTTCATAATCAACGGCGTGGAGCGGGTGGTGGTCTCCCAGCTCATCCGGTCCGCCGGCGTTTATTTCACCGCGGTGCCCTGGCGCGACCGGCAGCTCTTCGGCGCGAAGATCATCCCGAACCGCGGCGCATGGCTGGAATTCGAAACCGACATCGACGGCACGATCGGAGTGAAGATAGACCGGCACCGCAAGGTCCCGGTCACCGATCTCCTGCGGGTGTTCGGCGCTTCGGACGAAAATATCCGCGCCAAGCTTTCGGAATCGGATAACGGCCAGATCCGCTATGTGGAGGCGACCTTCAAGAAGGACATCGCGAAGGATTTGGACGAGTCCTATCTGGAAATCTACCGCCGGCTCCGCCCCGGCGATCCGGCCACGGTTCAGACCGCCAAGAACCTGGTTGATTCCGTTTTCCATCGGGCGGACCGCTACGACCTCTCGCCGGTCGGCCGCTTCAAGCTGAACCAGCGCCTGGCCCTCGACCGCAAGAAAGACAATCGTCTCTTGGACCTGGAGGATCTTTTCGCGATAGTCAGAGAGATCGTCCGTTTGAACAACGATCCCCGCGCGGAAGCGGACGACATCGACCACCTCGGCAACCGGCGCCTTAAGGCGGTGGGCGAGCTTCTGCAGGGCCGGTTGCGGATCGGGCTTGCGCGCCTGCGGCGCATCGTCCAGGACCGCATGTCCACCTTGGATCGCGACTCCCTCCTGCCTTCCCAGCTCATCAACTTCCGGCCCATCACCGCGGTGGTCAAGGAGTTCTTTGCATCCTCGCAGCTTTCCCAATTCATGGACCAGATAAATCCCTTGGCGGAGCTGGAGCACAAGCGCCGGCTCTCCGCCCTGGGTCCCGGGGGCCTCACCCGGGAGCGCGCAAGTTTCGAGGTGCGCGATGTTCACCATTCGCATTACGGCCGCATCTGCCCCATCGAAACCCCGGAAGGTTCGAACATCGGCCTTATCAATTACCTGGCGAGCTACGCGCGCATCAACGACTTCGGTTTTCTGGAGACGCCCTATGTCAAGGTCAAGAACGGCAAGCCGACCGGTGAGATAGTCTGGCTGGATGCCCTGGAGGAAGAGAGATATCGCATCGCCTCCGCTTCCGTTCGCCAAGAAGGCGGCCGGCTTTTGGGACCGACCGTGGACGTGCGCCACGGCACGACTCCCACCACCTGCTCCGTGGAAGAGGTGGATCTGATGGATGTGGCGCCGAACCAGTTCATCTCCGTCGCCACTTCGCTCATTCCGTTCCTGCAGCATGACGACGCGAACCGGGCTTTGATGGGCTCGAACATGCAGAGGCAGGCGGTGGCCTTGGTGCGCCCCAGCGTGCCCTACGTGGGTACCGGCGAAGAAGAGCGCGCCGCGGAGGATTCCGGTTATGTCGTCCGCGCGGAAGGGGACGGCGAGATCCTGGAGGCGGACGCCGCCCACATCAAGGTCAAATATAAGAATGAGACCAAGAATTACGTCCTGGAAAAATTCAAGCGTTCCAACCAGTTCACCTGCATTTCCCAGCGGCCGGTGGTGAATCGGGGAGTGAGGGTCAAGAAAGGGGATCTCTTGGCGGACGGGCCATCCATCGACAACGGAGTGCTCGCGCTGGGACAGAATCTGCTGGTGGCTTTCATGTCCTGGGAAGGCGCGAATTTCGAGGATGCCATCATAATTTCCGACCGGGTGGTCCGGGACGACATGTTCACCTCCATCCACGTGGAGGAGTTCTACAGCGACGTCCGGGATACCAAGCTCGGCCCGGAGGTCACCACCCCCGACATCCCGAACGTTTCCGAGGAGAAGCTTAAGAATTTGAACGAAGAGGGCATCATCCGCATCGGTGCGGAGGTCAAGGCGGGCGATATCCTGGTCGGCAAGATCTCGCCCAAGGGAGAAGTGGAGCTCACGCCCGAGGAGCGGCTTTTGCGCGCCATTTTTGGCGAGAAAGCCCGGGACGTGAAGGACACCTCGCTCACCCTGCCGCACGGCAAGCGGGGCAGGATCGTGGGCGTGAAGATCTTTTCCAGGGAGCAGGGCGATAAGCTCGAGGCGGGCGTCATCAAGCGCATTCAGGTGGAGGTCGCGGACCTGCGGAAGGTGCAGGCGGGCGACAAGCTCGCCGGACGGCACGGCAACAAAGGCGTCATTTCGCAGGTGCGCCCGGTGGAGGATATGCCGTATCTCGCGGACGGCACGCCGGTGGACATCATCCTGAACCCTCTGGGCGTCGCTTCCCGCATGAACCTGGGCCAGATACTCGAGACCCACCTGGGCTGGGCGGCCCATGCCCTGGGTTACCGCGCGGTCACTCCCGGCCTCGACTCCGCGACCGAAGCCCAGATCCGGGAGGAGCTCGTCAAGGCGGGCCTGCCCGACACCGGCAAGATACAGCTTTTCGACGGCCGGACCGGCCAATCCTTCGATCAACCGGTGACCGTGGGGCAGATATACATGTTGAAGCTGAACCACCTGGTGGAGGACAAGGTGCACATGCGCTCCATCGGTCCCTACTCCCTGATCACCCAGCAGCCCCTGGGCGGCAAGGCGCAGTTCGGAGGCCAGCGCTTCGGGGAAATGGAGGTCTGGGCGCTCGAAGGCTACGGCGCGCGCGCCACCCTGCAGGAGATGCTGACCATCAAGTCCGACGATGTGCTCGGACGTTCCGCCGCCTACGAATCCATCATCCGGGGCGAAGCGATCAAAGGCCCGAACGTGCCCGCGTCCTTCAATGTGCTCTTGAACGAGCTCAAGGCCCTGGCTTTGAACATCGAGCCGGTTTACGATTCGCCGCTGGCGCGCAAGGACGATTTCCGCGCCCTGAAGATCGGCGTCGCCTCTCCGGAGGACATCGAAAAATGGTCCCACGGCGAGGTGATCAAGCCGGAGACCATCAATTACCGCACTCAGCGTCCGGAGAAGGACGGCCTGTTCTCGGAACGCATCTTCGGTCCCACCAAGGATTACGAGTGCTCCTGCGGCAAATACCGGCGCATCCGCTACAAGGGCGTGGTGTGCGACAAATGCGGAGTGGAGGTCACCCGGGCGGTCGTCCGCCGGGAGCGTATGGGGCATATCACCCTGGCCGCTCCGGTTTCCCACATCTGGTTCTTCAAGAGCGTTCCCTCCCGGTTGTCCCTGATGCTCGACGTCTCTTCCGTGAAATTGGAGCGCGTCATCTACTACGTGGATTACATAGTGACCGAAGTGGATGAGGACAAGCGCAAAGAGGTGATGGGCGAGCTCGATCGGGAACTGCGCATGAAGCTCAAGGCGGCCGAGGAAAAAGAGCGCAAGGTGAAGAGCGAGCTCAATACCGAAGCGAACCAGGTCCGCGCCATCCTCGCTTCGCTCCGCCCCGGCCAGGTGCTTTCGGAGACCGAATACTTCGGATTGTCCCGCCGCTTCGCGAACGTGTTCAAGGCCTCCACCGGCGCGGAAGCGATCCGCGCCATCCTGGAGAAAATGGACCTGCGCAAGGAGGTTCAGAAAGTGGAAAAGGAATTGGAGGCCTCCAAGAAGATAATGGAGGAATCCAAGCTCCTGCGTCGGCTAAAAATGCTCCGGGCCATGATCAAGAACGGCAGCCGCCCGGAGTGGATGATCCTGACCATCCTGCCCGTCCTGCCTCCGGATCTGCGCCCGATGGTCGCCCTGGACGGCGGCCGCTATGCGACTTCCGATCTGAACGATCTGTATCGCCGGGTCATCAACCGCAACAACCGCCTCAAGAAGCTCCTGGAGATCAAGGCTCCGGAGGTCATCGTCAAGAACGAAAAGCGCATGCTGCAGGAGGCGGTGGATGCGCTGATCGACAATTCCGCCCGTTTCGGCGCCCAGCAGATGAGCGCCCAGCGCCGTCCGCTCCGCTCGCTCGCGGACATGCTCAAGGGCAAACAGGGACGCTTCCGCCAGAACCTGTTGGGCAAGCGCGTGGACTATTCCGGCCGGTCCGTGATCGTGGTGGGACCCAAGCTTCGGGTGGATGAGTGCGGCCTGCCCAAGAAAATGGCCCTGGAACTTTTCCGGCCGTTCGTCATCAGCCAGATAATCAAACGGGGATTGGCCCACAATATAAGGAACGCGAACCGCCTGATCGAACAGGCCACGGACGAGATCTGGGCCATCCTGGAGGAGGTCATCAAGGATTACCGGGTGCTTCTGAACCGGGCCCCGACCCTGCACCGCCTTTCCATCCAATCCTTCAAGCCCACTTTGATCGAAGGCCTGGCCATCCAGGTCCCGCCTTTGGTGTGTTCCGCGTTCAACGCGGACTTCGACGGGGACCAGATGGCGGTGCACGTGCCGCTTTCGGACGAAGCCCAAAGGGAAGCGCGGGAGATAATGGATGCGGGCAAGAACCTGTTGAAGCCCGCGACGGGCGAGCTCATCACCGCGCCCACCCAGGACTTCGTGCTGGGCATTTACTATCTCACCCGCGAGGACCGCGAGGGCAAGGGTAAAGGCAAATCTTTCTCCGGCTACGAAGAGGCGCTTTTGGCCTACGAGAACGGCCTGGTCAGTCTGCACGCGCCCGTGCGGGTCGGGAACATCCCGGAAACCACGGTGGGCCGCTTGATCTTCAACGAAGCGCTCGGCGGCAGCGTGGAGTACGTGAACGAGACCATGAGCAAGAAGAAGCTCTCGCGCCTCATCGAGCGCATACTGGACCTGAACGGCGTGGACAAGACCAGGGAGGTGCTCCAGGGGACGAAGCTTCTGGGATTCGATATGGCGAGCCGCAGCGGCATCACCTGGTCCATTTCCGACCTCATCATTCCGCCCGAAAAGCCGGATATCATCCGCGCCGCGGAAGAGGATGTCATGCGCATCCGGGACCAATACAACCAAGGATTCCTTACCGAGGCGGAACGGCGCGCGCGGGTGGTGAGCATCTGGGAGCGGGTCAAGACCGATATCGCGAAGAAAGTGACCGGCATCCTGCCCGCCCATAACTCCATCTACCAGATCATCGATTCCGGGTCGCGCGGTTCCTGGGCCCAGCCCATCCAGATGATGGGCATGAAGGGTTTGGTGGCGAACCCGAAGAACGAGACCATTGAGCTGCCCATCCGGGCGTCCTTCAAGGAGGGTCTGTCGGTGCTTGAGTATTTCATCTCCACTCACGGCGCCCGGAAAGGCACCACCGATACCGCTCTTAAGACCGCGCAGGCGGGATATCTTACCCGGCGGCTGGTGGACGTCTCGCAGGACCTGACCATCAAGGAAGAAGACTGCCGCGTCAAAGAAGGCATCGAGGTCCGCCGCGAGGAAGGCAAGGAATTCGGCCATTCTTTCGCGGCCCGGCTCTTCTCCCGGACGGCTCTCGAGGATATCCGCGTGGAGCGCAAGCTGGTGGTGCGCGCGGGGGAGATCATCGACAAGCTGGCCGCGGATACGATCGAAAAATCCAAATTGGAAAGCGTGAGCGTCCGCTCGCCCCTGACCTGCAAGAGCTTGTACGGTTTGTGCCAGAAGTGCTACGGCTACGATCTCGGGCATAACCAGCCGGTCAAGCTCGGTTCCGCCGTGGGAGTGGTGGCCGCCCAATCCATCGGCGAACCCGGAACCCAGCTCACCATGCGCACCTTCCATACCGGAGGCGTCGCGGGCCTGGACATCACCCACGGTCTGCCGCGGGTGGAGGAGCTTTTCGAATCCCGGCCCCCCAAGGGCAAAGCCGCGCTCGCGGGTGCGGACGGCATAGTGGACAAGATAGAAGAGCGCGGGAATTCCCGGATCATCGCGATCAAGATCTCCGGAGAGAAGGTCGCGAAAAAGTCCAAGAAGAGCAAGGACCTGGAATACGCCGTGCCGCGGTCGGCGCTCGTGTTCGTGAAGGCCGGAGACGAGGTCAAAATGGGCGACCAGCTCTCGGAAGGCCACCTGGACCTGAAGGAGCTTCTGGAATACAAAGGTGCCGACGCGGTCGCCAAATACCTGATCAACGAAGTTCAGAAGATCTATGCCGCGGAGGGCGCTTCCATCCACAACAAGCATATCGAAATAATCGTGAGGCAGATGTTCTCCCGGGTTAAGATAAAGGACGCCGGAGACGCTCCGGATTTCGTGATGGGAGAGATCATCGAGAGGTCCAAGTTCCTGGAGGTGAACCGCGACCTTAAGAAGCAGGGACGGCAGCCGGCCAAGGCCTCCCAGCTGCTCTTGGGGGTCACCCGGGTCGCGCTTTCCACGGAATCCTTCCTCTCCGCCGCTTCCTTCCAGGACACCGCTCGCGTTCTGGTCAAAGCCGCGATCGAAGGCAGAGTGGATCCCCTGCGGGGCCTCAAGGAGAACGTCATCATCGGCCGCCTCATCCCCGCCGGCGAAATAACCGCCCATCCGTTCGAGACCGAAGAGGAGGAAGAATCCAAGGAAATGCTGGTCGGCGCGGAAACGGAGGAGAAAAAAGAGTCTTGACCCGGGCCCGAATTTTCGGGATCGGGTTGACTCACCCCCTTAAATCGATTAGAGTTTTCCAGCAATGGACACGGAACCGCGTACAAAGGAATACGAAATAGCTTTCTTGCTCCGGGATGAAAAAGGGCTGGATTTGGTGCGGGAGGCCGTCCGCCGCGGAGAAGGGGAAATTATCCTCGAGAATCCCGGCGAGCGCATCACCCTGGCCTACAAGATCGAGAAGGAAAGCGCCGCTCATTTCGGTTATTTCCATTTCCGAATGGACCCGGCGCGCTTGGCCGATCTGCGGCGCGACCTGGACGCCCGTTCCGAAATACTGCGTTTCTTGATTATCACCCCTCCTTTTGTTAAAACTAAGCCGAGGAGCCCGTTCAAACCCAAGATGGCTCCCGGACCGGAAGGGGAAGATCGCAGGCCCTCTGCTCCTCCGCCGGCCATGCCTCTCTCGAACGAGGCGTTGGAGAAGAAGATCGAGGAGATCCTTCAGCAATAACGGCATGAATCTGAACAAGGTGTTCATCCTGGGCAGGTTGACCGCGGATCCGCAGTTGCGGACCACGCCGACCGGCCAGTCCGTGACCAGCTTCGGCGTGGCGACCAACCGCGTCTGGACCGGGAAATCGGGCAAGCAGGAGGAAACCGAATTTCACAACGTGGTGGTCTGGGGGCGCCAAGCGGAGATCGCGACCAAATTCCTGACCAAGGGCGCGACCGTGCTGCTCGAAGGACGGCTGCGGACCCGGAGTTGGCAGGACAAGCAGGGCCAGAACCATCGCACCACCGAGATCATCGCCGATCGCCTGGAACTCGGTCCCAAACCCCAGGGCTCGGCCTTCGTTCCCAAGGCGGCGGACGGTCCCGCGCCGGCGGCCCAACCCGCTCCCGCGGAGGACATACCCATCATCGATCTCGACGAAGGAGAGATAAAAGCGGAAGACCTGCCATTCTAAACGAGAAATCACATCCATGAATCAACAGTGCTTTTTTTGTTCGCAGAACCTCAAGGATATCGATTATAAAGAGATCGGTCTTTTGCGCCGCTTCGTCTCGAGCCAAGCCAAGATAATCGACCCCAAGCACACCGGCTCCTGCGCCAAGCATCAGCGGAAACTCGCGGAAGCGGTGAAACGCGCCCGTTTCCTGGCCCTGCTGCCTTTCATCCGGCGCTAGT
>CAZCTJ010000028.1:0-9825 GCA_964501675.1 uncultured Candidatus Saccharibacteria bacterium
GGTGATGCTGAAATCCCCTCCGCCGCGGGTGGTCCAATCCACTTTGGATTTCACGCCGATCTCGTCCGTACCCTTGGTGACCGTAACCGTGCGCTTGAAGGCGGTCGGGGTAGTTCCGACCGAATTGTAGCTGTAGAGGGCGTCTACGGGATGAAAGCGCAGGAAAAGGTCGCGGTAGGGCCGGGTGGGATCAAGCTCGCTGTCGTCCCATTCCACTTCATAGACGCCCTCCGCGATCCCGGCATCCCAGGCCCGGGCCGGCTCGGATGTCGCTCGCAGGATGTTGTTGTGGTCGATCAAGTTCTTCACGATCTCCACTCCTTCCGCGGCGAGGTAGGTCGCGGTATAGCTGTTCGAGACCACCCGGTTCAGGGATAAGGACTGGGAAAGCAGGGTCAGGGCGCCCATCATGCCCATCAGAAGCACCCCCAGCGCCACGATCGCTTCGACCAGGGCCTGCCCTCCTCGGGTAGAATTCGGAATCCAGAATTTAGAATTTAAGGGTGATTTGCTCATGACGCGCTAGATTCTAGTTTCTGTATTCTAAACACTGCTTGTTAGAAGGTTATCTGGCCGGCGGTGTTCACCGAGATGGTCCTTTCCACGGAACCGTCCCGGGTCCTCAAATAAACGTTGCCGGTGGTGGAAGCGAACGATCCGCCGATCACAAGCAGAGTGAGCGGGTCCGGCGGAATGAAGAGGACCTGCTCCAGCTTGTTCGAACCGTCCCGGAAGGACACCCCCGGGGCCAGCGTATATTCCTCGATGAGATTCGAGGACGCGATGCCGGTCGGCGAAGCGCAGTCCGGAGAGGTGCGATAGCCGCGCAGGGAATATTTGCCTGCGGCATAATCGAGCTCTACGCCGAAGCCGCAGGGCCGGTTGGGATCGTTGTAGGTCGCAAGCGTCCTGGCCTTGGCGCGGGAGATTAGGTCCGCGATCTTCGCGGTCTCGATGGACACCGCGACCTGCTCCCGGCCGGAGGTGCCGTAAATGACCACGATGGAGGCGATCATGGTGGTCACGGCTATCACGACCAGCAGTTCGATAAGGGTGTAACCGCGTCTCATGCTTAAAGGTTAAATAATCGGAAGTAAAAATCAACGACCTCGAAACCCAGGAAAAAAACGGCGGCGGCAGCCAGGGCGAGGAACGGACCGAAAGGCACCTTGCTGCGCATGGGCTTGCGGCGGGCAAGGACCGCAAAAAGACCGTAGACGGAACCCAGCACGAAGGAGAGCAGGAAAATAAGCAGGATGTCCGGCCAGCCGAACAAAAGCCCCAGGCCGAGAGCGAGCTTCACGTCGCCCATGCCCATCCCCCGGCCGCGGGTGATTAGGAAAAGCGCGAGCAGAAACGCCGCGCCGATCAAAGCCCCGGCGAAACGAGCGGACCAGATGTTCCCGGGCAGTCCCAGAAGCGCTCCGTAACCGCCCAGGAAGGAGCCCAGGGGCCAAACCCAGGAGTCCTGAAGCAGGAGAATGAGCGAGAGGCCCAGGGCCGCGAGCAGGACCTGCAGTTCGTCCGGGATGAGCTGGAGGCGAAGGTCGATCAGGGAAAGCAGAAAGAGCGCCAGAAAAGCGGCGGTCCAGATCGCGGCCACCCAGCCCAACGTTTGAAAGGAAACACCGGCATGTATCCATCGGCCGGGACCGAAAATGAACGCGGGCACCCCCGCCATAAGAGCGCCTGCGGCGATCTCCACCACCGGGTATGCGGCGGAGATGCGGCGTTCGCACTTGCGGCACCTGCCTTTTTGAACCAGAAAACTCAAAAGGGGTACGAGCTCGAACCAGCTTAATTCTTGCCCGCAGTGCTCGCAACGCGAACGCCCTCCGAGGACCCGCCGGTCCCACAGGGGCCGGTCCGGATCGTAGCGGAGGGCGATGACGTACAGGAAACTTCCCAGGGCCGCGCCCAGAATGAACAGGGCGATGGCCATTTTACAGAGAGAGACAGTAGACGAATCCGCCGGTCGCCGGGCTTGAGCCGCAGGCGCCGATCGAGAAGTTGCTGCCCGCCGGCATGGTCCCGGTATAGGAGCTCGAGGCCGCGCTCGACGAAGGATCCTCCATCAGGGTTCCCAGCACGTACCAGGTCCGATTGGTATCGGTCTGATAGTGGTATGACGAACCGCGAGGGTCCTTAGGCAGCGACCGGACCACCGTCGTGAGGTCGGTCTCCCAGTTGTTGGTGGTGGGATACATGGAGTTACGGCTGTAGTAAAGTTCCAAGCCGTTCTGGAGCTGCCGGAGGTCGGAGACCCGCCGCGCATCCCGGCCGCCCTTTTGGACCGGACCCAGACCCACCAACACCGCGCCGGCCAGGAGGCCGATGATCGCAACCACGATGAGCATTTCGATCAGGGTGAAGCCTTTACGCATTTTTTTGTTTGAAATTGACTGCGACCTTTTAATTATCGCCGCTTAGAACGCTGCGGTCAACTTGTAAAGCGGCATGAGGATGGAGGCGAAAAGAAGGCCCACCATGAGCCCGATGCCGATCATAAGAACCGGCTGGATGAGTTCCACCAGGTTATTCACCACCGAATCCGCCTCCCGGCCGTAGAAATTGGATATCCGGAGCAATATCTCGTCGAGCTGGCCGGTCGTTTCGCCCACCGCGAGCATCTGGGGCACCAATGCCGGGAAGTAGTCCGGGTGCTTGGCTATCGCGTCGGACAAAGCCATGCCTTGCCTCACGTCCTGGGAGACCTCGTGCAGAAGGTCCCGGTAAAGCACGTTGTCCACCGTCTCGCCCACGATCTCCATCGCCTGCGCCACCGGCACGCCGCCCTTGGACAGCATGGCCGCCGCGTTCGCGAAGCGGGTGATGGTCACGGGCAGGAACACTTTGCGCACCAGGGGCATGCGCACCTTAAGGTCGTCCGTGAACGCCTTGCCTTCCGGCGTCCGGATGTAATCCGCGATCATCACCCCCAGGATCACGAACCCGATCAGGAACAGGAACCACCATTGCGAAAGGAACGTGCCGGACCCGATCATCACCCGGGACAAAAGCGGCATCTCCACTCCGGAGTTCTCGAAGATGGGGCCGATCTGCGGGAAGACCACCGCGACCATAAGCCCGCCCACCAAGAGGAAGAGCGCGATCACGATCATGGGATAGATCATGGCGGAACGCGCCTTGGACACCAGGGTCGCTTCCCGCTCCGTGAAATCCGCGATGAACTTGGCGACCTGGTCCAGATTCCCGGTGACCTCCGCGGAGCGCACCAGGCTCACCAGGAACGGCGAGAATATCTCCCCCTGCCGCTCGAGCGCCTGGGAAAAAGCCAAACCGGAATCCACGTCCTGGGAAATGCGGAACACCGCCTCCTTGAGCGTCGGATTCTGGGTCTGCTCCTCGAGCGTGCTCAAGGCGCGATTCAGGGACAGCCGCGCTTCGAGCAGGGTCGCAAGCTGGCGGGTGAAGATGACCATGTCGTTCCGCTTGACCCCCGAGAAATATCCCGAGAGCCGGTCGTACCAATGGGGCTTCTCCGCGGCCTCCAGCTTCAGTATGAAAAGCTCGTGGCTGGACAGGATGTTCACCGCGGAATCCCGGTTCGCGGCATCCACCACGCCGGCCTGCATCTCCCCTTCCTTATTCCTGGCCTGATACTTGAACTTCATTGGCTGCTTTTTGAGGTCACATCCGTTCCAGGAGTATCCGGAGCTCCGCCGGATTCAGGGAATAAAGTTCGGCGTTGTCGAGCGAGATCTCCTTGTTCTTGACCAGATTGGCCATGGAACGGTTCAGGGTGATCATGCCTTCCTGGAGCGAGGTCTCGATGACCAGGTCGATCTGATAGGCCTTGCGCTCCCGGATCAGGTTCCGGATGGCGGGATTCACGATCATGATCTCCACGGCCGGTATGCGGCCTCCGGACAGGCGCGGCAAGAGACGCACCGATACGATGGCGACCAGGGTCGCCGCGAGCTGGGAGATGACCTGGCCCTGCTGCTCCGCCGCGAAGGAATCGATGATGCGGTCGATGGTCTGGGAAGCGGAGTTGGTGTGCAGGGTCGAGAAGACCAAGTGGCCCGTTTCCGCGGAGGTCATGGCGGTGGAGATGGAAACGGAGTCGCGCATTTCGCCGATCATGATCACGTCCGGGTCCTGGCGCAGGATGGTCCGCAGTCCGCCGTGGAAGGTCGGCACGTCCGCGCCCACCTCCCGCTGGGATATGATGCCCCGGTCCTGGGTGAACAGATATTCGATGGGGTCCTCGATGGTGATGATGTGGTCCGGGCGGCCGTGGTTGATCTCGTCCAGGACCGCGGCCAGGGCGGTCGATTTGCCGTGTCCCGCCGGCCCCACCACCAGAACGAATCCCTGGGAGAGCTTCGCGAGGTCGTGCATGATGGGCGGCAAGTTCAATTCCTCGATGGTCCGGATGCGGGCGGGAATGAGCCGCAGGGCCGCGGCAAGATACCCCCGCTGGTAGTAGGCATTCACCCGGAAACGGGCCTTGTCCTCGAAGCTGTAAGCGAAATCGACCTGGCGATTGGTGGCAAGCTTGGTCTTCTGGTCCGGCGTGAGCATGGAGAAAACCAGCCCCTCCGCGCCCTCGGGCGTGAGCACTTCTTCCTTGGCCAGGGGCACCAATACCCCATCCACCCGCAGGGTCGGCCGCCGGCCGACCGCGATATGCAGGTCGGAGGCGTTCTGTTTGGCGGTGGTCACCAAAAGATCTTTGAGCTTGGCGGAATAATCTTCCATATTGATGATTTTAGTTCGGCTCCCGATGGGATCCTTTTTGGAAATTATAGCACAATCGAACGCAACCGACCCCCCTCCGGGGCGACGAAGCCATCGGGACGAGAAGAGGAAACATCGTATCAGCCCGCAAAGGCGAAACTGCGGAGTCCCCTAGTCTTCGGAAGTTATCCGCACAACCTCTTCGAGCGAGACCAGCCCCTCCAGGGCCTTCACCACCCCGTCCTCGCGCATGGCGATCATCCCCTGCGCCTTGGCCTCCTTGTCTATCTTCTGGACGGTCGGTCCGGCCGCGATCACGTCTTCGAGCCCCGGGCTCATCTGGAGCACTTCGAACACGCCGATCCGCCCGACGACGCCCTTATTCCTGCACTTCTCGCAGCCCGGCGCATGATAGATCAGATAAGGCTTCTTGTACTTGCCCGCGATCTCCGCGCCGACTCCCTGGAGCGATTCCTCGATGACCTTCGCGAGCGGGGCCGGCGCTTCCTCCGCCTTTTTGCAGTTGTCGCACAGGCGGCCGATCAGACGCTGGGCCATCATCAGGTTCAGGGAGACCGGCAGAAGGAACGGCTCCACTTTCATGTCGATGAGCCGCGGGATGACCCCTGCCGCATTGTTGGTGTGGAGGGTCGAGAGAACTATGTGGCCGGTCAAAGCCGCCTGCACCGCGAGGGCGGCGGTCTCGTTGTCCCGGATCTCGCCGACCATGATCACGTCCGGGTCCTGCCGGAGTATCTGGCGCAGACCGGATGCGAAATCGTAGCCGATCTCCGGCCGCACCTGGGATTGGTTCACGCCGGAGACAAAATATTCCACCGGGTCCTCCAGGGACACGATGTTCACCTCTTCCTGGTTCAGCTGCTGCAGAAGCGCGTACAAAGTGGTGGTCTTGCCGGAACCGGTGGGACCGGTGACCAAGATCATGCCGAACGGCTTGTCGAGCCCGCTTTGGACCATTTCCAGGTTGCGCCCGACGAGGCCCAGCTCCGAAAAATTCTTGAGACCGGTCGCGGAATCCAGAACGCGGATCGCGACCTTCTCCCCCAGCGGGGTCGGGAAGGTGGCGATGCGGAAATCTATCTCGCGATCCAGTATCCGGGAGCGGAACCGCCCGTCCTGCGGGATGCGGGTCTCGTCTATCTTCAGATTGGAAATGACCTTGACCCGGGAAATGATCGGCTGGGCGAGTTCGATGGGCAGGGAGGCCGCCTCTTTGAGGTCCCCGTCCACCCGGAAGCGGATGCGCAGATAACTTTCCTGCGGTTCGAAATGGATGTCCGAAGCGCGGCCCTGGATGGCCTCCGCGAAGGTGTCCGCCACTATCTTTATCACCGGCGCCTCTTCTCCCCCTTTGGCCAGGTCCTCGTCCAGACGCACCACCCGGCGGCCGGAGATGGTCTCCCCCGGCTTCAGATTCAGGGAGCGGACCGCCGCTTCGATGTTCGATTTATAGGGCGAATAAAGCCGAAGCATCTCCCGCCAGTCGCTGTAGGAGATAAGATACACGCCCAGGTTCAGCCGGGATTGGTTCGCGATGAATCGCAGGGCCTCCTGCCCCTTGACGTCATCCGGATGGAGCATGCCCACCACCAAAAGATCGTCCTTGCGGGCGAGCGGAGCCACCCCGTAGGTCCGGACCGTCTCTTCCGGGATCTGCCCAAGCACGGAGCTGTCCAAACCCGTGAAATCCACCTTCTGATACGGGACGTTCAGCACCCGGCTTTTGAGCTCGGCCATCTTCGAATCGTCCACCAACCGCTTCTCGTATATGAGGTCCTCCAGGCTGCGGCCGGACAGAAGCGCGTCGCGCTGAAGCTTGGTGAGCGCCTCTTCGCGCAGATAATTCCCCTTGCGCAGTTCTTGGAGCAGTTGTTCCGTGGTCATGGGCTTACGTTATGCGATTCGAAAATATCCGAATTTCACCCGAATGCTCCGAAAAATTCATTTGTGTCATTCGGATGCATTCGCAGATTAGGATCGCGTTCACGGCAGGAACGGATTGGAGCGTCCCACTTGCCTTGCTTCCGAAGGCGTGACGAAGTTCTGCAGGGATTTGAATTTGGCGCCGCTCAAGACCGCCTGGGGATCGATCTCGAGCTGGGAGATCTGCATGGCTTGCTCAAAGTTCGCCGGCGGCGGCACCGGGATCAGGTCCTGCTTTTTAAAGAACAGGTAATAGGCTCCGGCGAGCACGATGGCGAGCACCACGAGCCAGATCAAGAAGCCCAGAATGCCCCCGCTCCCCCGCTTTTCTTCGACAACGATGGCCATGCTATTGGTTTTGATAATAGGTCGCGACGCTTAACTGGTATTGGAACAGGTTCTGATCCGGCCGGCCGATGGGTTGGACGGAGATGTTCCGCACGTCAAAGATGCGGATGTTCCTTTCGAGATTGTCGAGGAACCGCTTGAAATCCTCATAAGTGCCGCTCATCTGGGTCTCGAAGACCACCGGCCGAAGCGGCTGGACGAGCGAGGCCCTGCCGCCGGTCAAAGGATTCAACCGCGACTCCTCGGGGGTCGCGAAAGAGGCCGCCGACACGCTGAAGTTCTGGGGCGCCAGGCGGTTGTTGACCGCCAGACCGTTCAATTGCGCCAACGCCTCCGCGAGAGCGGGGGTCAAAGGCAGGGCGAGCGAAACGACCGAACGCACGTCTTCGGAGTCGTTATAGGCGCTCACCAGGGTCGCGATCTCCTCCACCACCTGCTTCTGCTCGTCCCGGAAGGCGGTGAGCGATAGCTCCTTGCCCCGCATCTCGGATACCTCTCGGTAGGCGGGACGCACGAAGTTCAGGAAGACCACGAACGCGCCCACCACGAAGAAAAGGGCGAGCATGGAGCTTAGGAATCTTTTTGCGGATTGTTTCATTGCGTTGGAAGGTTCACGGATTGGTGCTGGTTGCGGTGCTCGACGCCGTGCCGGCGGTGCTCGACGCGGAGGCTTGGTCCGCCTCGGTTCCTCCTTCGTCCTCTTTAAGGTCCCCGAACAGGAACTTCGGATCGAGCTTGAGCGACAGATCGAATTGCCAGCCGCCGCCGGTCGCGCTCACGCTTCCCAGGGTCGCTTCCCGGATGGCGGGCTGGGTTTGGAACACCCGCAACTGTTCCGTTATGTCCGGCACCGATTTGGCGACGCCGGTCAGTCCCACCCGGGAATTTTCGGTTTCCAGCGAGAACCGCACCAGCCGCACGTTGTTGTGGATGTTCGTTTCCAGAAGCTTGAACACTTCCGTCGCGAAAACGTGCTCGCCGAGCACGGTCTCCAGGTTCGCGAGCTGGGAATAGAAAGTGACTATCTTGCCCTGGTCCGCCTCCGGGATGCGCTGGCTCATGGTCCTGATCTCCTGATTCAAACGGTTCAACCGGGAGTTCAGGAACGGCTTGTATCCGAAGAGCAGCCCGAGATAGGTGGCGAGGCTCAAAATGAACAGGGTCGCCGAGAACATCAAGAGCCGCCCGGACCAGCCGGGAGTGTGCGCCGGTTCCCGCGAGAGTTGTTCGATGACTTGGGGCGGCAGGGCCATTGATTTTTAGAATTGACGAAGGGTGAGTCCCAGGGCGACGGAAAGCATCGGGTTAAGCTCCGGGGCCAGGGGCTCGAGCACGGACGGATATTCGAAGCGCAGAAGGGGGTTCGCCTTCACTACCGGGCGTTCCAGCTGGCCGCTCATGTACTTCTCTATGCCCAGAAGATTCGCGCCTCCTCCGGAAACGATCATTCGCTCGATCTTGCCTGCGATCGGGAATTGGCTGTGATAACTGAACTCGGCCCGTTTTACCTCATTAATGATAACATCCAGAAACGGCAACATTATTGTGGATAACTCGTAATTCGGCCCGCTTCCCGAGATGCCCCGTTCCCTCTTCATTTCCTCCGCCCGCAGGGGATTGATGCTCAAGGCGGATGATACCGCCTGGGTAAGGGACGAACCGGCGTAATCGCTCTGGGAACTGAACCGCAGTTCGCCCTTGTCCGCCACGGTTATGGAGGTGGACCGGCTGCCGATGTCGAGGATCATGGTCGGAGTGGGATCGTTGCCGATGAGCGAGCGGACCAGCGAAAGCCCTTCGATCTCGAGCGCCCCCAGCGACAGTCCCGCCTTCCGGAATATTTGCTGATACTTCTTGATCTGTTCCTGGGGCACGGAGATCAGAAGGACCTGCTGGAATTTGAACCCTTTGTCGTCCTCGTAGCTCCCGACCTTGAGCCAATCCATGGCCACTTCCGAAATGGGCAGCGGGATGTACTGCTTCGCCTGGTAGGCCAGGGTCTTCTGAAGATCCGCCGCGCTCATTTCCGGGAAACTCAAGACGGTGGTGAACGCCGAGAACACCGGCAGCGAAGCGACCGCCTCCTTGGTGCGGGGCTTCATTTTTTTTAGCGCCGATTGCAGCAGGTTTGCGGTCTCCTCCTCGAATAGTTTCAGACTGCTTGTCTGGAGCGCAACGTTCGCCCGGGAGAGCGAGCTCTGGCTTTCGAGCAGGGCGTAATTCAAAATGCGGGGCAGTTGTTTGCCCTGGTCCACTTCCACTATTTTAATGGAGGTGGTGCCGATATCCACACCCAGATAATGAGGCGATATCTGCTGCTTCAGGAACTTGAAGGGATCGAACATTGTGCTTGAATTATAGCAGGGATACTGGAAACTGGATATTTAATATTGGGGTCTAATTTCGATCAATATCCGCCTAATTTCTAATCTCCAATATCCGTGTTTGATATTTTCCTCGATCTTCTCTTTCCGCCGCATTGCGTGAATTGCGGCCGGGGCGGGACCGGCCCCCGGGCCGTTTGCGACGACTGCCTGCGCGCCGTCTGCCTGCACTCCTCGCTCTTTTGCGCGCGGTGCGGAGCGCGTTTGGCGGATAACCGCCGTGTCTGCCACCGGGACTCGCCGTACCTTCTGGGCGCCGCCTGCGATTATTCGGACCCCACGGTCCGGGAGCTCGTTTTGGCGCTCAAGTTCAAGGGACTGTTCCCGGCGGCCCGGCCGCTCGCGGAGCTCCTGCTCAGATATTCGGAGGGTCTGCGGATCCTCACGGGGCGCGAGGTCATCGTTCCCCTGCCCCTGGGGCCCCGCCGCTTGCGGGAACGGGGCT
>CAZCTJ010000029.1:0-590 GCA_964501675.1 uncultured Candidatus Saccharibacteria bacterium
TCCTCTTCCATCAGTTGTGTACCTCCCGCTGTCCGAACCTATATCACCATTCCAATCCATCGGCAATATCCACGCGCCAACCGAACTCCGGGAACTTGCGTATACGCCTAGACTCTATCTGCGAGATTCCATGCAATAGCTCATTGCCTCGTTAAAGGTTTTAAAATGCCTCCTGGCTTCAAATCCATAGCTTCCAAGCTGATAATAATCGCCAAAGGACTGATATTGAACCGACGTGGTGCAAGCTCGTCTACTATCAATATTGGGTTTAATCCCGAACCAATATATTAGAAATAGCAAAAATACCACTCCAATGGTTATACCTATTTTCCTGTCAAATCTATCCTGAAATAATCTCTGCACTCTTTAATATAATAACATATCCATAATCTCACCTGCGGGAACACATGCATTTTCCCCCGCACGCATCCCGGGCGCAGAAACTCGTTTCTTCGGAACCACAAGCGGAGGCGAGGTAGAAATCAGCGAGTGAAAAGAAAAAACGCCGGGTGCACGCGAGCTGCGAGCCGGGCGGCGTTTTTTCGTATTGAACGAGTTAGATTTCTCGAGCCAAAGCGGGTTCCGGGAAA
>CAZCTJ010000029.1:600-9744 GCA_964501675.1 uncultured Candidatus Saccharibacteria bacterium
CCCCGCACGCCGCCTAGGCGCAGATCATCTTTTCCCCGGAAGCTCTCGCAGGAGCGATAAGCTTGGCATCGCCGCAGGCGATTTATCGCTCTGAGAGGCAGCGAAAAATTTTCGCAGGAAAAATTTTATCGCGGTTCCGGGAAAAGATGATCAAGCCCTCTCCACGTAATCCCCCGTCTGCGTATTCACCACTATCTTGTCCCCCGATTCTATGAAAAGCGGCGTGTTCACCGTGGCTCCGGTCTCCAAAACCACCTGCTTCGTGCCTCCTTGCGCGGTGTTGCCCCGGATGGCGGGCGGCGCCTCGGTCACTTCGAGCGTCATCTTGATCGGCGGCTCCGCCTGGATCACCTTGCCGTTCCAAACGAAAGTGATGACCTCGGTGCCGGCCTTCAAAAACCGCCCGGCCTCGCCCATCACCTCCTCCTTCAGGGAAAAACGCTTGGATTTGTCCCCTTCCTCGTGGAACCAGTATTCCCCCTTGCTTGCATATATGAAGATCGATCTCTTGCGCTCCACTTCCGCTTCCTCGAAGGAATCGGAGGCCTGCCAGTTCTGGTCCACTATCTTGCCGGTGATGAGATTCTTTATCTTGGTCTGCATGACGGCCTTCCTCTGCTGCATGCGCAAAAAGCCGGAGTCGAGCACCTGATAGGGCTGTCCGTTCCAGACGAAAGTCACTCCTTTTTTAAGATCGCCGTAAGACAACATCGGTAGTGGGTAGTCGGAAGTAGGTAGTCGGCAGTTAATGGTTAACAGCAAGCAATTGCCTGGGATATTATTGCCCAGCGAGTGAGTAAAGTCAAAAATGAAGCGAGGTGCAGTTTTTGATTTTTGAGCGAGGGCCGGCAACAAGGGACATAACGCCCTCTATGCCCGAAATAAAAACTTTTGCGAATCCCCGTGAAAAAGCGATTCAGGGGCCCTAAACAGGACCCCTGATGAAACTCCAGAACGCGAGCAGGAGCCCGGCGAGGAGCGCTCCGATGCAAACACCGGTTAACGCGCCGCCGAGGATCGGCTTGCGTCTCATGACCTCCTCCGACCGCATAAGCTCGCCGCACCTGTATATCTCCAGGTGCCGCCCGAAACCGAACGCCTGATCCCAGGCCGCAAAGAACATGATGCCGGCGAATATGAGAGCGAGGTTCGAACCTAGATACAATGTACCCACCCCTGCGCAGGCAACCGCCGTTCCGATGAAGGACAGCAGCCAGCGCGGGCTAAGCTTCTGACCCATCAGGGACATCGGACACCTCCGGCCGCAAGATAAAATATTATTACAGTTCTGTCAAAAAAAGGGGGCTTGCCGCGCAAGCCCCGGAAGAAACCAGCCCCCGCCTAGCGAAGCGAAAGCCATACGGCGTGGGCCATCACTGCCGCGCATTCGAGCGCGACCAAGACGACGACCACCTTGAACTCTTTCGGCACGTCGCCTCCTTCCGGAACGATTCTACACGGATGCGGGGTTTTGGCAACAACAAAACCGCCTTGGCGGGCGGTTCTGTTCGTTCGCGATTTACGATTCCGCCGGGGGCGGGGCCGGGTCTCCTCCTTCCGGCCGGTGCATGCGGCCGCCCTCCGGTTCCTCTATCTTCAAATTGACCCGCGCGTTGTTCTTGATGCCTACGATGCGCAAAAGAGCGCGGATGGCTTTGGCGGTCGCGCCTTGGCGGCCGACCACCTGTCCCATGTCCAACGGATGGACCTTCAGGCTCAAAAGCACGCCCATCTCATCCACTTTGCGCTCCACCCGGACATCGTCCGGATGGTCCACCAGGGATTTGGCCAGAAACTCCAGGAATTCCTTATCGGCTTCCTTGTTCATTCGTATCGTTCGGGACTCTCGACCTTTCGAGACACCTTATTCCGTTGATTATCCCGCCCGGACCTGTTCCTTGTCGAGGATGCTCTTATTCCGCAGGAGCGTTCTCGCCGCCTTCCGCCGGAGCGGCAGGGGCTTCCGCGGCAGCCGCCGGTGCGGCCTCCGCAGCCGGAGCCTCGGCCTCCGCTGCTTTCTTTTTCATCGGTATCCGCTTCTTCTTGGCATCCAGTACGCCTTCCCGGACCAAAAGGTTATGCATGGTCAGGGTCGGCTGGGCGCCCACTTTGACCCAATAACCGGCCCGCTCCTTGTCCAAGGTCACTTTCTTGGTGAGCGGGTTGTACGAGCCGATATCCTCCACCGGCGGGGATTTCAGCTTGGACTTTTTTTCGGCGATGACCAGCCGGTAGCTGGGCTGGCCTTTTTTGCCGATCCTTTGGAGTTTGATGGCCAACATGTGTTTAGAACGCTCTAGAGAATACCGAAAAACGGCGATTAGCGCAAGGGCCGGTTCATTTCACCGCCGATGCGACCGTGTACGTCCCTCCCTGCTTCAACTTCTCATAATTCCCGAAGGTTTCCCGGAGGTTCTTCTTGAAGAACTCCCGGAGGCCGGAAATGCTCACAATATATATGCGGCCGCCGGGCTTGAGCGCCGCATGCGCGTCCGAAAGCAGGATGTCGTAGAATTCCCGCTCGGCCTTGGCCGGCACGTTCGAAACTATGGCGTCGAACCGGAGGTCCGCCGGCACCCGGCTCAAGAGATTGCTCAAATACGCCTCCGCGTTCGCGAGCCCGTTCAGGCGCGCGTTCTTCTCCGCGTATTCCACCGCGACAAAATCCTTGTCCACCATGTGCACCCGTCCCATGGGACGGGAGGCGGCGATGGCGAGACCGAGCGCTCCGTAGCCGCATCCGAGATCGAGCACCGTATCCCGTTCGCCGAATTCCGCGTGCGAAAGAAGAAGCTCCGAACCGGAGTCCACCTGCCGGGGGCTGAACAATCCCCAGGTGGAATGGAAGGTCAGCCGCTTTCCCAAGAGGGACGCGGAGAAGACGATGTCCCGCCGCAATTCCTCAATTTCCTTTCTCATGCGTCGGAACCGTTTCCCCGAGCTTCAACGAAAGAACCTTGGAAGTGCCTTCTTCATCCATGGTCACCCCGTACAGGATGTCCGCCGCCTCCATCGTGGCGCGATTGTGCGTGACCAGAACGAACTGCGTCTCTTTGGCGAATTCCTTGAGCAACTCCGCGAAGCGCCGGGCGTTCCGCTCGTCCAGAGCCGCGTCCACCTCATCCAGCACCAGGAAGGGCGGCGGACTCACGGAAATGAGCGCGAACAAGGCCGCGATGCCGACCAGCGACCGCTCCCCGCCGGAAAGCATGTCGAGCGAATTTATGCGCTTGCGCGGGAGCTTGATATCGATCTCCACGCCCTCTTCGGCTTCCTCTTCCTCTTTCCCTTCGCCGTCCCCCTCCGGGACCGGAGAGGTCTCGGGCATCTCCCCCGCTTCAAGCGGCGGCGCGGCCGGTTTCGGCTTCGGCTTTTCGAGGGTAAGCTTCGCCTGTCCTCCGCCGAACATCAATCCGAAGAATTTATGGAACTCTTCGTTGATACGCACGAGGGCCGAACCGAATTCCGTTTTTATCTTCTCGTTCAGATCGGAGATGAGCCGCTTTAGGTCCGCGCGCGCCTTGTCCAGATCCTCGGATTCCTTTTTGAGGAACTCGTAGCGCTCCTCCGTCTCCCGGGCCTCTTTGACCAGGGCCTCGTCTATCTCGCCCATGGAAGCGAGCTCGCCCCGCAGGCGCAGGATCCTTTTTTCCGCGGCAAGCGGTTCGAAATCCGCGGGGACCCGGACCGGTTCCCGGAAATCCTCCGGCGATCTTTCCGCCTGACGCACCTGCCTTTCCCATTCCTCGCGGCGGAGATCCAGGCGCTCTTTTTCGAACAAGAGCTTCTGATTCTCGCTCTCCCATTTCTCCAATCGGTCCTTGGCGGCCTCGAGCCCGGCGACCGCCTGCTTGAAGGCGGAATAGAACTGTTCCTGATTCTTCTCCAGGTTCTGCTCCTTGTCTTTCAGAGACACCATCTCCCTCTCCAGATCCTCCAGGTCCTTGCGGATATTGCGGAAGCGCTCCTCTATCTCTCCGGAGGGACTATCTTTTTTGGGAGCGGCAGGCTCATCGCCCGAAAGCGCGCCCTCAATGTCTTCGAGTATCTGATTCACCGCTTCCGAAAGCTTCTCCGGATCGTCCAGGGCGATCTCCAGCTTGGTCTTGATCTTCTTGACCAACTCCAAGAGCACTCCCGTCCGGGGGACGTTCGCGTGGGCGGCGGGCTTCGCAGCCATTTCGAGCTGCGCCTCCAGGCGTCCAAGCTCCTTTTCCAGGCCGCTGCGCTTTTCGAGCAGGGCCTGGGTCTCACGCTTAATGGCCTGCAGCTCCCTCCTTTCCTCCGGCTGGCTGGACTCGACCTTCTTGAGATTCGCCTCCGCTTCGGCCTTCTCCTTGCCGAAGCCCGCAAGCAGCTCCTTGTGCTCCGCGATGCGCCTGTCCGCTTCGGAGAATTTTTGCTGCAATTCCCGCCGTTCGATGCCGAAATATTGATCCTCCAGTCCGGCCAGTTCTTCCGCGAGCGCCTCCCGCCTCTCCCAGCGGTGGGTCTGGCGCTTCAAGGAACGCAGATGCGGCAGGATCTCCTCCGTGAGCGCCCGGACCTTGTCCAGATTTATCTGGGTGTTCCGGAGCCGCCGCTCCGCTTCCGATTTTTTAAGCTGGTATTCCCGGAGACCGAGCATCTCCTCGATCATTTCCCGACGCCCCTCGGGCGTCGCCTGGATGAACACGTCGCTGTTGCCCTGGGTGATGACCACGAGCCCCTTGGTGCCCAGGCGCGCCTGGGCGAAAAAGTCCACAATGTCCTTGAGGCGCACCTCGGCTTTATTCAGGAAATATTTGTTCGCACCGTCCCGGCTCACCTGCCGACTCACGGTTATCTCCTCAAAATCCACCGGGAAGAAATTGTCCTTGTTCCAGAAATGGAGGCTCGCCTGCGCCTGGCCCAGCCGCGGCCGCTTGGGGGTTCCGGCGAAAATGAGGTCCTCGGATTTCGCTCCCCGCAGGTTCTTCGCCTCCCGCTCGCCCAAAAGCCAGCGGATGCCATCGATGACGTTCGACTTGCCGGAGCCGTTCGGACCCACGATGGCGGTGATGCCGCTCGAAAAATCAAAAACGGTCTTCGAGGCGAAGGATTTGAAGCCGGAAAGTTCCAGTTGCTTAAGAAGCCGGGGCATTACTTCATCTTTTGGAGCGCGTTCCTGGCCGCTTCGAGCTCCGCTTCCTGTTTGGACGCGCCTCCGCCTTCCGCGGCCAGCTCCTCGCCGAAGAACACTCCCACCCGGAATTCCCGGCGATGCGCCGGTCCGCTTTCCTCGAGGACGCGGTAGGTCGGCGTGAGCCGCTTGCGATCCTGGATCAACTCCTGTAATTCGCTCTTGGCGTCCTTGTAACTCCTGGTCTCGATTATTTCCGGCAGATGGGTCAGGATTAACTTGCGCGAGAATTCCGCCGCGGGCGGAAATCCCCCGTCCAGGTATATGGCGCCGAGCAGGGCCTCCATCGCATTCGCAAGGATGACCTCCCGCGCCTTCGCGGAATCTATCTTCTCGCCCCGCGACAGAAGCAGGAATTTTTCCAGGCCGATATCCGAAGCGACCGCGGAAAGTTTTTGATAATTGACCAGCGCGGCGCGATAAACGGTGAGCTGGCCTTCCGGCAATTCCGGGAATCTGGAATAAAGCTCTTCGGTTATCGCGAGCTCCAGCACCGCGTCCCCCAGGAATTCCAGGCGTTCGTTATGTGGCAGGTCCCATTCCGGATGCTCGTTCAGGTAGGAACGATGCGTGAGCGCCTCCCGCAGGAGGTCCTCATTCTTGAAAACATATCCGATTTTATCCTCCAGTTGGGTCATCGCTTAGGAAGCGCTCTCCTTCGGCGCGGGCTTGGGCGGACCGCCTTTGCGTTCCCGATATACGGTCCCCAGGACGCCGTTCACGAATTTGCCCGAATTCGGGCCGCCGTGGCTCTTGGCGAGCTCGATGGCCTCGTTGATCGCCACTTTGGGCGGAACCTCCTCCGGATCGGCGTACAGAAGCTCGTACAATCCGATGCGCAGGACGTTCCGGTCGATTATCGCGATCTTCTGCAACGGCCACTCCGGAGCGGCCTTGACGATGATGCCGTCTATCTCCGGCAAATGGTCCGCGAGGCCCTTCATTATCTTCCAGCCGAATTCCGGCTCGTCGATGCCCGGAGCGAACTCGCCGAGGTTGCGCTCCAATATCCCCACCAGGTCCTTTTTTCGGTCATAAAAATCCCACTCGTAGAGGGACTGCAGGATGACCGTTCGGATCAGATGGCGGGTCGCCATTAAAGTGCTGTATTGCAGGAAAACCGCGGGGATTTTTGATCTTAAAAGAACAAGGGAGCTCCGCTACCTGGCCTTCGCATAATTCCCGCACTGGACGCAGGTCCGGTGAGTCAGCATGGGACCGCTGCACTTAGGGCAAACCGAAATTCTCGCCTTTTTAAGGGCGAGATGGCTGCGCCTGCGGCCGACTTTGCCTTTGGAATGATGTTTGACCGGTACGCCTCCCATTTCCCCTACAGGATACCCGATTCAGCCGAGAAAAGTCAACCGATGGATGGGCGTGGGACCGAGTTTCCGGAGCGCCTCGCGGTGGCTCCGGGTCGCATAGCCCTTATGGACGTCAAAGCCATAGCCGGGATATCTTCTGGCCATTTTGACCATGAACCCGTCCCGGGAGACCTTGGCGAGAATGGAAGCCATCTGGATGGCCGGCACGGCCTCGTCCCCTCTTACGATCGTCCGGGCGCCGGGAACATGGCCCTTGCGCTTCAAATAAAGTCCGCCGTCCAAAAGTATCTCGGGATGCGACTCGGCCGTCCCGTCCGGACAAAGCCTAAGAAAAGCCCGCCAAGCCGCCCGATTCGCCGCCCGGGAAATGTTCAACCGGTCTATGCCTTTGGGATAAACCCTCGCTACCGCATGGCGCACGCCCTCCTTTTTTGTCAGGAATCTCGCCCATTCCCGCCGCTTCGCGGGCGAGAGACGCTTGGAATCCCGCAATTTGCCCAGGCGCGGGTTCCGAATCCTCATGCCTGCGGGTACGGCCACCGCGGCGACCGCCACGGGACCGGCGAGACACCCCCGTCCGACCTCATCAATACCGATTATATATTTGGTCCTGGGCGAGGCTCGCCTCTTAGAGGCGGTCCGACCCACTTCGTCGATGCCGATGATATACCTCGGTTTCATATGAGATCCAGGAGGATTTTGGCCAATTTCCGCCGCGGACCGTGGCGGACGAATCTGCCTTTGTCGATGAGATCGGTGAGGACGTATCGCGGCTTGCGGCGCGCGCGGTTTAGCCCCTTCACGTCCACGAACTCCGCTTTTTCTCTCCGGTATCGCGCAAGTATCTTCTCCGGCGGCCGCTTGTTGTTGAAGATCACGTCGTCCAGCACGCCTTTGCCGAGATATTTTTCGATCTCCGCAGCGAAATCTTGCGCCTTGAACCCGTTCGTTTCGCCGAACTTGGTCATCAGATTCACCACGTACGCCTTCTTCGCCTTAGAACGCCGGATGGCCGCAGGCATGCCTTTGACCAGAAGGTTCGGGATGAGACTGGTATAGAGGTCGCCGGGGCCGATGATGATGAGATCGGCCGCGGAAAGCACTCTCTCCACGCTGGGATTCAGGCGCGCCTCCGGTTCCAGCCAAACTTCCTTTATCCCCGCCCGCGCGGCATCCCGGGGTATGTCGATGTTGGTCTCCCCGCGGATTATCTTGCCGTCCTCAAGCCGCGCGCACAAGCGCACGTCGTCCAAGGTGACCGGAACTACCTCGCCGTTCACGTTCAGGATGTTCCCCGCTTCCCGCACGGCGGAACCGAAATCCCCCGTGACCTTCTCGAGGACGGTCAAGAACAGATTGCCGAAGCTGTGCCCCTGCAAACCGCCGTTCTCAAAGCGATAGCTAAAAAGGTCCCGCATGACCTGGTTCGATTCGGAAAGCGCAACGAGCGCCCGGCGCACGTCTCCCGGCGGGAGCGCCCCGTATTGATCGCGCAGAAGGCCGGTGGAACCTCCGTCGTCCGCCATGGAAACCACCGCGGTCAAATGCACCGGGTATTCCCGAAGGGCGGAGAGGACCATGAAGGTTCCCGTGCCTCCGCCGATGGTCACTATGTTTTTCACGGAATCATTCTATCATCGAAATCCCATGCACAGGGAAACACGTCTCGCTTGAACGGGCTGGGGATAATTCGGACCGGTCATTCGACAACCGCCCTATACCGAAGACCCTCCCAGGTCAATATGCCCGTGAGCGGATCATAGGCTCCTTCTTCGGTGTAATTGCCGTTCCGGGCGGTTATTTCATTTCCCTCGCACCGGAAATCCCCTCCGCCGAGCGCATCTCCGTAATTCCAGGAAACCTTGCCGTTCTCCCCGAAGTTGATGAAGAAATATCCCTCCGCCGGTCCGCTGGGAGTGAGACCGACAACCTGGCGGTCGATCGAAAGGAATTTTTTGCCGCTGATCGCGTCGCAGGTACCCGCCTTTTGACTGTTGGTCGCGGAGGGAATCTGCGGATCGTTCCGAGAAAAATACCACGCTCCTCCCGCGATCACGGTAAGAGCCGCCAGAGCAATGACGATGTTTTTCATGATTTCAATACACCTTGGCGCGGAACGGGCAGAACGCGTACCAGAGCGGTTCGCCCTGGACCTCTTCGCCGGGCGATACCACCCGGGGCATAAGGTTCTTGTATTTCGGGCATATGCCTCCCAGCGTGAGCGCACCGGCGATCACAAAGTAAGCTACGATGGCCACCGCGATAACCCATAAGAATCGCCGGAGCATGAACTTATTATACATCGTTGCTATCCAGATCGGGATGTTCCCCTCTCTGCGCGCCGCCAGTGGCAACCGGCTCCGTGTCGGAAAAAGGCCCGACAGGGCCGAGCTAAAAACCGAGGGTTTTTAGGCGCACAAAAGCTGGCGCGGGAAGGATTCGAACAAAATTTTGGCGGAACAAAATTTTCTAAAACCCAGCGGTTTTAGCAGTTTCCGCCACGGGGAAACTACCGTTTCCCCGACCCCTTTCCCGTTCGAATCCTCTCCGCAAACACAAACCAGGATATCCATAAAGGACATCCTGGTTCGGTTTTGTGCGCGGGAGAGGATTTGAACCTCCATGACCTTGCGGCCGCTACCACCTCAAGGTAGTGCG
>CAZCTJ010000030.1:0-5918 GCA_964501675.1 uncultured Candidatus Saccharibacteria bacterium
TGTGGAAATTTTGATTCTTCCCTTACACAACCTTTTCGGCCGCTGAATCCTGCGGGCCCGTAGTTCAGTGGTAGAACGCCTCATTTGCAATGAGGAGGTCAGCGGTTCGATTCCGCTCGGGTCCACCAAAGTCCATCGGGACAATGAGGAGGTCAGCGGTTCGATCCCGCTCGGGTCCACCACTTCGCTCCTCGAATACTCGGAGCTACGCGGTGCAAGCACTTCTCAAATCAGGCCATCCGCGTATAATTCCAATCATGGCCAGGATGGAAAGGGGGATGGGGCCGGAAGTGAAGCTCACCGCCGAAGAGGTGGAACGGGCGAAGGAGAATTTTGAGCTCCTGGCCCAGCGCCTGGATGAACTGTGGCAGAAGCCGCAGCTTACCCCGGCGGAGGAAAAAGAGGTCAATCTGATCCTGAATAACGCGATAATCGTGCAGGAGATGCTCGAAGGCAAGACGCCGGAGGAGTTCCGGGAAGCGGCTTGAAACGAAGGCGTGCGTGAGCGGTTTAAACGGACGGTCTTGTTCCCGGTTTTCTTAGCGAATACAATGAGTTTAGAGAAACCGCAATCCCGCATAAAGCGGAGGGGTGGCCGAGCGGTTTAAGGCGGCGCTCTTGTCCCCGATTTTCTTAACGAATAGAATAAGTTTAGAAAATCGCGATCCGCCGAAACAAAGCGAAGGAGGAAAAACCGCTCGCAAAGCGGAGGGTTGCGCCGAATGGTAAGGCACCGGTCTTGAAAACCGGGGCCCCGCGAGGGGCTTAGAGGTTCGAGTCCTCTACCCTCCGCTTTGCGCGTGAGTTCTCCGCCTCCGCCGACTGAATCGGCTACGGCGGACAGGGAATCTCACCCCCTCCGCTTTATGCGGGGAAAACGCCGATGCGGTTCTCCCGCTTGAGCGGGATTGCATTCGGTAATCAAATCAAAGATTTGAACCGAACGGGAAGAATCCTACCGCCTCCGCCATGGAAGATAAAAAGAAATGGAAACGGGAGCTCTCCGCCGGCGGAGTGGTTTACCGCCGCACGCCGGAGGGCGTGGACGTTTTGGTCATAGAGCCCAAGAAGCGCGATTCGGAGGAGGGCAGCGGCAAGTGGACCTTCCCCAAGGGTTTGGTGGGCGACGGGCAAAAAGAATCCATGCGGGAAGCCGCGCTTCGGGAAGTGCGCGAGGAGGGCGGAGTGGCCGCGGAGATAAAAGAGGACCTGGGAGAGGCCAAGATCTTCTTCAAATTCGGGGGCGAGAACATATTCAAGACCCTGCATTATTACCTGATGGAATACGTTTCGGGCGATCCGGGAGAGCACGACTGGGAGGTGAAGGAGGCGATCTGGGTGCCGCTTGCGGAGGTGAAGGGCTTGTTAAGCTACAGATCGGATAAGGAAATGCTGGTTCTGGCCGCCAAGATCATTCACGCCCAAAATATATAGGTTATAATCAAACAATGGACCGCAAGACGAATTACGCCCTGCCTTTTGGTTTATTGGTTTTTCACCTCGCCATTTCCGGGAGCATCTGGTGGACCGGTTCCAACGCCTTTTTCGCGAGCGACGCGCCGGGAGCTCCGCTTATCGCCCTGGGGCGCCTGGCGGGGCTTCTGCTTGCGAGCGCGATCCTGGTCCAGGTGGTTTTGATCGGCAGGACGGTGTGGCTCGAACGGACGTTCGGCTTGGATAAGCTGGCCCGCGTGCATCACATATTGGGCTATTCCATCTCGGCGCTGCTTGTCGCGCATCCCGGCCTCATCATCCTGGGCTACGGACGCCTGAACGGGATCGGTTTCGCGGAGCAATTCCTTTCCATAGTAGGGAACTCCGGCCATCTTCTCCAGGCCTTTCTGGCCTTCCTCGTGCTTCTCGGTCTTATCCTGATCGCCACGCCTCCCGTCCGGCGCCGCCTGCCCTACGAGCTTTGGTACTTCACTCATCTTTTGGTCTACGTTGCCATCGCTCTGGCTTTCACCCATCAGCTCGCGGGCGGGGATCTCGCCGGGCGGACTTGGGTTCTGGCCTACTGGTATTCCCTGTATGTCCTGGTTTTCGGGGAGCTCGTTCTTTTCCGGCTCATCCGTCCCGTTTTCCTTTTTTACCGCCATCGCTTCCGGGTGGAAGAGGTTCGGCGCGAAACGCACGATACGGTGTCCATTCGCATCTCCGGCCGGAACCTGGAGAATTTCCGGTTCAAGCCGGGACAGTTCTCCATCTTCCGCTTCCTCGCGCCGGGCTTTTGGTGGCAGGCGCATCCTTTCTCGCTCTCCCGGCCGTTCGACGGGAAAAACCTGCGCATCACGGTGAAGGGCGTGGGGGACTATACCCGCGCGCTTCCGAACGTCCGTCCGGGCACTTCCGTCATCCTGGACGGTCCCTGGGGCATATTCACGCCGAATCGCACCGAAGCTCCCAAGCTGCTTTTGATCGCGGGCGGCGTGGGCATCACGCCCATCCGCTCCGCGGCGGAGGAATTCGCGCGGGCCGGCCGGGAGGCCGTCCTGCTTTATGCGAACAAGACCAAGGAGGACATAATCTTCCGGGAGGAACTGGCCGAATTGGAGTCGAAGGGGCCCTTGAAGGTGCATCATGTGCTTTCGGCGGACGATTCCTGGCCGGGCGAGAAAGGGAGGCTGGACGGGGAGCGCATAAAGCGGCTGGTGCCGGACGTTCCCGATCGCGCGGTCTTTCTCTGCGGCCCGCCGCCGATGATGAAAGCTATTCGCCGGACCCTGATGGACCTGGGCGTGCCCGCCGGGCGTATTTTCTACGAGAAATTCGCGCTCTGATTGCCCTTTTTCGTGCTTTTAGTAAGATGAATTCGCCGCCGATGCGCCTGCCCGCCGACCGGCAGGGCGGAACTCGATCGTAAGCCACCTTAGCTCAGCGGTAGAGCAACGCTTTCGTAAAGCGTGGGTCCCCGGTTCGAATCCGGGAGGTGGCTCCCAATGCTTGTAGACATCGTAATCCTGCCGCCGCCTGAAATTCGGCGGAAGATCGGCAGGACAATTAAGAGAAGTGTCGGTAAATCACCCGCCTTCTTCGTGGTGGAAAATCAAAGACTTATACCGCATTTGAGCTTGTGGCACCTAAGAATTTCCGCGAACGAGATCGGAAATTTAATCGAAGAACTGAAACGGGCGGTTAAAGGACAGAAACCGATCAAAGTCAGCTCCGCCGGGTTCAGAATGCACCCCAAATATAAAGGCGATGTGGAGTTTACGGTAAGAGAAAATGAAGCCCTGATCAAGCTTCAGAAAAAGATTTTGGAGGTAAGTCTTCCCTTTAAATCCGGGACGATGCCTCCTTTTGCCGCCAAATGGACGGGCAGAAAGGCTGAAGAAGCTAGGCAGTATGGCAGACCTTTGGGTTTTTCCCCTCACTTTACGATGGGTTGGCTGAAAAAAGAGGCAGATGCTCTGTGGGTTGTAAAAAAGATGAGCAACGTAAGGTTCAGTTTTTTTGCCCGGAACATTTACCTTTGCGAGATCAATCGCTGGTGGCAGGTGAGGAAGGTGGTCGGGGAAATCCGTTTCTAGCAACAATAACCCGCACACTTGAATAAGGCGCTATTTTAAATATATACTTCGATATCGGAGGTGCGCCTTGGCGTACATTTGGAAATGCTGGTGCGGGGCGGAGTACAAGGCCCTGCCTCTGGATGAAAAGAACAACGCGCGCTGTTCGAGTTGCGGTGCGGTCGGGTCGTTCATCCAGGTGCCCGCAAAGCTCCCGGAACCCAAGGAGCTCATCGTAGTGCCCGCCGCCCCGAATTGAAAGTAAGGGCGGCGCACTGTTTTCACTGAAGTTGACCTGCAACATCGGGCGTTGTAGAACATACATAGGAGGCGGTCATGACAACCAAAGTGGCGCTCGACCCGAAGTCCGAAGCCCGGCTTCGGGAGGGCATTGCGCAGGGACTCCCATGGGCCTGCGCGAACTGCTTCACCCCCGTCCCGGAATCCGCCTTGAGCGGAGTTCCAACCTGTCCGGAGTGCGGGCCATCCCATTTCCGCTTGGCGGAGGATATCCTCCGGGAGGCGGGTAAGTGAAAGCCGGCTCGTCGCGTGTCCGCCGCCCCGAAATGAGAGTAGGGGCGGCGAGTTGTTTTTTGAGGTTCATTCCTATAACCTATTTATATGAAAGAGATAACGGATCCGCAGGAACTTGCTTCTGAAGCCCGCCGATTGGGCGGGCGTCTTTGAGGTAGAGATCAAGGAAAAGGAGCTCAAGGAGCTGGAAGCGGCGATGTCCTCGCCGGATTTTTGGCGGAACCGGGCGGAAGCGGACGCGAAGATAAAACGGCTGGGCGAGATAAAAAGCATTCTTGACCGTTACGCGTCCCTGGAGGCCTCCGTGAAGGCGCTCTCCGAGAGCCCGGATAAGGACGAAGCCGTTTTCTTCGAGGCCCGCAAAAAGCTTCGTGAGCTCGAAACCGAGATGCTCTTCACCGGGCAGTATGACAAGCAATCCGCGGTCATCTCCATATTCCCGGGGGCGGGCGGGGACGACGCCTCGGATTGGGCGCGCATGCTCGAAGAGATGTACGCCAAATACGCCTCCCGGCGCGGCTGGAAGACGGCGATGCTCGATGATAATCCGAATCGGCGCGCGTTCGAGGTCAAGGGGGAGAACGCCTATGGATATTTGAAGCGCGAATCCGGCGTGCACCGCTTGGTGCGCATCTCGCCCTTCTCCGCCCAGAAGCTGCGCCACACCTCTTTTGCCCTGGTGGAGGTCGTGCCGGACCTGCCGCCCATGCAGGAATCCAAGGTCCAAATCCCGGACAAGGACCTCAAGGCGGATTTCTACCGCGCCGGCGGCCCCGGCGGCCAGAACGTGAACAAAGTGGAGACCGCGGTGCGCGTGACCCACTTGCCGACCGGACTTACGGCGAGCTCCAGCGCGGAGCGTTCCCAGTCCCAGAACCGGGAAAAGGCCCTGAAGCACCTCAAGGCCAAGCTCATTCGCCTGATGGAAGAGCACAAAACGGAAGAGATGGATAAGCTGCGGACCAAGGCCAAGCCGGATTTCGGCCATGCCATCCGGCATTATTTCCTGCATCCCTACCAGCTGGTGAAGGACGACCGCACCGGCGCGGAAACCAGCCAGGCGGAGAGGGTTTTGGACGGAGATATAGACATTTTCGTGGAAGCCGAGGTAGAATTACCGGGCAAGAATCCGGAATCCAGAAACTAGGATCTAGTATTTTCGTTGCGCTATATTCTAGATCCTGAATTCTGAATACTGCTCATTATGATAGCTTTTCAGAACGTCTACAAGATATATAACAGCCACTCCACCGCCCTGGAGGACGTCAATTTGAGGATAAATCCCGGCGAATTCGTATCCTTAGTGGGACGCTCCGGCGCGGGCAAATCCACACTGGTCAAGCTCCTGATCGGCGAAGAAAGGCCCAGCCGCGGGCGGATATTCTTCGGCCAATACGAGGTGAACAAGCTCGGGGACAACGAATTGCCGGGCCTGCGGCGGCATATCGGCATAGTTTTCCAGGATTTCCGGCTCCTGCCCAACAAGACCGCCTATGAGAACGTGGCTTTCGCGCTCGAAGTGGCCGGCCGGCCCCAGCGGGAGATAGCGGAATTGGTGCCCCAGGTGCTCGATATGGTGGGACTTTCGGATAAGATGGGCAACTTTCCCCACGAGCTTTCCGGCGGCGAGAAACAGCGGGTGGCGATCGCCCGGGCCATGGTCCACCGGCCGGAGGTCATCATCGCGGACGAGCCCACCGGGAACCTGGATCCCTTCCACAGCTGGGAGATCATCAATCTCCTGCAGAAGATAAATCAGCTCGGCACCACTCTTATCCTCGCCACCCACGAGAAGGACATCGTGAACAGCCTGGACAAGCGCGTGGTGACGCTCGACCGCGGACGGGTCATGCGGGACGAGGAGAACGGAAAGTA
>CAZCTJ010000030.1:6018-9214 GCA_964501675.1 uncultured Candidatus Saccharibacteria bacterium
GGCTTCGCCAATTTTTGGCGGAACGGCTGGCCCTCCGCCGCGACGGTGGCCATCATGGTCCTGGCGCTCAGCATGTTCGCGGGGCTCATATTCTTCAACGCGATCACCGATCAGGCCATCGATTCCGTGCAGGACAAGATAGACATCAGCGTCTATTTCAAGACCAACACTTCCGAGGACCAGATATTGAACGTGAAGCGCTCGCTGGAGAGCCTGTCCGAGGTCAGGCGCGTGGAATACGTCTCGACGGATGAAGCGCTGGCGCGGTTCAAGGAGCGGCACCGGGAGGACGAGCTCATCACCCAGGCGGTGGACGAACTGACCGTGAATCCTTTCGAGGCCTCGCTCGACATCAAGGCCGTCCACCCCAATCAATATGCCTCCATCGCGGAATACCTGGCCGCTCCGAACTTGAGCCAGTACTTCGACAAAGTGACCTATTTCGAGAACCAGGTGGTCATCGACAGGCTGGTGGGCATGATCAACAACGTGAACCGGGGCGGTTTCATCCTGACCGTCATCCTGGCGCTCGTGGCGGGCTTGGTGGTATTCAATACCATCGGCCTGGCCATCTACTCCAGCCGGGAGGAGATCGGCATCATGCGCGCGGTGGGCGCATCGAACGCGCTGGTCCGCGGCCCGTTCATGGTGGAAGGCGTCATCGCGGGCGTTTTGGCCGCCATCCTTTCGGTCATCCTGGCGGCGCCGGCCGCGTATTTCACCAGCGGTTATTTCGAAGTGCTCATTCCGGGCTTCGATCTCTTCGAATACTTCTACACCCATCTTTTGAGCATCTTCCTGTACCAGCTCCTGTTCGGAGTGGGCATCGGCATGCTTTCGAGCTTCATGGCGGTGCGGAGATATCTGCGCAACTAGATGCGTTTTTTCGAAAACGGCGCCGAATTTTATCCCGTCCTCAAGCGGCTGATCTCGGACGCCAAACGGGAGATACTTATATCCACGTATGCCTTTCATAACGACCGGGTCGGGCGCGAATTCGCGGTTTTGCTCGCGGCCGCGGCGGCCAGAGGGATCCGGGTGCGGGTGCTTTTGGACGGATTGGGCAGCTGGGGGGACCAGGAAGAGCTTTTAAAATTTTTGCGGGCGGGCGGCGCGGAGGCCCGGGTGTTCCGGAACGGCAGGTATCTTTGGCGCCGGCCGTTCTCCTTCCTTTACCGCAATCACGCCCGGCTGTTCCTGTTCGACCGGAAAAAACTGGGTTTGGGCGGGATGGGCATCGGCAGGATATACGAGAAACGCTCGGATATTTTTTGGCTCGGCGATTGCGACGAGGAAAGCTCTCTGCCCCAGCTTTTTGAGGGATGGTGGTCGCTCGCGGACCGGTCCGGACGGCTGCCTGGAGCGGTATTGGGCAACCTGCCCGTGAGCGGGGATATAACGGCCCTGGTTTCCGGTCCATATCTCCGGGAGGCCCGCATCTACGGCTGGCTGCTGTCCCGGATATCTTCGGCCCGGAAAAGGATCGTGATAGCTTCGCCCTGGTTCCTGCCGCCCGCGCGCTTGCTGCGGGAGATCGCGGCGGCCCGCCGCCGGGGAGTGGAGGTAAAGATCATCACGCCCCTTTCGACCGATCGCGAACGCTACGACGGATTCCGGGCCCTGCCGCTCTCGATGCTTCTTTCGATCGGAGTGGAGTGGTACGGCATCCGGGAATATTTCCATCAGAAATTCTTTCTGATCGACGAGGACTGGTGGCTGGGCAGCGCGAACTGCGACATATTGAGCCTGCGCCGCAATTACGAGCTGGGCCTTGTCGGCCATGGCGGGCCGGTGCTCAAGCGTCTGGAAAACGATCTGGACATCCTGGTCTCCGGCAAGCGCGTCAAAAAACACCCGGTGCCCCGTTTCTTCCGCTCACTGTGGCGGGCGCTCTACGGATTCCTGGAATTCTGGTTCACGGCCTCTCCGTCCTGGCTGCCCCAGCGCCGTCGGGAATCTTCAATATCCGAAGCACGGCCATAAGTCCCGCGAAGCTTAGAACGCTCATGACCGTGAAAAGAACGGTAAAGGAATAGGCCGCGACTATCGCGCTGCCTGCAAGCGCCGCTATCCCGGTCACTATGCTGGTGCCTCCCGTCCAGATGGACCAGTGGCGGCTGGCTTCCGCCTCGGAGAGGTCCGCGGCGAAGACGCTGTCGAAAGAAGGTTCCAATATCCCATACGCCACCCCCAGCACCATCTGGACCCAGAACAGCTGGATGGGCGTCCGAACGATGAGATAGCCGGCGGTGCCGATGAAGAACAGAAGATAGCCCAGAACCAGCATCAGGCGGACATTCTTCGCAAAGAATTGGGAAGTCCCGAAGAAAAGGACGAACAGGCCGGTGGCGCAGCTGAAGATGGCGTAGGCGATGCCCGCATCCAGGATGTCGCCGCCGATGCGCTCCACGAATATGGCGTAGATCGGTCCCAGCAGTCCCCAGGCGAAAAAGGTTATCAGGCTCGTCTGGATGAGGATGCGCGCCTCGCGCCGGAGGTCGGACGAGAAGAACGGCAATTTGAGCATATGCTCAAATTGTATTCGGGAATCCGTCCCGGGGCAAAATCACCTGACGGGATCCCAGCCGGCGGGCACGTCGCAGGGGGTGGGGAAGTCGCGCACCTCTCCGGTCACCCGGTTGCGCGCCGGAGTGATGACCTGGATGCAGAACTCTCCGGGGTTCTGGCCCGGCGGGGGAGCGCCGCCCTGTCCGGCCAAAGCGGGCCGCTTGCAGACGAGCTCCATTTCGCCGTCTTTCATCTCGTAGTAATCCGTGGTCGTTTGGCGATACAGCTCGGGCATGGGCAGGAGATTCTGGGGAGGGTTCAGGATAAGCAGTCTGCTCTGGATGCGGAAATCGGCTCCGCTGCCGGAGTTCAGCTCGCCGTAACTCACCACCGCTCCGGTCCGGGCGTCCACCACCGCGTATTCCTGGCAGGCGGTGCCGCAGCCCCATTCCGCGAGCACGCAATTGCCGGCGAAATTCACGCCCTGGCTCATCGCCTCCCGGATGCGGCTGCGGAACGTTTCCGAGCCGGGTTTGGTGGCGAAATCCGCCTCCGACGGGGTTCCCCGGAACACCTCTCCGGCCGGGTAATTCTCGAAAGAAAGATCCGCGGGACAGCCGTACTCGTCGGTTTCTCCGCTTATCGCGGCATTCTCGGTGAAGGTCCGGTCATCGGGCGTCCGGCAGCG
>CAZCTJ010000031.1:0-1068 GCA_964501675.1 uncultured Candidatus Saccharibacteria bacterium
TAGGTTGTCGGTTCGACTCCGACGGGTGGCTCATATAGATATTATGCAAGGGTAAATTGCAGTCGGGGGGTTCTCCCGACGCCCTGTTTAATTTACAATAAGAAAGTCGGGATCCCGACCGAAACATCGGGAGATTCACCTCGTCGGCTCCAAATGCCCAAGTTGTTCGTAGCCACCAAAGCGTTCGTGAAGCACGGGGACCGGGTGCTTATCCTGCGGGAATCTTCGAAGTACTCCGACGGCGCGAACGCGGGGCGCTGGGACGTGCCGGGAGGCCGCCTGGAGCCGGGACAGCGCTTTTTGGAGAGCTTGCGCCGGGAGGTCCGCGAAGAAACCGGCCTTGCGGCGGAGCCCGGCCTGCCTTTCCACGTGGGGGAGTGGCGGCCGACGGTCCGCGGCGAGGAATGGCAGATCGTAGGGATATATTTCGAGTGCCGCGCGGATTCGGAGGCGGTGGTTTTGAGCGAAGACCACGATGCTTTCGAGTGGATACGCCCGGAGGATTTCCGGAATTACGAGCTGATCCCCAACCTGGCATCGGCTTTCGAGGCCTATCTCGCCCGGAAATAGGATTTGATTTAAGCGCTCGGGTAGGGTAAATTTAACCCGCGCCGATGTAGCTCAGTTGGCAGAGCGACGCCATGGTAAGGCGTAGGTCGCCGGTTCGATCCCGGCCATCGGCTCCCGGTTAGGAATCTCGGTTTTTTGGCCGGGATCGGACCGAAGGAGGGGCCGGGAGGAAAGTATGAGGTTCCTCCCGTGTCGGAAGACCGAACATAGTGAGGATATTAGAAACCAAGGGTTTCTAAGGAGCGCAGCGACGTTCGCTTCCGGCCAACGGCTCAAGTGTGGGATCTGGGACCCAGGATTTAGAATTCAGAAATTATAGATATAGAAATAATGCCCGCCACCGCGCAAAGAATAAAAACCAGAAAACAGCTGCCCGTGGCCGTGCCCGCTGCGTCCGAACCGATCGCGTTCCGGCCGGAAGCAGGAGCATATCGCCGTCCGGCCGCGCTCCGGTTCGGCCGGATCCTTTTCGGCGCTTTCGCGTTCGCGGTCGGCGCG
>CAZCTJ010000031.1:1078-8879 GCA_964501675.1 uncultured Candidatus Saccharibacteria bacterium
ATTTCCCCGAATTCCTTGCCGTTGTAGCTCAGCTGGCAGAGCAACTCCATGGTAAGGAGTAGGTCGCCGGTTCGATTCCGGCCAACGGCTCAAGTGCAGGATATAGAATCCAGGATTTAGAATTCAGAAATTAGGATATAGAAATAATGCCCGCCACCGCGCAAAGAATAAAAACTAGAAAACAGCTGCCCGTTGCGGTCCCGGAATCGGTCTTGCCCGCGCCGGCAGCGGACAACTATCGCCGTCCTCCGGCCGCGCTCCGGTTCGGCCGGATCCTTTTCGGCGCCTTCGCGTTCGCGGTCGGCACGGTCTATCTCTGGTGGATAGGGAGCATTCTCTTTTTCGACAGCGGGTACGCATTTCTGCTCCTGCAATTCTTGTACGCCCTGGTGACGGTCTTTGTCGGCGCCCGGCTCCTCTGGGCCGGATTTCGCCGGGATTGAGGCCCGCGGAACTGCTCGGATTTATCCGTGCCGCCGGCGCATTGACTTTTTCATTACATTTGGTATAATATATAGGTTGCTAATATCCCGCTCTGACATGCCTGCACCGCAGGCGAGGGGACAGGGAAGCAAACGTGGAGCTTGACAATGGCGGAACTGATTTGGGAACTCCTCTCGTTCCGGTACGCTTCGAGCTGGTCTGGATTCGAGTGGCTCCTGGCGGGCTGTCTCTGGATCTCGATCGCCTTCTGCTTTTTCCAGGCGTGTGTCTGGATGGCAGACCTGCTGAATCGGCTGGAGTGGGCGGAGAGGCAAGCGCGCTGGGAAAGGACGCCCCGCGCCTACTACGAGGAGCACCGCGGTTTCTATGCGGTTTTCCTCCCGCAGGATATGCACTTCGGTGGGGAGCGGTACATGGGCTACTTGACGGTAGTGAAGCCCATGCTCACGTTCGCCCCGGACTCGGAGTGGCGCCCCGAACGGTACACGGGGCGCATCCCGGACATGGTCAAGCTTTTCCAGGGCTGGCGCCTGGAGAAGGTTGACGTCCAAGGAGCGTACTTCCTGGTCCCGGGAGCGGCTCGCGGAGAGGACATGGGCGAGCAGCTGCGCCTGAGCCCCCTGGTGTCCCAAAAAGAGGCCCGAGAGATCCTGCGAGCGGAAGAAGAGCGGTGCGCAAAAACCCGCCTCACCGCCTCCTGGTTCTTCTGGCACGGTTAGAACAGTTCGCGGCCCGGCATTCGTTTGTCGGGCCGCAACTCATTTAAAAACCCGCCGGGATTGACCCCCCTTGGTATTTCTGATAATGTATCCCTGTTTCCGGGATGCCCGGATTCTAAATTCTGGATACTGGATTCTATATATGGCCAAGGTCAAATATTCGGACAATCTTATCGGTCTGCGGTGCGAGGTGTGCAAGCGCCGGAATTACTATACCCGCAAGAACAAAAAGACCATCGAAAGAAAGATAACTTTCGAGAAGTTCTGCCCCTGGGACCGGAAACATACCACCCACAAGGAGGTCCGCATCACCGGCAAATAGCTCAAAGCCCCGCTCCGCGGGGCTTTGAATTTAAGGGCCGGTGTGGTAAAAAATCTATGTTCGGGGGCATCGTTCAGTGGCAGGACAGCGGTCTCCAAAACCGCTAACGTGGGTTCGATTCCTACTGCCCCCGCAATAGCGAAAACGATACATCCTTGCGATATATCTTTTTCGTCTACGGCAGTAAGAATCGAACGGGAAGAGGGTCGGGGAAACGGGAGTTTCCCCGTGTAGGAAATCACTCAAAACCGAGAGGTTGTGAGGGAGCGAGTCGCTGTACAGCGACTCGCGACGTTCGCTTCCCACTGCCCCCGCTGATTGCGAAATCGGCGCGCTCTGCGGTATGCTGGTTTCATATAAATGGCCGAAGAAGCGCCGGGATCCCTGGAGGTAGAATCCGTCAAGCCGGAGCAAGAGCCCCCTCCGGAACTTAGGATTTCGGATCAGGATGCGGCGGTCGCCCGGGCGGAGGAGCTCTGCCGCATTTTCGAGCGCGCCCTGGAACACTTCGATGCGCTTAAAGATGCGGAAAAGGACGAGCTGGAGGAGGGATCGTCGCGGGAGCCGCTGGTCCCTGTCCCTGCTTCTTGGGCAGAGCTCCAAAAGCTGAAGCAAGACGGAACGGAACGGTACAAGAACGCCCTTGCGAGAAGGGAGGCGCTCATTAAGGCGGCGAAGGAGAAGGCCGATTCGGCCGCGCGCTTCAAAGGGGGTTCCATGTCGGACATAGCTGCATTCGGGCAAGAGGTGGCGAGCGCCATTGAGCTTTTGAAGTCGGCAAGAGAGGAGTATCTGGCGGCTCAGCGCCTCCGGCAGGACCTCTCTCTCGCCATTGCCGCCTTCGAAAAACAGGAGCTTGGCCGGTCGGGATTCGGTTCCCGGGATGAGCTCGAGAATGAAACGGATTCGAGGGAAGAGGGCCGCTGGCGCATTTCCAAGCAGATATCCGACATATCCCGGCGGAAGTTCGGCCTGGGCAAGCTCTTCCACCGCCGCGAGGTCATGGAGAAAACGATGGAGCTCGCGAACTTCGATGCGGAAACTGAACATCTTAGAGTGTTGCGAAATTTGAGATATTTTCAGGAAGATTTTCCTAGCGAGTCATATGGGTATTGGAATGAGCATGAATTGACGGTCCAACTGGGGCGGACGTTTTGGTATGCCGCGACAGAAGTGATGGACAAGGAGCTTGCTGCGGCCGGAGCCGTCGCGGATGCGAAGGTAGAACCTCTTCCGGCCGAGCGCATCCGGGAGATGAGCGACAAATATGCCGACAAAGTTATCTCGGAAGAAGTGGCGCCGAGGGTCATGTCGGACCCGAAGCTGGCCAAGGATGCAGAACAGATCCTCGCGCGTTCCCGCGAACTTCTGCAGCAGGTATTCGATACCAGGGCCGTCTTTTACATAGGGGAAGCCTTCAGGGGCAACGAAGAACGGGAGGCGCAGATGCAAAAAGCGGAGGATCTGAAAAAAGAGATAAAAAAGTTGCCCTGGGCGGCATATTCGGTGCTTGATTCGCACTGGAGCCGGGGATTCGACTCGAACAGCAAGAAATTCGAGACGTACCACGAACTTGTGGAGAAAAAGAAGATGAACGAGGCGAGGTCCGGGGTGGCCGAACTCTATCTCCGGCTTCTGAGCTCGCTCGACAAATTACCGGGCGTGCACGGGTCGGAATATAAAAAGAGGGGAGTTGAGCAAGCTTCCCGAACTTCAGGGCTCGAAGAACTCATCGCGAATTTTGATCCGGAGCGCTGGCGAATATACTGCGAAGCGAACGGAGGCGACCCGATGGTCCAGGAAACGGATGGATTCCTGTCCCGGGAGGTCTTGCGCCGGTTAATGAATACGCCGGAACACACCAACGAATCCATCGGTTTGGGTATGACCTTATGGAGGGGGTTCGACCGGCCGGAACTCGTGCCCGTTAAGATTCTGAACGCCTTCCGCGAATCCGGGCATTCCGGCGAGCGGCCGTTCAATCCCTGGGGAGTGGACCCTTCCCAGAATATGCTGGTGAAGCTGGCGAGCTCTTTCGGTCCCGACAAGCTCGAGGAATTGGAAGCTCTCCATATTCCCGGTCTTATCGAAGTGGTTTCCCTCATCCGGAAATATCCCGGCCGATACTACTTAAGCGGTGATTCCGAGGCCTCCGTCCGCGAGGAGATCGACGGGCACCTTAGCCGGATGGCCCTGCATGTCTTGAAGCAGGACCCGTCCGCCTTGCTTTTCGTGTTGGAATGCCTGGCCGGTAGGCAGGGGAGCCTGGATGAGGAGGGATACGCGCTTCTCGCCGATGCGGCGGGCAGGCAGGCCTCGTTCGACAATCCCGAGGCCGTCGCCCGGGCGCTCCTCACGCGGTATCGGAACGGCGATCTCCGGGCGCCCGAGATACTTTTCAAAAATTCGGCCGAGCTGCAGCACGACTGGGCAAGGAACTTCGCCGCGGAGATCGCCGTCTCCGAGTCCGGGCTTACCCCGGAGAACTTGGCCGGCATTTCGGAGATATTCGGCCTCCCGACGGAAAAGGTGGAAAAAGCGATCGGGACGATACGCCGTCTGCAAAAAATAGATTCCGGCCATTGGGCCCTTGCGGGTTCGGTCGCGAACCATTTGGAAGAACTCTGCGCGGCCGCGGACGAAGAAGAGTTCTTCGAGCTCGTAGGAGTGCTCTCTGAATACGGCTACAGTTTCAATCTGGAGCACTTGCCGAAGATCCGGGAGAAAAGCCGGGAGGCCGGATTGACCGACAGGGTCCGGACCGAGCTCCAGAAACTCCGCGCGGCTTTCCCCGGCTACTCCCATTCCAGCTACCGGGACCTCTTCCTGTTCGAACCGCTGCGGGAGTTCGCGCTCCTCGGGACCGGTCCCGTCGAAAGGGATATAGTGCAGAGCCTGAACGGGGTCGCCGAGATCACGCCGGAGAATTGGGAGAGATTTCTGATCCTGCACCTTGCGCTCGAATACGGACGGCTCCCCGTCATCGATGCGGGTACGCTCGAAACGGTAAAAGCGCAGTTCGCGCCCGCGAACCGGGAGGGCCGGGATATCTGCCTTAGGGGCATGCGTTCAGCTTACCGCGATCTTCTCTCTGGCGGGCTGGGTTCCTGTCCGCCGGAGGCCATCGCCGTCCTGGGCGCCATCCGCGATTTCGAAGGTGCGGGCAGTTTGAAATACGTGGGCATTCTGGGCGAGTTGGGCTGGGAGGTTTGGACGAAAATGACGGATCCCGCCCTGGGCGAGGTGACCAAAAAAGAACTGACCGCGGGTCTGCTCAAGCAGGAAGACCGCCTGGACAAGGAGCGCTGGGATGAGGACGAACGGGCAGTATATTACAAAGCCTCCCAGGAAATGCTTCAGGCGGCGCCCTTGGCTTTCCGGGAATTTTTCGGCATCTTCGACGCCCTGCGTCCGAAACAGCTCAAATTCTTCGCGGAGGAGCTCATGCCCATGTATCAAACGGAACTGTTTCTCGCGAAAGACGCGCAGGGCGAGGCGGACTCCGCGGATATGCTGGGTATGCAGAAACGGCTGGCCGCGCTCGCGGACCGGCTCGGCGGCTCCGAGAGCGATGCGGCGAAGCTCGCCCTGCTCAAGGAAGCGCGCCAAGCCATCGCCGCTTCCATCGAGGAGAGGTTCCGCGAAAAATTCGGCATCATCAAGGTGCCGGAAATGGACGAGCAGGCCCTGCGCGCCGTCCGGAATTTCAGCCGGTATCTCGCGAACCTGAACGGGCGCAATGAGGCATCGGAGCACACCCTGTCCCTTTTTCTGGGCCTCGCCTTGAACGGCGAGTGGGATGCTTTCCGGGAGGGCCGGGAGGTGGATCTCCCGGGTATTTTCGACGCGGAACGGGTGCCCGCCCTTCGACGGCTGGTGGAGGAGCGGGATGCGGCGAACATCTTGACCGCGGAGAATCTCGGCGTGGGCGCGGAGGACCTGCCAAAGTTCCGGGAGATGCTCCAAGCCGAGGAGATCGCCCAGCGGTTGGGCAGCGCGGAGACCATTGACGTGAAGCTCGGCGGGTTGCTCCTTAACCTTGCGGAGTTGGGCGACGAAGATGTGTATCCGGAAGGCAAACAGCGGGAATTGTTCCGGCTCTGCCGCCGGGCGGGCAAATCGGTCGGCGCGAGTTTGGCCAAGGGCTATGAACGTTCGAGGGGCAAGAAGATCGAACTTACCGCGGAAGAGGCGGAGATCTTGGACGAACTCCGGACGATATACGGTTTTGATGAGCTCACGTCGGCCGGGATAAAGACCATCCAGGATGAGGTGAAGAGCTTGGGCTTCGTGGCGAACATCTTGCGGGCCGTGGAGACGGGGAACGTCCAGGCGGAGATAACCCGCCTGCGGGACCTCCTTCAGCCCAGCCCGGAAGTGGTCGCTGTCTTTTCGCGCCTGGGCGAGAATTTCGAGCCCGGGTCCGGGGCGCTCGCGCTATCCCAGGACCTTAGCTATTTGGAGAACATCGTCGTCAAGGAAAGCCACAATCTTTCCTCGGAGGAACAGGGCGTGCTCCGGGAGTACCTGCAAGGCATCCGGGCGCAGATGCAAAGCCTAGAAGAGAATTACCGCAACCTTACGGAACAGGTCGGCCGCATCCAGGCCGGCATTCACCAGTCGGGCAATCCCATACTCACGGACCGGGTGGCGGAAATAAGCAAGATGCTCGGAAAAAGCGAAGCGCCCGTGGAAATAGTGAGCCGGATGACGAGCGACCTCAATCTCATAGTCGAGAACATGCGCCAGTGTTTGGGATGTCTTACGCCGGAGGTTAACAACGATACCAATCTCACTTTCGGCGAGCCGTACAAATTCTATCTGATGAGCCAGTCGCCGGGTTCGCCGGGCAGTTTGGCGGACGAGATAGCCTTTCTCTGCCCCGTGGAGAACTCGGACGGCGAGAAGGGGATGGGCTTCGTCCTGGACCAGGTGTACGGCAGCAAATCGGGCGATATCCTCGCGAGCAACCTCCTCGCGGTCCTGAAGAAGGTAAACCGCCTTAAGAAAGCTTTCCCCGGGGCGCGCCTATCCGTTCTGGTGAGCCGGGAAGCGATGTCGAGCGTGGGTTTGAGCGGGGAGCTGCTCTTGGACAAGCTCGGCAAGGACATAAAGGCGCATCGGACCGATATCGCGAGCACCCTTCTTACGGTCACCGTTCCCAAATCGGCGCTGGGCGACCACTATGTCGAGTTCGGGAGCGGTGCAGGAGCCCGGACCGCGGGGGAAAGGCGGACGGAAGGATTGCTTATCGCATAGGAAGCGCTCCGCCATCTACAACGCCAACAAATAGCTGCAAATGGTTAAGGTGATCAAAAAAGGCGGCGCAGAATATTATAAATGCGAGGAGTGCGGTTTGTTTTATGCAGACAAGGAGACCGCGAAGAGATGTCAGTCGTGGTGCTCGGAGCACAAGAGCTGCAATTTGGACATTATCAAGCACGCGATAAAAGACGGGGATATTGATTGATACAAGGAGTTAGCCGGAGCCTTGGTTTGCATATTGCCGATCTTGATGTTGCGGGTCGAGCTTCGTTGAGGGCGTGTGTGTGAATCCCGTCCCTTCTCGCGTATAATTGAGACATGAACACCCGGGTATTGACCGCGCTCGTCGGCATGCTGGTCGGCATAGCCGCGACCTATCTTTATGCGTCCTACTTTATCCCCAAGGATGACGGCCGGGACCTGAAGCCGGAAGGCGGGAACGGAGGATATTCCTATGCCGATCAGAACAAAAAGAAGGTCTGGCTGGACCAGGACTACCTGCGGGCGAGCGAGGAATACATCGCTTACGAATTTAAATATCCCCGCGATTTCGACATATTCCGAGGCGAACAGGCGATCGGCGGGACGCTGGGCCCCGCCCGATCCCGGGTCCAGGTCGCTTTCCCCGCGGACGCGTTCGAGACGCCCAGGACCAATTTCTCCGAAGCGTACCTCACCGTAAGCATTCTCTATGAGGCGACGGAGGAAACTTGTTTTGCGGACCTCGCCGGAGGCCGGGAGAATTCCGCGTTGAGCGGCAGAAAGACGATAAACGGGCAGGATTTCCGGACGGGGGAAACCATGGGAGCGGCGGCGGGCAATTTCTACGAATCCAAAGTTTACCGCACCCTTTATCGCGGACGCTGCTATGAGATCGAGGAAACCCTGCATACCACGAACATCGGCGTGTACGAACCGGGCACGGTCCGGGAGTTCGACGCGGAAAAGGCCTGGACGATACTGCACGATATCCGGGACACTTTCCGGGTGTCTGCCGTGAAAGAACCGGTATCGCTATGACCGAAGCCGGCCTCGCGGAGGTCGCGGCGGG
>CAZCTJ010000032.1:0-8745 GCA_964501675.1 uncultured Candidatus Saccharibacteria bacterium
GAAAACCGGCGAGCCAGGACAACTGCCACTGCAAAAGCGCGACGAACGCCACCACTGCAATCAGGATCAGCGTCCTCATTTCACCTGGGGCAAGAGGATCAGCGACCGCAATTCGTTCGAATCATAAGGCAAGCGAACGGCCGCTTCCTGGAAAAGCTGGTCGGAAGCCGGAAGCATCCGGGCCACTTCGCCGATCGCGAGCGCATACGGAAACCCGGCTCCGGCCGCGGAAACCACATCACCCTCCTTGACCTCGTCCTTCTTAGGTATCAGGGTGGCCTTCGGCTCGCTGCCTCCCGAAAACAGAGCCTCGGTTCTTTCGCCCACGCGCACGGCCGTCTGGAAACGCGGATCGAACAAGGTGAGCACCAGGGACGTCTCCGGGAAGACCTGCGCGACCCGTCCGACCAACACCGAATCGCCGGACCTGCCGGGCAGGACCGCGATCATGCCTTCCTTGACCCCGTCGTTCCCACCCGCGCTCACGATAAGTTCGTTCTTGAAATTCAGGGGGTAGCGGGAATAAATGAAAACCGGCAACGAGCCCGCGGGCATTCGGTCCGGAAGATGCTTCCGAAGCTCCTCGAGCTCCGCGAGCTCCGCCTTGAGCGCTTCGTTCTCGATCAGGAGGTCCCGATCCGGGACCGGCATCCGGCCTTCCCACAGATTTCCCAGACGCACCGCGGGCGCGGGTCCCAGGATAAGAACCGCGGCTATGAGCGCAACCAGGATTCCCAGTACCCACCCCTCCCTCATCTTAAAGGTTTATTTCCAATGGTTTCAGGGGATTATCCAATATCTCCCGGTGATGCTCGAAGGAATCCACCACCTGCCCCAGTCCGCGAACCACGCAGGTCAGCGGATCGTCCGCCACCTGGGTCAGGACCGAGGTCTCTTTCTCGATCAGTTCGTCCAGCCCCCGGAGCAGGGAGCCGCCGCCGCAGAGCATGATGCCCTGCTTCAGCATGTCCCCCACCAGTTCCGGCGGAGTGCCTTCGATGACCTCCAGCACCGAATCCGTCACGACCCGCAGGGATTTCGAGATCGCCACCCGGATATGGCTGTTCTTCACGGTTATCTCCCGGGGCAGACCGCTCGAAAGGTCCCGTCCGCGGATCTCGATCTCCATCCGCTCGTCCAGAGGGATGGCCGAACCCACCGCGATCTTCGCGTATTCCGCGGTCGGCTCCCCGATGACCAGCTTGAACTCGTCGCGCACGAACCGGATGATATCGTCGTTGAACTTGTCGCCCGCCACCTTCAGGGTCTTCGAGATGACCGTGCCGCCCATGGAAATGACCGCGATATCCGTGGTGCCTCCGCCGATGTCGATGATCAGGTTCGCGACGGGCATGTCGATGGGCAGGTTCGCGCCCAAAGCCGCGGCCACCGGTTCCTCCACCAGATAGACCTTGGCGCAGCCGGCGTTCATCGCCGCATCCTCCACGGATTTTCGCTCCACTTCCGTCAGGTTATTGGGGATGGCGAGTATCCCGCGCCGGAAGCTCGAGAACGGCAAATTGCGCGTGTTCAAGCGCCGCAAGAATTGCCGGAGCATCTCCTGGGTCATTTCGAAATTGGAAATGACCCCGTTCACCAGCGGCCGGGTCACTCCGATATGCGCGGGGGTGCGGCCGAGCATGCGCTTGGCGTCCTCTCCCACCGCGAGCATTTGGTTGGTTTTAAGATTCACCGCGGCCACTGAAGGCTCGTTGATGACCAAGCCCCGGTTCTTGAGATAAATAAGGGTGTTCGCGGTGCCCAGATCGATGCCTACGTCCTTGAATAGGGGGTCGAAGAATTTAGACATGAATTTCATTTTGTGCCGCTCGACATCATCTTTAAGAATTCCTCCCGGCTGACCAGCTCCGTTTCCTGCGAGTCCCGGCGCTTAAGTTCCACTTTATCCCCCGTCTGCGAGCTCACCACCGCCCGAAAAGGCATGCCCAGAAGGTCGGCATCGGCGAATTTCACGCCGGCGGTCGCATCCCGCTCGTCGAATAGTACTGGAACGCCCCGGGCTTGTAAATCGAGATAAAGCTGTTCCGCGGAGGCGTCGCCCAGCTCCAGAAGATGCACCTTGAAGGGCGCCGCTATCTCCGGCCACACGATGCCCTTATCGTCGTGCATTTTCTCCACCAGCACGCCCATCAGGCGCGAGATGCCTATGCCGTAACAGCCGATCACCGGGTAGGCCCGCTTGCCTTCCCGGTCGGTGAAGGTCAGCCCGAAATCCTTGCCGTACTTCTGGCCCAGATCGAACACATTCCCGACCTCGGAACCCTTGGCTCGCGCGAGCTTGCCCGGCTTGTCCCGCTGCGCGGGATCTGGCGAAGCCAGACATTTGGGGCACGGATCCTTTTCGTTCTGCTTGGCTATTTCCGCGTTCACGCAGAACTCGCACGAATCGCAATACAATATGTCATCCTCGCCCGCGTCCGTGAGCACGATGAATTCATAGGATATCTTCTCGCTGAAACTGCCGCCGGAGGCCTCGGTCACCTTGGCCGTGAGCCCCAGGCGGGAGAATATCTTCAAATACGCCTGTTTGACGGTCGCATAAAACCGCTCGAAATCCTCCTGGTTCTCATGAAAGCTGTACATATCCTTCATGAAGAATTCCCGGCCGCGCAAAAGCCCGGATTTGGAACGCAGCTCATCCCGGAATTTCCAGTGTATCTGGTAAGCCGCGACCGGCAGGTCCCCGTGGGTCTGGACCCGCTTCATCACGAGCGGCGCGACCACCTCCTCCTCGCTCTGGCCCAAGGCGTATTCCTTGCCCGTGCGGCTTTCGAGTTCGAAAAGCACGTCGAGCTTCTTCCATTGCCCGGTCTTCTCCCAGATCTCCTTGGGATGGAGCATCGGCATCAATATCTCCTGTCCGCCGATCGCGTTCATCTCCTCCCGCACAACCTGCTCGATTTTGCGCAGGACCCGAAGGCCCAAAGGCAGATAGGAATAGACCCCGGCCATGAGCTTTTTCACATAGCCGGCCCGGGTCAGAAGCTGGGCGTTAACCGTCTCCTCGTCCTTGGGGGCGAACCGTTCGGTCCTCACAAAAAGCTGGGATTGGCGCATGGATGTATTTTGTGCCTTGAGCTTACCACGGCTTTTTCACTTAGAAAAGACGGCCGCGAGGGCCGCTCGACGCCGGTTTTAATAGAAAACAAATCGACCCCTCCCGTTCGTTCGGATCCGAAAACAAGGCGACAGATGATCTTCTAACGCCCGCACTGAGCTTGTCGAAGTGTAGCCCCAACCGGATTCGAACCGGTGTTCCCGCGCTGAGAACGCGGTGTCCTAGACCAGACTAGACGATGGGGCCCCTGACACGGTAATCGGGAGTAGTAAGTAGTATGTAGTAGATAATAAATTCTGTCCAGGGAAACATGGCCTCACTTACCACTTACCACTTACTACTCACTGTCTCTAGAACGCCTTTATCTCCTCCACCACCCTTTCGAGGTGCATGCCCCGGGAACCTTTTACGAGGATAAGGTCTCCCTTCCGGATCAGTCCCTGGCCGGGCCGCCGGGCCTCCTCCGCCAGGTCGAAGCTCTGGATGTTCCGCTTGTTCATCCCCGCCTTCCGGGCCCCTTCCGCGATGAATTTGCCCCGCGGCCCCACGGTCACGAGATGATCCGACGTCTCCGCGGCGATCTTGCCGATCTGCTCGTGGGCATCCATCGCGTATTTGCCTATCTCGAGCATATCGCCCAGAACCGCCACTTTGCGCTTGCCGGGCAGGGTCTTCAGGGTCTCCAACGCGGAACGCATGGACAAGGGGCTCGCGTTATAACAGTCGTCGACGATATAGGTGTATTTCACTCCGGGCACCAATTCCATCCGCCCGTGAGCGGGCTTATAGGCGCCGAGCGCTTCGGAGATCTTGATCAGGTTCAGTCCGAAAATGATGCCGACGCAGGCGGCCGCGGCGGATGCGTAGGCATGGGATTTTCCGAACACGCCGTCGATGCGCACCGGCACGTGGCTGCCCCCGTATTCCAGCTTGAAGGCCACTCCCACCGGACGCTCGCCCTCCGAGCGGTTCTCCAGGTTCGCGATGCGCACGTCCGCGCCCTTGTCGAAGCCGAAGGTCAGCACGTGCGCGCGGGTCCGGTCGGCCAAGGCGCTCACCCGCTCCTCGTCGTAATTCAAAATAGCGTAGCTCGAAGAGGGCAGGCATTCAATGAGCCGGGCCTTTTCCCTGGCCACTTCCTCCGGACCGGAATAGAACTCCACGTGCACCGGCACGTCCCCCACCGCGGTTATGACGCTTAGGTTGGGCCGCGCGATGTCCAAAAGACTCTTGATGTCCCCCGGCCGGTCCGCACCGTATTCGAGAACCAGTATCTCGGGATACCCCGACCGCCGGCCGAAAACGATGCGGAAAGCGGAAAGCAGGATGACCTTCAGCCAGAAGAACGCTTTTTCCAAACGCCGCTCGCCGGCCGGCTCTCCCCGGGACACAAGCGCAAGTTGCTGTTCCTTCCAGTCGCCCAGTATCGCGAGCGGCAGGCCCAGTTCATTGTTCAAATTCCCCTTGGACCAGCGCACGCTCCGCTCCGCGGAGAGAACGGCCGCAATGGCAAGCTTAGCGGAGGTCTTGCCCACGCTGCCGGTCACGCCCACAATGCCCGGGCGAAAACGCCAGATGATGAGCCGCGCAAGCTGCCGCAAGAGAGCCGATAGGATGGTGATGGCCAGCTGTTTCATTTCATTCCTGGAGCCGATCGGGGGCGATATTGTAATAATTGAGGGCGAACTGGGCGAGGTCCCGGAAAGCGGGCACCACCGTCGCGCCCGCGAGAGGCGTTCCGGCCGGTTCGTCCAATTTGAATAATATCACGAATTTCGGGTTGCTGGCCGGACCGAAACCGATATAGGTGTTCACGAAACGGGTGTCGGAATAGCCGCCTTTTTCCGGAACCTGGGCGGTGCCGGTCTTGCCGGCCAGGGCGTAGCCCTTTATCTTCGCCACTCCCGCCTTGTCCACCGCGGAAACCATCATTTTGATGACCTCCCGGGCGGTCTCCTCTTTGATCGGCCGGCCCAGCTCCTTGGGCTTCATCTCCGCATTCACGTACGGGCGCATCAGTCGGCCGCCGTTGGCGATCGCCGCGAACGCATTTATCATCTGGATCGGCGTCACCGCCACGCCCTGCCCGAAGGAAGCGGTGGCGAAGGCGATGGCCGGGGATTCCGGCGAAAGCCGCCGCAGGTCCCCCTTGAGTTCGCCGGGCAGATCGACGCCCGTCTTATCGCCGAAACCGAATTTCTGCACATATCGCGTAAAGACCTCCTCGCCGGTCTGCCTTTGCACGAATGCGGCTCCGGTATTTATGGATTTCTCGATGACGTTCGACATGGTGACCGCGCCGTTCGCCTTGAGGTCCCAGTTGCGGATGACCCGCTTGTTGAGCTCGAGTTTGCCGGTGTCATAAAAGGTGGTTTCCGGACTGACCTTGCCGGAATCCAGGCCCGCGGCCATGGTGATGATCTTGAACACCGAACCCGGCTCATAGATGTGCTGGGCGACCGGATTGAGGAAGTCGGACAGGTCGAATTTGGAATAGCTGTTCGGATCGAAGTTGGGAAAGCTGCCCATGGCGAGAATGCGCCCCGTTTTGGGGTCCTCCACTATGACGCTGCCGCTCTTCGCGGAATGCTCCCGGACCAGGTCCTGAAGTATCCGCTCGGCTTCGAGCTGGATATTGGGATCAATGGTCAGGATGAGATCTTTGCCCGGACGCGGCGGACGGATGTCCCCGTCCCGTATCTCGCCCCGGATGCCGGTCAGCTGTTCGTTGTAAAGCTCTTCCAGCCCGTACCTGCCGTTCTCGCCCACGTCCTCGTCGCTCGGCGCGACGAATCCCAGGAGGTGGGAGGCGAGCTTGCCGAAAGGATAGAAGCGCTCCGGGACCCATTCCACGTAGACGCCCGGGATGTCCAGTCCTTCCACTTCCCGCGCCTTTTCCTCCGGAGCTTTTTTCTCCAAGGCCTCGTACAGATCCCCCGGCTTGGACAGCGATCCCAAGAGATCGGTGGCGGGCCTGTTCAGGACCGGGGCGATCTTATAGGCCGTCTCGGAGGGGTCCTCGATGACCTTGGGCACCGCGTAGATCAGCGGGAAATCCTTATTGGTCACCGCCGGGAGCAGCTTGCCTTTTTTGTCGGTGAAATAAATGCCTCCCCGTTCCGCTTTGAGGAGGCTCTGCGCCGCATACTGCGATTCCGCGCGGACCAGGTATTCCCCGCCACGGGTCAATTGGATGTCATACAGGCGAAAAAGCAGCGCGGCATATCCCAGCGTGAAGAACAGGACTACGGCTGTGAGGCGGCGAGAGACCATTTATCGGCTTCTAGATACTGTGGTTCGCGGTCTTTGATCAGGGAACGCGCATCGGCCACCGCTTTCATCCGGTCCTGGTCGAAAAGGCCGAAGATCCGGTCCTTCAGCTCCGCGTTGGCGGTCTGGATGTCCTGGATCTCGGACGAGGCCTGGGAGATCCCATGGTTCAAATTCACCAACTGGGTATACAAAGACACCAGCCAGGCGGCGGAGAACACCACGAGCGCGACCAAGAGGACCAAGGTTCGGTTCAACCAGACGTTCGAATGATTCGGCTGAATTATCGTCATAAGTTTAATCTATATTTTCCCTTTCCGGATGTTGATAAGTCTTTCACTCGGCGTTCAGGCGTCCGACTCGGAGCTTTGCGGACCGGCTGCGGGGATTCCGGGCGACCTCCTCCGCGGATGCAACCACCGGTTTGCGGGTCAGCACTTCCATCTCTCCCCTCCGCGCCATGTCCCGGAACTTTTCTTTGACCAATTCGTCCTCCAGGGAATGGAAGGCGATTATCGCGACCCGGCCGCCGGGAGCGAGTATCTCTGGAAGCTTGCCCAGAACCTCGGCCAGATTGTCCAATTCCCGGTTCGCGTGTATCCGCAGGGCTTGAAAGGTGCGGGTGGCGGGGTCGATGCGGCCGCGTTCGTAATTCCGCGGCACCGCGGAGACTATCGCCTGCCGCAGCTCGCCGGTGCTCGTTATCCTTTTCCGCCGGCTGGCTTCCTTTATCGCCCGGGATATCTTCCGGGCGTACTTTTCGCCGGAATACCGGCGAATGATGTCCGCAAGTTCGGCTTCGCCCATGGTCCGCAGGAGCTCCGCGACCGGCCGGTCGTCCCGCGCGTAGGTCATGAGAAGCGGCTCGTCCTTCGCGAAGCTGAATCCGCGTCCGGCATCGAGCTGGACCGACGAGAATCCGAGATCCAAGAGCAGCCCGTCCGCCTTGGGCAGATTTCTTTCGGCGAGGACCGCCGGCAGCTCGGCGTAATTGCCGGTCTGAACCAGGAACGCCTCCGAATCTTTTCGGGGCAGGCCTTCGGTCACGTACTTTCGGCCGGCCTCGAGCATCTCTTCGTCCAGGTCCACCGCAAGCAGTTTCCCGCCGGGCAGGACCCGCGCGAGAAGCGCGCTCGCATGTCCCCCGCCGTCCGCCGTACCGTCTATCAGGAATTCCCCGGGACGCGGATCAAGGAACTTCAGGACTTCATTTAAAAGAACTGGCGTATGGACCATAATTTCTAATGTCTAATTCCTAATTTCTAAACAAATCCCAATTTTCAAATTTCGAAATCTGGAATTATTTAAGTCAATTAGATCAATTAGAAATTAGGTTAATTTCTGAATTAGATTCCTAATTCAGAAAGCTTCTCCGCAATCTCCTCCGAAGAACTTTCCGTCTTCTGCTTGTATTTCTCCCATTGCTCTTCGCCCCAGATCTCCAATCTGCTGTAAAGGCCGGTGATGACCACCTTCTTGTCCAATCCCGCGTACTTCCGCAGATAATCCGGGATCAATATCCGCCCTTGCGCATCGAACTCCACGTCCGCGGCGCCCGAAAGCATCAGGCGCACGAAGGCGCGCGAATTGGATTGCGAAAGCGGCAGAGCAATGAGCTTCGCCGCGAGCGCCTCCCACTCCTTCGGTCCGAAAACGAAAAGGCAGTTGTCCAAACCCCTGGTTATGATGGCTCCGGCCGCGAGCTTTTCGCGGAATTTCGCCGGTATCGCCACCCGACCTTTGGTGTCCAGATTGTGTCGGTATTCGCCTAGAAGCATGTGATTATGCGAACGAAGAAGAGGGGCCGGGCATCCCCCTTCGGGAACGCCCCCTCTTTTAAATCCACTTAATGCCTTTTAAAGGCCGGGGACCCCTTCTAAAGTAATCCCCCGAAATGGCAGTTTCTCCCCAGAATTATCCACAACTCACCACTTCGATATCATATTACACCACTTAATAGCTACGTCAAAATAATGGAAAACAGCTACCCGGAACCGAAAAATCCTTATATTACAAGGATTATTTCCGGTAAGGACGCCTAGTTATTCACAACTTACGCAAAGAACCGGTTTTGGCGAATAAAGAAAGATTCCCCACTCTCTCAAAATGGCCGTTGTCTTCATTGAATTAGCCGTAAAGAAAGAATATAGTGAGACCCAGGAATATTGTGAATTTAACGCCCATTAGGGCAGGGAGGACGGGATGAAGCTGGACATCCGTGAATCGTACCAGGAGCTTCCGTTGGCCCTGGTGGACACCGACCCCAACCAACCGAGACAGGACTTCGACGAAAAGGATCTCACCGAACTCGCGGCCTCGATCCGGGACAACACCCTGATCCAGGTCGTCACCGTGAAGCCCCACCCCGCCGTCGCCGGACGGTACATGGTGGTGAC
>CAZCTJ010000033.1:0-2437 GCA_964501675.1 uncultured Candidatus Saccharibacteria bacterium
GGGGAGCGCTCCCGGAATACGATGTTTAAGCATTTGCTTAAGTCCTTAATACTAGGCAATTTATTTTTTCGACTGTCAACCCTTTTCCGATGCTTTCCCAGCTTCAGATAAACCGGATCCGCAAGACCATCGAGCGCGAGGATGAGCGCCTGCCCATCGTGTTCGGCGCGCTCTCGGATGCCAGGCGCTACCGCATTTTCCGCCTGCTCCTCGAGCATCGCGATCTGTGCGTCACGGAAATAGCCAAGATATTCGGCATTTCCGTGCCGGCCGCCTCCCAGCAGCTCAAAATACTCGAAATGACGGGCCTCATCCGCCGGGAGCGCATGGGCCAGTCCATCTGCTATGAGATAAAGATAGCCGACCCGATGATAAGATCGCTCATCAGGACCATGGACGACAAGAAAGGTCGAACGCAAACCAAAACCGAACCCTAGCAATGCCGAAAATCACCATTTATACCACGCCGACCTGCGTTTACTGCAACATGGCCAAGGCGTTCTTCAAGGAGAACAAGATCGACTATTCCGAAAAGAACGTGGCGGTGGATTCCCAGGCGGTGGAGGAAATGATCAAGAAGTCCGGGCAGCTTGGAGTGCCCGTGATCGACGTGGACGGCGAGATAATCGTCGGCTTCGACAAGCCCCGTCTGAAAGAACTGCTGCTCAAGAAATAGACCAAAAATATAAATCGAATATGGAAGAGGACATTTACGGTCCGGAGTATGTGCTTAAGATAAACGACCCCAAGCTGGGCATGCAGGGTTTTCTGGTCGTCCATAACACGGCGCTCGGTCCGGGCAAGGGCGGCATCCGCATGACCGCGAACGTGAGCGAAGAAGAGGTCTACCGTCTGGCGAGCACCATGACCTGGAAGAATTCCCTGGCGGGCATTCCCTTCGGCGGAGCCAAGGCCGGGATAAGGTGGCCCGGCGGGCCGGATTCCCTGAAGAAAAAGTTCGTGCAGAGCTTCGCCCGCGCCCTGCGCCCGCTCCTGCTTTCCAAATACATCGCCGGTCCGGACGTGCAGAGCGGCGAGAAGGAAATGCAATGGTTCGTGGAGGCGGTCAAAATGTGGGATGCCGCGACCGGCAAGCCCGCGGAGTATTGCACTAAGCACAAGGGCGGCAAGAAATGCGGCATACCGCATGAATTCGGCTCGACCGGCTTCGGCGTGGCCCATTCCGCGGCGGTGGCCGCCAAGGAGATCGGCCTGCCCATTGCGGGCGCCCGGGTGGCGATCCACGGCTTCGGCAACGTGGGTACTTTCGCCTGGGAGCATCTGACCGCCATGGGAGCCAAGGTCATTGCCGTCGCGGACCAGACCGGCGCCATGTATTCCGCGCAAGGCTTTGAGCCGGGACGGATGCGCAAGCTCATCGCTCTGAAGAAGCCCATTACCGCCTACCAGGGCGCCGAGCGCATCCCGGCGGAGGATTTTTGGGGGGTGCCGGTGGATATTCTCATTCCGGCTTCGGTCACGGACGTCATCCACGAGGGGAACAAGAAGCACGTCTCGGCCAAGCTCATCGTGGAGGCGGGGAACATCCCCATGCGCGAAAACATCGAGGACGAGCTCTTCCGCCGCGGAGTGATGTTCGTGCCGGATTTCGTCGCGAACGCCGGCGGCGTGATATCCTCCTATGCGGAATACGCGGGATATTCGCCGGATAAGATGTTCGGTCTGGTGAAGACCAGGATAACTTCCGCGACCAAGGCGGTGGTGTCCGAAAGCTTGAAGCGCAGGGAGAATCCGCGCCCGGTGGCCATGCGCCTGGCGCGCGAGAGAGTGGAGAAGGCCATGCGCCGGCGGAAGGACACTTTCTAGGCAAGGGGGATTGTGAAGCGCCGGACGGCGGTGTCAGAACCCCTTCCCGAACTCTCTTCCGGCCGCGATATCGTCTGATTTTCAGGAGGAACAAGGAGCGACGACGAAGGTGCAGTTCTACCTACTCCGAGGAGGAGCGACGCAGTTTATGCTAAAATCAACCATATCCCTCTGGGTTCCGCGAGTTTGCCCGTCCGCCTGCGTTCCGCCTCGGAGCCTGCCCGACTGGGTATTGTCTCCTCGGCAAGCCCTGGCGGAACGGCCAAACTCGCAGGAACGCGGTCGCGGAGAGGGTTTGGGAAAGGGTTCTAAATCCGGGGAATGAATATCGAGGAATTCCAAAAGGTGGAATTGCGCGTGGCGGAGGTCCGGGAGGCCTACCGGGTGGAAGGTTCCGACAAGCTCATCCGGCTCGTTCTTGGTTTGGGCGAGGCGGGCGAGCGGCAGGTCGTCGCCGGCATAGGCAAGGCCTACGCGCCGGAGCATCTGGTCGGGATGGAAATAGTCATCGTGGCGAATCTCGAGCCCAGGCAACTTATGGGCCTCCAAAGCCAAGGCATGCTCCTTGCCGCGGAAGGCACGGACGGCCAGCCGGTCATTCTCACCGTGG
>CAZCTJ010000033.1:2477-8630 GCA_964501675.1 uncultured Candidatus Saccharibacteria bacterium
AAACGGTCCCGCCCGGTACACAGGTAAAATAAAACGATAAACGCATGAATAGAAAGGTTTCCATGGCGGTGTTCGCGCTCGTTGCGGTGGCGGTCATCATCGGAGGCATCCGATACACGGAACGCCTGGAGGGCAGGCGCGCGGCGGAAGCAGATGCGGAAAGAGAGGTCGAACGGGAAAATCAAAGAAAAATAATGGAATCTCTGAAGATCGAAGATGTCCGGGCGGGAACGGGAGCGGAAGCCAAGAACGGGGATATGCTTACGGTGCACTACGAGGGCAAGCTCGATGACGGCACGGTGTTCGACAGCTCCTACGGGCGGGAATCCTTCACGCTCACGCTCGGCCGGGGAGACGTCATCCGGGGCTGGGACCTGGGGCTTCTGGGTATGAAGGCCGGCGGCAAGCGGCAGTTGACCATTCCTCCGGAGCTCGGTTACGGCCCGAACGGTTACGGACCTATTCCACCGAACGCCACTCTGCATTTCACGGTGGAACTGCTGAAGATCGGGAATCCATAAAGAATGATCCCAGCCGCTCTCTTGGAGAAGGCGAGAAAGATCGCGTATGACGAGGCGACCGAATATCGCTCGCCGGCGATAGCGCATTTGGATCTCGCCAATGCCCAGGGCCAGCGGCTGGCGAAGCATAGCGGCGCCCGGGAGGAAATCGTGCTTTTGGGCACGCTCTTGATGGATTGCATGTTGGGCCGGGCTCTCGCCGCGAACGCAAGAGAAAAACATATAGATATGAGCGCGGTCCGGGCGCAGGAGCTCATGTCGGAATTTCCGGAAGTGACCGAAGAAGAGAAGCAGAACGTTCTTTCGTGCGTCCGCGAGCATCACGGCGCGCCGAAGTTCTCGACCCTTGAAGCGGAGGTTTGCTGCAATGCGGACTGCTACAGATTCGCCTCCGTGGCGGGGATTCTCGCCGGGGTCCGGGGTCTGAGGGATATGGAAAGAGACGAGCTGGTGAAACTTTGCTCCGATAAGGCGGATGAGAAATGGAACGCGCTCACCCTCGCGGTTTGCAAACGGGAGCTTGAGCCGCAGTACCGCGCGATAAAGGAGTTTTTGGCCAACTATCGGGGATAGATGTTCGAGATCGAAAGAAAAGACGGCGATTCCCGCGCCCGCACCGGGTTTTTAAGGACGGAGCACGGCGCGGTGGAGACGCCCGCTTACGTCATCGTGGGCACGCACGCGGAAGTGCGCTGTTTGAAGCCGGAGGATCTGCCCTTGACCAAGACCCAGCTTATCATCGCGAACACCTACCATCTTTGGCGCACGCTGGGAGAGGAAGGCCTTTCGGAATATCCCGGCCTGCATCAGGACATGCAGTGGTCCGGTCCGATAATGACCGATTCCGGAGGATTTCAGGTGTTCAGTTTGGGTTTTTTGAAGGAACAGGGGCTCCGGCGGGGCGGCGCGGCCAAGGGCACAAGCTCCGTGCGGGTGACCGAAGCCGGCGTATATTTCCGTCCGGAAGGCGAGGGCGAGGAGGAATCGTATCTCGACGCGGAAACCTCCGTTCACATCCAGGAGCAATTGGGCGCGGACATTATCGTGGCTTTCGACGAGCCGACCTCCCCGCTTCACGATCTTGAGTACACCAAGGCCGCCATGGAACGGACGCACAGATGGGCGGAGCGCTCGCTCGAAGCCAAGCGGTCCGACCAGAAGATGTACGGCGTGGTCCAGGGCGGAGCGTTCGAGGACCTGCGGAGCGCAAGCGCGAAGTTCATCGGCGGAATGCCCTTCGACGGCTTCGCAATCGGCAGCACTTACGGCGACGCCTACGGCGGCACCAAGGTCAAAACGGGGCAGATGCTCGAGTGGTCCGTGCCGCACCTGCCGGAGAACCGGCCGCGCCATCTTTTCGGAGTGGGACGGGTCGAGGACGTTTTCGCGGGGGTCGCGGCGGGCATCGACACTTTCGACTGCGTGATACCGACCCGGGAGGCCAGGCACGGGGGCATCTGGACCGCGGGCGGACGGTTCGACGTCAAGAAGGGCGCGAACCGCGGCAACGAACATCCGCTCGATCCGGAATGCCGGTGCCCGGTGTGCCTGAACGGAACCTCCCGCCGGGACCTGCACCTGCTCTTCAAGGACAAGAACCCGGAAGCGGGACGCCTGGCCACTTTGCACAACGTTTATTTCTTCAATGATCTTCTGGAGAAGATCCGGGCCGCCGTGAGGGAGGGCCGCTTGGAATCTTTGCGCAAGGAATATCTCGCGAGAATGGCCCCCGAGGGGGCTGTTGATAACTTTTCCGGAGAACCGGCCGGATTTCATATAATTAACGGGTAAACTCCTTGAAAAGGTCGAAATTGCGCGCCTGCTTGGCGCGAACCAAATGTCCAGCAAACTGACCACGATCGATTGGATAGCCCTGATACTTGTGATCATCGGGGGTCTGAATTGGGGACTGGTGGCCTTTGGCTACAACGTGGTGGACGGCCTGTTCGGCGAGGCCTCGCCCGTTTCGATGATCATCTATATCCTGGTCGGTCTGGCCGCCATCTACCTCGCGGTGATGGCCGGCAAGATGGCCCGGAAGTAGGGCTTGAGGTCGGAACGCGAAGCGGCCCCTGCGGGCCGTTTTGCGATTTTGCGTCTTGTAGCTTTCGGCCGCCCCGGAAAAGTATCAGTTTATGATGACTCCCTTCCGATTTCTCGCGGCGGCAGGCCCTCTTCTTGTCCTTGTCGGCGTGCTGGGATTCTTTCTTATCGGTCCGACGCCGGAACGGAGCGTTTTAGGGTCGGCCTGGTGGTTCGGAACTCTGGAGAACTGGGTGCATATTTTCGCGGGCGTTCTCGCTCTTCTCGCGGCTTATTTCTTCGACAAGGACCTCATGCGCTACGCGGTCATGGCCGGAGGGGTCGCGGCCGTTCTTCTCGGCCTCTACGGCCTTTTAATTTCCGAGAGATTGTTGGGCATGGATCTGGAGAATCCCGCGGATACCGTCCTGCATTTCGTCCTGGGGATCTGGGCGCTCGCTTCCGCCCGGCGGCCCGGGGAAACGGCATAGCTTTTTTATCGGCGAATTTCGGGTAGAATTAAGGGATGTGGCTTCTGTACGCTTTTCTTTCCGCCATCACCGCGGCGCTGGTGGCCGTCTTCGGCAAGATCGGGCTCAAGAACGTCGATCCCACCCTGGCCACCACGGTGCGTTCCATCATCATGGCCGGTTTTCTCGTCATCACCAGCTTTTTCCTGCGCAAGTTCCAGGGATTTTCGCTCGACTCGTTCAGCTCCCGCGACTGGCTTTGGATAATCCTTTCCGCCGTGGCCGGAGCGCTCTCCTGGCTCTTCTATTTCGTAGCGCTTAAGACGGGCCTTGCGAGCAAGGTGGTGGTTATCGACCGCTTGAGCCTGATTTTCGTACTGGTCCTCGCGGCGGTGTTCCTGGGCGAAAGCTTGGGCTGGAAATCGGTTCTGGGCGGAACGCTCATGGTCGCGGGCGCGATACTCATTTCCCTGAAATAAGATGGCCAGGTCCGCGATCAAGAAGCGCAAAGTGGCGGTGTTCGATATCGACGGGACCATCTTCCGCTCCAGCTTGCTCATCGAACTGGTGGAAACGCTCGTGGCCGCGGGCGTTTTCCCGGAAGAGGCCCGGCGGGAATACGCGCCGGCCTACCGCGACTGGCTGGACCGCAGGGACAGCTACGAGAAATACATCGGCGCGGTCATCCGTACCTTCGACCGGCATATCCGGGGCGTGAAGCGGAAGAAGTTCGCGGAGCTGATGAACGAAGTGGCGGAGTTCCACCGCGATCGCGTCTACCGCTATACGCGCGATCTGGTCGGCGACCTGAAGAAGAAGGGATATTATTTGCTGGCCATCTCCCATTCGCCCAAATACGCGGTGGAGAGGTTCGGCAAGCAGCTCGGCTTCAATAAGACCTACGGCCGGATACTCGCGGTGGACGGTCGGGACAGGTTCACGGGCATCACGGAGCACGTCACGCTCATCATGGACAAGGCGAAGATCCTCCGCCGCGCGGTGGAGAAAGAGAACCTGACCCTCAAGGGTTCGGTCGGAGTGGGGGATACGGAATCCGACATCAATTTTCTGAAACTGGTGGACCGGCCCATCTGCTTCAATCCCAACGGCGAACTGTACCGGGAAGCCCGCCGCCGGAAGTGGCAGGTGGTGGTGGAGCGCAAAGACGTGATCTACGTCCTTCCCCGCGGGTCGAAAAAATTGTGAATTCGGGCCGGAACCGCTATACTGTCAAGCGCAATGGATATACTGGCGCATGGTTTATGGGCCGCCGCGGCGGCCAAAGCGGCGGATCGCCGCCGGGAGAAAAAGGGCAAGCCGACCCTGTCCTTGAAGCCGCTTCTCGCCGCCTGGTGGGGCATATTTCCGGACCTTTTGGCCTTCACCCCTTTCTTCGCCTGGTTCCTGTGGCAGATGATCTTCGGGGATCCCACCGTCATCCAGGCGCGCTTCAGCATGATGGAGCCGACCTCGCCGGACACCATTTTCATCCAGCGGCTCACGCATTTCCTTTACAGCTTCAGCCACAGCCTGCTCGTGTTCCTGGCGGTCGCCTTCGCGATCTGGCTCTGGCGGCGCATGCGCAAAGGAGTCGGGCGTCTGCCCTGGGAGATGGGCGGCTGGCTTCTGCACGTTTTGATCGACATCCCCACCCATACCTATACTTTCTTCCCCACGCCGTTCCTGTGGCCCGTTTCGGAATTCAAATTGGGCGGCGTCGCCTGGGGCGAACCCTGGTTTATGGTCCTGAATTACGGCCTGCTACTTGCGGCCTTAGTTTTCTTCCGCCTCAAAAGGCGCAAGCCGGTTCCGGTAAGCGTTCCCAATGAGACTCCATCGCTTCATCGGTGATTTTGATCTTTCCCGTCCCCGGGTCCGCGTCTCCGGCGGACATGCGCAGCAGATCCGGGAGGTTCTGCGCCTTCGAACGGGGGATGTCCTGCTCCTTGCGGACGGCAAGGGCGCGGAAGCCGCCTGCCGGATAATCGAAATGTCCCGCGAGGGCCTGGAATGCGAGATAGAGGAGCGAGTTGGAAACGACCGGGAACCCGCGCTGGAAGTGGCGCTGTATCTCGCCGTTCTGCGGCGGGAAAATTTCGAATGGGCGGTGGAGAAGGCGACCGAGGCCGGAGCGAGACGCATCGTGCCGCTCATCTCCCGGCGCACGGTGAAGTTGGGCCTCAATGTGGAGCGCTTGAAGAAGATCGCCAGGGAAGCGGCGGAGCAGTCCGGCCGGGCGAAGGTGCCCGAAATATCGGAGGCCGTGGAATTGGGAGCGGCCCTCGCGCAGGCAAGCGGGCCGAATTTCCTTTTCGAGCCCGGGCATCCGCCGTTCCGTTCGTTCGAAGCGCGGATAAAAAAAGCGGAACGCATCGGCGTCTGGATCGGGCCGGAAGGCGGCTGGGCTCCGGAGGAGGTGCGGGCGGCGGAAGAGGCGAAGTTCCTTCTCGCGGGGCTGGGCAAGCTCGTCCTGCGGGCGGAAACCGCGGCCGCGGTCGCCGTTTTTGAAGCCGTCTCCCTTTATGAAGCATAGGTTCTTCGTCGCTCTGCCGGTTTCCGGGACTCTGGCGTCGGCCGTCGCGGAATGGCGGGAAAGATACGCGCGGCTTCCGGTGCGCTGGCTGAAGGACAAAGATCTTCATCTCACCCTGGTCCCGCCCTGGTATGCCGAAGATCCGGCGCCGGTCATAGCAGAGCTCGAACGTCTTCGGGGCCGGGGAAAGATATCCGCGGAATTCCGGAGGGTGGGCTACGGCCCGAATGTGAGGGAGCCGCGCCTCATCTGGGCGGAGGGTCCCGTTCCGGCGGGCCTCCCGGAACTGCAGGCGGAAGCCCTGCGCCTTGCGGGGCAGCCGGCGGAGCGGCGGCCTTTGCGCCTGCATATCACCCTGGCCAGGTTCCGGCCGGAGAATTTCCCGGGCCTTCCGGTCAAGCGCCTGGAAGACGAAGTTCGCTGGCCGGAGGAATTCGCCGCGGTCGCGCTCATGGAAGCGCATCTTTCTCCGTCCGGGGCGGATTATGAAATACTGAAGGAGATCCGATTATGAGGAGAGAACCATCGAAAATAACCGATCTGTCCGAAAAAAAGCGCCGGGCGGCGGCCGTTCTCCGCGGGCTCGGCAAGCTCTTTCCGGACCCGA
>CAZCTJ010000034.1:0-8429 GCA_964501675.1 uncultured Candidatus Saccharibacteria bacterium
TCACCACCTCCGCCAGATCGGACTTGAATTCGGAATAGGTTTTGCCGCGGTATTTTTTCTCAAGCGCAGGGATATCTTCCCCGGAGAGCCCGGAGTGTATGGAAAGGAGATTCGAGACCGCTTTCTTTTTGTCCGGATCGAGTTTCACTTCCGAGCCGGAGTCGGTCACCGCCCGCTTCACTTTCTTGCGGATGTCCTCCGGAGAGTCGTCCAGGAAGAGACAGCTCTCCGGCTGGGACTTGGACATTTTCTTCTCCGGATCCGTGAGTGACATCACTCGCGCGGTTTTGGTCAGGATAGGCCGGGGTTCGACGAACGTTTGTCCGAAACGTTTGTTGAACTTGCGGGCGAGCGTACGGGTGAGTTCCAAGTGCTGGACCTGATCCTCGCCCACCGGCACGAATTCCGCGTCATACAGAAGGATGTCCGCGGCCATGAGCACCGGATACATGAGCAGTCCGGAATTGACGTTCTGTTTCTTTACCACCGATTTGTCCTTGTACTGCGTCATCCGGCGCAGTTCGCCCTCGGGAGTGATAGCGGTCAAGAGCCACATGAGCTCGGTGTGCGCAGGGATCGAGGACTGTAGGAAGATGATCGATCTCTTTGGATCCAGGCCGGCCGCCAGGTATTCGGCCATGAGTTCCAATATCTGCCGGGGCTTTTCCTGATGGTCGAATTCCTCGGTCAGGGAGTGCAGATCGGCGATGAAGAAATAGCAGGTGTATTTGCCGGAATCCTGGAGTTCCACGAAGTTCCGGAGCGAGCCCAAATAATTACCCAGATGGCTATGTCCTTCGGGTTTTATGCCGGAAACGAGGACTGGCTTTGGCATAGTGGTTAGAATCTAGAATCCAGCGATCGGTCTCTGGATTCTGAATTCTGGATACTTAATTCTGACTTAGATCTCTATGACCACCGGAAGGATCATAGGACGCCTCTTGGTCTTATTATACAAGAACTGTCCGATTTGGTCCCTAAGCAGGGTTTTCAGGTAATCGGCTTCCATGGGCTGGGAATTGGGCAGACGGGAAAGCAGGGCGCGGATGCGCTTGCGGATGCCTTCCAGTATCTCCTGATTCTCCTTGAGATAGATGAAGCCGCGGGAAATGATATCCGGATTTTTGACCAGTCGGCCGTTCCGCCGGTCGACGGCGACGATGATGACCACCATGCCTTCCGCGGCCAAACTGCGCCGGTCACGGATAACCACCTCTTCCACATCACCCACGCCCAAGCCGTCCACCATCACATAGGAGGCGGGCACGTTCTCGCCGGTCAGCTTCACGCCGTCCTTGGTTATCTCTGCGACCTCGCCGTTGTCCATCAGGATGATGTTTTCCTTGGGGATACCCACTTCCACTCCGTTCTGCATGTTGATGAAACGCTTGTAGTAGTAGCCGTGGACGGGAATGAGGTACTTCGGCCGCAGGAGTTTCATGGCGAGCTGAAGGTCGCCCTTGGTCGCGTGGCCGGAAGAATGGATATCCACCAGGTTGGTGTGGTAAATGATCGCTCCCTGGCGGGCGAGGTCGTCCTTGATGGACTGCACGCTGCGCTCGTTGCCCGGGATGACCGAGGCGGAGAGCATGACCGTATCGCCGGGTTTGATCTTGATGAAGCGGTGTTCGCCGGTGATTATCTTCATTAGGGACGCGTTCGATTCGCCCTGGGCGCCGGTGGAGAGGATAAGCAGTTTCTCGTCCTTATATTTGTGGATTTCTTCCACCGGGATGATGGTGCCCTGGCCGGCTTTGATGAAGCCCAGGTTCTGCGCGATCTGGACGTTCGATTTCATGGAGTAGCCGGAGAGCGCCACTTTGCGTCCGAGCTTCTCCGCGATGCGGATGCATTCCGCGATGCGGGTGATGACCGAAGCGAACATGGCCACGATGATGCGGCCTTCGCTTTTCACGAAAAGCTCCTCCAGGTTCTTTTCCACCACGCGTTCGGAAGGCGAACGCTCCAGGATGTCCGCATTGGTGCTGTCGGTGGTGAAAACGTGCACGCCCATATCCCCGATGCGCTTGAGCTCCTCCAGGTTGTAGGCCTGGTCATTGTCGTCGTATTCGATCTTGAAATCGCCCAAGTTGACCATGTTGCCCACTGGGGTCTTGAGGAAGATGCCCAGGGAGTCGGGGATGGTGTGCTCGGTGGTGAAGAACTCCGCTTCAAAATAGTTGGAGAGTTTCGCCTTGTCGCCGGGTTTGACCACGATGATGTTCGGCTTGGGGGAGTTGGGAAAGTCGTCCTGGCGCTTCTTAATGATGGCCGCGGACAGGGCGGAAGTGTAAATGGGCGGATTGCCCAGGCGCTCCATGATATAGGGGATGGCCCCAATGTGGTCGTAGTGCGCATGGGTGATGATCAGGGCCTGGACGTTGGCTTTCTTCGGTTCCAGATAGGAAATGTTGGGGATGATGAAATCCACCCCCGGAGTGCCCTCCTCCGGGAATTGCAAGCCGGCGTCCATAATGACGATCTCATTCTTATGCTCGAAGAACATCATGTTCCGTCCGATCTCTTCCAATCCTCCCAGGGGGACGAAGCGCAAGACCGACTCTCCGCTTTCCGTCTTTTTGGGAGCGGCCTCGGTCCGATGGACCGGCGCTCTCCTCGCATGCGGCCGTGGATGCGGATGCTGGCGGGAACGCATCGCTGACGGACGCTGACTCTGTCTTATCGGTGTCATTTATTTTGCTGTGACTTTTCGACTGTTTGGACGGAAGAAAATCATCCGTCGTATCGAGAGGTTCCTGAATTCGCGGGAACGTGAACGTTCCAATTCATCCTCTATTGTTTTTTAGTGTTCTATCGAATTGGTGGGCAAGGAGGGACTCGAACCCTCAAGGACGAAGTCCATACGCTCCTGAAGCGTACGCGTATACCAGTTCCGCCACTTGCCCCGACGGCATATTGGTTCCGAAAGCACCCCCATAATAAGCTGGAATCGGCAGGAAGACAAGCTTAGGCCGCCATCAGCTTCTTCAGCCGTTCCACGATCCGGACGGGAGCGGGTTCCACCCGGTTCAGTTTGGCCAGGTAGAAGCTCGTCCAGTCCGCGAGCATGATCGACCTCCAGGTGCGCTCCAGGGCCGTCCGGCCCGCGGGCACCAAGGGAACGACGGTCGCGCCTTTTTCCGCGAGGATCTTCTGGGTGATCTTTATCCGCTTCTCCAGGCGTCCGCCGGTCCGGCCGTGGATGAACAAGGCGGCGACGGCGGAACCCTTTCGCTCGAAGCCCACGATCTCATTGTGGTTCATCTCCGGCAAAATATTCGCGAAGGCAAGGTTTTTGGACGTCTCGTTCAGTTTTATCTTCCAGATATATCCGAGGTGGCGGTTGCCCTCGTCGGTATATATGACCACCACTTTGTTCCGCAATTTACGGGCAAGGGCGCGTCCCGCATTCCGGGATCGGGCGGGAGAAAGGCCGGTGAGGTCCGATTCGCCGCGCAGAGCAAGGCCGGAAGCCCGGAGCACCTCGAGCAGGCCGTAGAACATCCTTCCCGTATATTGGCGGGGATTCAGGTCCGCGGCGGGGAAGAGGACGAGCGGCAGGCCGTGCCGCCGCGCGAGCGATTCCATCTTCCCGCCGTGAGCGACGACCGCCGGTATGCCTTTTTTCTTTTTTAAAAACTCCGCAAGTCCCGAGACCGTCTCCTCGGTGTTGCCCGAGAAGGATACAAAAACGTATAGGGGGTGTTTGAACCGCCAATCGCGTACGTCCGGCAAGTCGTAGTCCTTCCAGAGTACGATCGGCAGACCGAGGCCCAATTCATGCCGGACCGCCTTGAGAACCTCTCCGGCCAGCCCCGATCCGCCCATGCCCAAAATGACTATGCCGTCCGGCTTCCGGCCGGATAGCTTTCGGAGATTGAGCGCGGTCAGGCCGTTCCGGCCCAATTGGCGGTTGGATTCCAGGATGTTCTTTTCGAAGAGGTCCATGTCCTTATTTTAACGCACGCGCGGTCCGCAGGTGCCATTCGCCCGCTTTCCGGAACCGGTCGGCGAGGTCCGCGATAAGGCCGGAACTCACTCCGCGCAATTCCTTGTTGGCGAGCATCTGGTAGTCCGGGGAATACAGGAAGACGGCGGGGAAATCCGAAGAGATGGCCTCCTGAAGCTCCCGGAGATCGGCGAGGCGCTTTTCCGCATCCAGTTCCCGGCGGACGTTCTCGATCAGCCGGTCCGCCTCCCGTCCGCTGTACAAGGAAAGGTTCAGGCCGGGATGGAATCTTTCGTTGGAATGCCAGAAGGAATACAGGTCCCCGGGAGGGTTCATGACGTTCCCGAAGAGCACCGCCTGGTACTCCCGATTCTTGATCGCCCCGTTCACTATGCCGTCCGCGGGCACCCGCTCCAGATTCGCCTGGATGCCTGCCTCCCTCCAGGCCGATTGCAGTTCCTCGGCGGTCTGTTCCAGGAACGGCAGTTCCGGGACGGTCAAGGTGAATTCCAGCCGGATCTTGTCGCTTCTACCTACGGTTTTCTCCCGGACATTGTTCTCGCCCATCTTCCAGCCGGCCGCCTCCAGGTTGGCCCGGACAGCGTCGAGATCCGGCGCAACGGGCTCGGCTGCGGGGAGGAAGGCGGGCGGCACCGGTCCGGTCACGGCCACGGCCTTGCCGCGGAATATCCCGTCGATGAGCTTCTTGCGGTCCACGGACTCCGAAAGCGCCCGCCGGACCGCGGTCTCCTTGAGCGCGAGGTTCTGGCTCTGGTTCAGGAAAACGGCATAGTAGCCGGGCAGGCCGAAGGATATCGACTGATAGGAACGGTCCACCTTGCCGACCATTTCCGGATCGAGCGTTGCGAAACCGTCCACCGTCCCGCCGTTGAACGCCTTAAGCAGGTCCTCCGGCTTGGAAAAAAAGCGAACGGTGAATTTTTGGAGCAAGGCGGCGCCTCCGGCGTAATTGGGATTCTCCTTCAGGTGGTAGGAGGTTATGAAGCCGTTCGGCTGTTTTTCCGAAAAATCGAACGCGAAGGGTCCGCTGCCGATCGGCTTCAGATTGTATTCCGAGAGGCGCCAGTTGGGGGAAGGGGTTTCGGCATACAGATGCTTGGGCAGTACGTAAAGGGTTTCCAGATTCTCGCCGAAGAAGGAGTACGGCCCGACCAGGTTGAACTGCAGTTCAAGCTCGCTCATCCGGTTCGCGGCCACGCCCTGCCAGGCACCGAAAAGAGGCGACTGGGTCTCCGGGTCCTGGATCTTCTGGACGGTGAAAACGACGTCGTCGCTCGTAAGCTGGCGGCCATCGCTCCAGACCAGGCCTTCCTTGAGGCGGACCCGCCAGACCCGGCCGTTCTGGTCCGGTTCGATCTTATCCGCCAGGACCGGCAGATTGGCGAACAAAAGCCGGGTGAGCGCCTTGTCCGCCTCGCTTGAAGCGAGGACGGGATTCACGTAAGTGGGCTGGCCGGTCATGCCTTCCGTATATTCGCCTCCCCGGGCGGGCACCGCCTCGGTCGCGTTCTGCCAAGCGAGAGCCGTAAGGACCGCCCCGGAGATGACCAGGAAGAAAGCGGCGGCCAGGAACACCTTCCGCTCCCGCGCGGTAAAAGACAGAAAGATTTGTTTCGGAGAGATCACGTTTGAATTCCGCGGTCCGAAGCCCGAATTAGCCCAGATAGAGCTGCAGCACCGCGAGTCCCAGAAAAACGATGGCGAGAATGATGGTGGCGTAAAAAATGACGCGCTCCAGGCCCCGGCGGGTCTGATAAAACCCTCCGCCTTCGCTGCCGAAGATGCCCGACAAGCCCGCGGACCGTTCCTGAAGCAGGATGAGGATTATGAGCACCAGGGAGATGACTATCTGGATGGCGGGGATGAGCATTAGCCTGATCTTTTGGTTGCGGAGTGGAAGATGAAGTTCACGACGCCCACCAGGAGAGACGACAGTATCAGGGCCGGAACGTCTTCTATGCTAATTTCTGGGAAGGAAATGTCAAGGATATACATAAGAAGCATGTTGACCAGGATGAGCCCCAGTCCCAGGGTGAGCACGATGACCGGACCCAGGAGCAGCTTCAGGACCGGTTTTACCACCCAGTTCAGGAGGGTGAGCGCGAGAGCCACGATCGCGAACGTCTTCAGATCGCCGGACACCGAAAAACCGGGGATGATCTTATCCGCCGCGTAGAGCGCCAGTCCGTTAATGGCGACCGCCAGGACGGTTTTGGCCAGGAATCTCATATTCTTGAAGTATAGCGCGCCCGGGAAGAACCCGCAAAATCAGACCAAGCCCGAAAGCAGGCTCCTGCCGTTCATCTCCGGCGGTATCGGGATATCCATAAGTTCCAGGATGGTGGGCGCCACGTCGGACAGGATGCCCATGGTCTCATTGTCTATGTTGCGCCAGTTCGCGAATTTTCTTCCCGCGAAGCCGGGACCCACGAGATACAACGGCACCGGACTCGAATCGTGCTGGGTTTCGGCGCGTCCCGTTCCCGGATTCAGGACCTGCTCCAGATTCCCGTGGTCCGCGGTGATGATCAGGTTCACTTCCGCGGCCTTGGCGGCGGAGAGCACCCTGTCCATCTCGCGGTCGATAACCCGCACCGTCTCCAGGCAGGCCTGGTAATTGCCGGTATGGGCGATGGTATCCGGATTGGAATAATTGACCAGCATGAAATCGAAGCCGCGGTTCTGGATGGCCTCGAGCAGGCGGTCGGTCACCGCGGAAGCCATCAGTTCGGGATGCTCGTCGGGATGGGTGACGTTCATGGACGGCACCACTGCCCGGTACTCGCCGGGGAAGGGCGGCTCGCGGTGGCCGTTGAAGAAGTAGGTGACGTGCGCGTACTTATAGCTCTCCGCGAGGCGCAATTGGCTTTTGCCGGCTTCCGCGAGGACCTGGCCCAGCGGCCGCTCCACCATGTCCGCGGGAAAGGCGACCGGCGCATCCCACTTGTCCTCATAGCGGGTGAACATGACGATCTTGAGGTCCCGGATCTCCCGGCGCGGGAATTCCGAGAAGTCCGATCCCAGGAACGCCTCCGCCATCTCGCGCATGCCGTCCTCCCGGAAGTTGAAGAAAATGAGGGCATCTTTGTCGGCGATAGCGAGCTCCGGATGCGGGCGGAGAGGGGGCAGGAATTCCTCGGACATGCCTTTTTTGAAGAAAAATTCCAGCGCGGCGGCGACATCCGGGGTTTCCTGGCCCTCGCTTCCGGTCATGCAGTTATAGGCCTTCTGAATGAGGTTCCAATTCCCGTTGCGGTCCATCGCGTAGTACCGTCCCGTCAAGGACCCGATTCGCTCCTGGGGCAGACGCCCCAGGAGTTCCAAAAGAGACTTTGGCGGACTGTCCAGGCCGTCCGCGAAAAGATGAAGTTTAACCGGTACTCCTTCCTTTTCGCCCATTTGAATGAGCCCTGCGAGATGTTCGACGGAAGCGTGGGTGTTCGCTTTGGTCAAAAGCCCCACCAGATTCACCGCGGAACCGTTCGCACGCGCGTGCTCGAAAGCGGATTTGAGCACCGGGTTCTCGAAGAAGCTGCCGTCCCGGAGGGCCAGGGATATCTTGGGATAATACTGGTAAACGACCTTGCCGGCCCCGAGCGTGAGATGCCCGACCTCGCTGTTGCCCACTTCCCCCCAGGGGAGTCCCACGCTGATGCCGGAGGCCTGCAGGCTGGTCATGGGGTAGGTCTCCCGCAGGAGCTTGAAAACGGGCGGATCCACCACGTGAATGGGATTCGCCTCGTTCTGCGGGCCCAGGCCCCAGCCGTCCAGGATCACCAGCGCAACCGGTCGCGGCATATACCTATTTTATAGGGTTATTGTCCGGCTGTCAGCCGGATTGACTGTTTTCGCCTCCGTCTTTATAATGTTCATAGTTAAAAAGTCACTTAAACTTAACTTCCTAAAGACATTCTGGGACGGCTACGATGAAAAATTTAGGAATAAAATCAAATGGAAACAAACTTAATCGCGTTCCTTGCGGGCGCGCTGGTTGTGGGTCTCGCGGCGGGGTACTGGGGCAGGTATTATCTGGCGCTTCGGGGCGGTAAGTCGCTCGAAGAGCTCAATCGACGCACACAAGCGGAGGCGGAAACCAAGGCCAAGGAGATAATCCTCGCGGCCAAGGAACAGGCCGCGGAGCTTCTCGCGGAAGCCAAGAAGGAGGAAAAAGAAAGCAAGGACAAGATCGCCGCGCTGGAGGCAAGGCTCCTGGAACGGGAGGTCAGTTTCGACAAAAGACTGAACGCCTTAAGCGAAGGCGAGACCGCCGTCCGGGAAAAGACCGCCAAGCTGGAGAGTCGGGAAACGAAGATATCCGAACAGGAGGATAAGGTCTCGAAGGAGCTGGAGCGCGTAGGGGGACTTTCCAAAGACGAGGCCAAGGAAGAGCTTATGGCCCAGATCCGCGATAAGAATTCCCAGGACCTGGCCCAGATATTGCAGAAAATAGACCGGGAAC
>CAZCTJ010000035.1:0-8251 GCA_964501675.1 uncultured Candidatus Saccharibacteria bacterium
GCGTCAATATACATTCTCAAGGTTTCCTGGGGGGTCTTGCCGCCATAAGTGTCGGCCATGGCACGCTGGTAGTTCTCTTCTTGCTCCTGCTTCATCGCATCCGCCAGGGCTTGTACCGCGTCCCGGCCGCGCTCGATCTTATAGCCCTCCCAAATGGCCAAAGCCAGCCAGGCCGCGATAAGAATGCCCAGAAAGGCGAGGGCGTGCTTCAGCCAGGACTTGAACATGTTCTTATTTTATCTCTCCGCCGAAAGAGCACAAGAAAAGGCCATACACAGGTTGCACACAATGACATACCAACAAACTCCAGTTTGTTGGTATGTCATTCCTTAGATGCGCTGAAAGGACCTTAGAAATTGTACGAACGTTTTCCCGTACGGAGACAGTGCATGCTCCACGAAGCGTCCCCGATATTTCTTATTGACCAATCCGGCGACGCAAAGCCGCCGCGCATGCTCGCCTATCGTTTTCGGATTCGCTCCGGTTATGTCGATGATATTTTCCAAAGTTATCCCTTCATTGGCGGCGATCACAAGCAGGATCTCAATGCGGTAGTGATTGGCCATGCCTTTCAGATGCCGCTCCATTTGCTTCGAGGTTTTCAACTTATTCATACTCTCAAGTATACAACATCCCTAGAAACTCCAGTTTTTAAGGATGTCGTATCTCTTTCCTTGCAAAAGAGGATGAAATATGGTGCTCTTATCGTGAAAGGGGGTCTTTGACATGACTGAACACAGGCTCGAGCCGTCCGTCGGGATGAGGCTCGAGGTGCAACAGGCTCTTCAGCTCTGCGGAGGCGCGACCGAGTCGTGCTTCCCGGAGGTCGAGGCCTGGTTCATGCAGCACGCGGACCGTCAGCGCGCCGTCCAGGAGATCGCGCACCGCAAGAACATCGACAGGTATCGGTCCCTGATCGATTTTCTGTTGTGCGAGATCTTCACCATGTACCGCCCGGCCTGCTTCCGGTTCTACCGGGACAAGGGACCGCGGCTCATCGAGATGATCTCGGTGGAGACGCGCCAGTCGCTCTCCGACGGCCTGCAGAAAGCCGCGGAGATCGCCTACCGCGCGCACTGCGAGCGCCGCCGCCTGACCTGGCCGGCGTTCGTGCACGAGGTTCTCGCCGCCGCGGCCTGATCGCGGCACATCGGTTTCAGCAGTTCCGGGCTCGCATTCGCGGGCCCTCACTGTTTTTTATAGCGATACTTCCGGCTCTTCTTTCTTGAACACCAGATATTTGTAGCCCAGGAAATTCCCCAAAAGTCCGGCGAATATGCCGGCAAGCGGAGCCACCACGTTCACCCAAAGTTCCGCGGTTCCGAAGGCAGGTCCCAGGGCTTTAACCCCCGTGGCCACGCCCACGTTCAAGACCCAGTTCAAGGCGGTGATGGCGTAGAATTTGAACACGGTCGCCGCCTGGGAACGGCCCTGATTGCCGAAGGTCCAATTCTTGTTCCATAGGTAGCTGTTGGTGGTGGCCAAAAGGAACGAAATGGTCTTGAACGTGCCGAACATCAAATTGGACAACTTATCCGCGGGAATGCCGGAAACGAGGTTCAAGACGTTCAAAACTCCCAGATCGATGAAACTGTTCAGGGTCCCCACCGCGCCGAACTTGGCGAACTGGTAAAGCACCGGCACATAAGGACGGATGAGATTCGCGACCGCGAGAGCGAGCGGCGCGAAAATCAGGAAGAACAGGAGCACCGCGAGCCGCAGGAGATCGTCCGTGAGCCCGAAGAAACCGCCCAGGGTCCCTACGGCCTGGACGTTCACGAGCACCGGCTGGATAAGGAGCCCGACAAGCCCGCCGATCAGAGCCACCAGTAGGAGGTCTTTTTTGGTCATGCTTTTATTTTAGCAGAATCGACCCCGTTGAAAACACCCCCGAAAGGTCCGCTGTTTCGGGAACGAAAAACGCCCCTTGCGGGGCGTTCCTCGAATTCAGGCCTAATCTATCTCGTATACGATGGTCGCCGTAAGCGTCACCTCCTCGGAACCCGGTTCGATGCTGGGCGCAGCCTGGGGCGCGACCAGGGCATCCCCGCCCATGCCCAGCATTCTCTCTTTGGCATAGTAGGGGGAAGGTCCGCCATAGCGGTACTCGCTCACGCTCACCACCCGACCGAGCTTGATGCCGCTCGCCTTAGCCATCGCTTCCGCCTTCACCCGGGCGGCTTCGAAGGCCTTGTCGCGGGCGGCCTGGAGAACCTTCTCCGGCTCATCGATGGTAAAGCTGATGTTGCCGACCTGGTTCACGCCGAGTTCCGGCAGACGGCCCATGACCGGACTTATCTTCGAGAAATCCCGGATGCGGACCGTCACCGTCTGGGTGAGCGTATAGCCGCTGATGAAACTGGTCCGGCTTTTCTCGTCGTACTCGTAGTTCGGCTGGAGATTGTAGCCGGTGGTCTGGATATCCTTGGTCTCTATCCCCTGCCCTTTGACGTAGGCGATCACCTCGTTCATCTTACGGGTGTTCTCCTCGGATATGATCTTGGGATCCTTGCCGCGGGAAAGGACCGAGAAGTTCAGAAGCGCCACATCCGGGGTGATGAGCGTCTTGCCTTCCGCGGAAACGGAGATGGTCCTTCCCGGCGGGATGGTATCGTTGAACTTGGCTATGGCGGGCAGGACGAAGAACACCAGGCCCACGATGACCGCGACGAGGAATACGTTAAGCAGCGACCAGAAATAATTCTTTTGATTTTCCATATTTTATTCGATTTATTTTTTATCCCGCACTTTTCCGGAAGCGGCGGCGAGTATCCGATTGAACTCTTCCGGTTTGAGGCTGGCGCCTCCGACCAGGGCGCCATCCACTTCCCGCAGGTCCAGGAAACTTCCCGCGTTCCGGGCGCCGATCGAACCGCCGTAAAGGACCCTGACCGGCACTTTGCCTTTCACGAACCGGACCATGGCGGCGGCGTCCTCGGGGCGGTCCGCGGAACTCCCCGGATTCGTGCTCACGGCCCATATCGGTTCGTAGGCAACGACCACCTTCCTAAGGTCCTTCACTCCTTGAAGTCCGCGGCGGAGCTCTTCGCCCACGAACTTCCGAACGGCGGCCGGACCTTTCGCGCGCACTTTGGCCGGCTCCCCTACACACAGAATGACCCGGAGCCCGGCCCGGAGAGCGGCGCGAAGCTTCTTATTGACCGCCTCGTCCGAATCTCCCAGCCGCCTCCTCTCGGAATGACCTACGATGACCCATTCGGCTTTCCCACTCTGGAGCATGCCCGCGGAAACCTCGCCGGTATAGGCCCCGGCCGGCTCCCAAAAGACGTCCTGCGCTCCGAATTTTATGCCCGGCCGGGACCCCAACCCGTGCAGAAAAGGAAAGGGCGGGCAGACCACCGTTTCCACGCCCGTGACCGGCCGAATGCCGCGCAAAATCTTCCGGGCGGCGCCGGCCGTCTGGGGATTCATTTTCCAATTCGCGACCACAAGCTTCGACATGCCTCCATTTTAGCACAAACAGGATCGGCGCACGGCGTTATGCGACGAAGAATGCGAAAGACACGGACCCGGAACCCGCCCCTCACTCGCGCAAGCGCTTGTATATCCCCTCTTCCACCAGGTCGCGATCCAGTCCGAATTTCACGCGGGAATATTCCTTGAGCTTCAGGACGCTGTCGGGATCTCCCTTGGACCAGGAAGTGGTCTCGATGCGCAGATTGAACGGACGGGAGGTCTCGCCGTTTATCAGGATCTTCGCGTAAGCGTTCATATTGTCGATGTTCATGAGGTCGTTCTCGTCGAACACGGGGTCGAACTGCTTCTTCAAGAATTCCGCGTCCTGGGGTCCCACCCGGAACACGATCTCCGAACCGACGTTGCCGAAGACCGAATCCCGTATATTTTCCTCCAGCTGGGCGATGAACTGATGGGCGATGGTCAGGGACAGCCGGTATTTGCGCGCTTCGGACAGGATGCTCGCAATGCTCGCGGTGGTGAAATTCTGGAACTCGTCGATGTACAGGTTGAAATCCCTGCGCTTCGATTCCTCCGGAATGTCCACCCGGGAAAGCGCGGCCATCAATATCTTGCCGGTGAAGATCATGCCCAGGAGCCCCGCGTTGATGTCCCCTATCCGGCCCTTGGCGAGATTCACCAGGAGTATCTTGCCGTCGTCCATCACTCCCCGGAAATTGAACGCGGACTTGGGCTGGCCGATGATGGGCCGCATATAGTCGTTCGCCACGAAATTATTGAACTTGGAAGTGATGTACGGCGTCATGTTCGCGAGGGACGCCTCGCCGCCCGCCTTGACCGCCTCCTTCTCCCAAAAGTCGATGACCACCGGGTTCTTGATGCGCGCCAGCTTCCGCTTGCGGTATTCCGGATCGGTGAAAATGCGCGGCACCTCCACCAAGGTGGCCGGCTCGTTCGGCATGTCCTCCATCAAAAGCAGAAGGGCGTTCCGCATGTACTGTTCGAACATGGGACCCATGGTCTCCGCCACGAACAGCTTGTTGAAGATGCTCTGCATCTCGTTCACGATGAAGGTCTTTTCCTCCGGACGGTTGAGGTTGTAATCCAACATGTTCAAGCCCATCGGCCGCCAAAGGTCGCCGGGGTCGAAATAAATGAGATCCTCCATGCGCTCCTTGGGGATATGCCCCAGGATGAGGTCGACCAAAGTGCCGTGGGGATCGATGACGGCGAGACCCTTGCCGGCCTTGATGTCCTCGATGACCATGTTGCCCAGGAGGGTCGATTTGCCGGTGCCGGTCTGGCCGACCAGATAAACGTGGCGGCGGCGATCCTCGTCCGTGATGAAAACGGGGCGGGTCTCTCCGCGAAAAACGCTCCGGCCGATGAGCGCGCCCTTGGCGGGAAGATTGGACGGCGGCGGCGCTTCCCGGGACTTCAGCCACTTCACCCGGGGCGTTTCGGTACCCGAAGTCGGGAAGTGGCAAAAACTCGCGACCTCTTCGCTCGAAAGGACCATGGTCTGGCCGGATTCGAACCGGCGGAAAATGAACTGGCTGGCCAAACCTTGGGGATTCCGGGCCCTCACCGCGCGAAAACCATTGCGGCGAGGGCTCCCGAACTGCTCGAAGCCGGCGAGGATGCCGTCCAGGATATCCTTGGCTTGGAAGGGAGTCGCCGCAGAGGCGAGCACCCGCACATTGACCAGGAACATCGGCTTGGCGGCTTTCTTCTCCAAGGCCTTGACCGCCTCCTCGTCCACCGGCAAGGGCCGTTCGTTCTTGTTCTCCGCTTGAGGATTCAGAACTTCCGAAACTTCCTTCCAATTCAACCCGTGGCCGAAAACCTTCTCCAAGGGCTGGCCCTTCCGGAGCGCTTCGATGCGCCCGAGGACCGCTTTCTTGGAGCTCTCCGGAGCGGGACGCAGGATGACCTGGATGGCCGCGCCTTCCCCGATCTCATTCACTTTGGCGAGACCTCCCAGGACGGAGCTCATGGGATCGTCCTCAAGCTCCTCATAGGTGCGGATAGGCAGGGAGAAATCATCCTTGCTCGAAAGGTAGGCGGCGGCGGTCACGCCGTTCGCGTTGAATATGTTGTAGTCGTCGAGCGTCGATTCCAAGCTCGCTCCGTTCCAGATGCCCTGGATCTGCTTCATCGCCACCTCCGCCATGGCCTTGGGAACCGCCAGATAAAAATGTATCTCTTCGCCCACGTGCGGTACGGCCATTTCGAACACCACCGGGCTCTTCAAGGAACCGAGGTTGCTCAATAGCCTCTCGAATTGGGCGATCTCGGACTGAAATTCCTTGCGATCGCCGTCCTTGGGCTTGGACCGCGGGATCCGGACCAAAAGAAGCGTGAGCGCCAGGGACCGGACCAAGTTCCGCTCCCGGACGCTGCGCGTTACGAAAAAGGCCACCACTCCGGCCGAGAGACCGAAGAGCAAGCTTAGGGCCACGAGATATACCGTCATGGAATGAGCGTTAGTCCTTTATCTTTCCGCGTTTCTTTAGCTCGGGATACAAACGACCCGCCAAAGAATCATGGAAGGCGTCCAGAACGAAGGCGCTGGACTTCATCGCTTCCTCGTTCGCCTTCAGTATCCCGTCGTTCACCGCGATGCTCAAGAGGTGCTCGATTTCCAGCTTTGTTTCCGGCGCGGCGGCCTGGGCGTAATCCGTCAAAGGATTCTGAATGACCTGGCCCGAAGGCGCCGGAGCGGGGGCGGTATGGGTATAGGTGCGCAAGGACTGCCGCAAAAGCTCGTGATTGGTGAGCCCCTTGAACTCCGGATTCTCCCGATGCCGCTCGAACTCCGCGGAAATTTCCCGGATATCTTTTTCCGGGATCTCGGGGCGGATATCGGGCGTCAGTTGTTCCGGCATGTGGGGGTCCCGCTGGGCATGGTGTTATAATGACCTTATGGCCCTTCGGGAAAGAAACGCGTTCTTCGCTCTGCTTGTCATTCTGATTATAGCAACAGTGCTCCGCACTTACCAATTGGAGCGCATCCCTCCGGGGCTTTATCCGGACGAGGCCATGAACGGGGTGAACACCCTCCAGGCCCTCGGCTCCGGCGACTTCAAAATATATTATCCGGACAATAACGGCCGCGAAGGCCTGTTCATCAACATCCAGGCGTTCGTCCTCAAGTCCCTGGGAGGGGTGACCGAACCCTGGGTCCTGCGCTTGCCGAGCGCGCTCATCGGGATACTCACGGTCTGGGGCACATACCTGCTGGGCAAGGAGCTTTTTTCCAAGCGAGTGGGGCTTGCGGCCTCCTTTTTCCTGGCCACCAGTTTTTGGCACTTGGTGTTCTCGCGCATCGGCTTTCGGGCGATCATGGCGCCTTTTTTCCTGGTCTGGGCCCTTTATCTTTTGCATCTTGCCGTACGGAAGGCCAGCGAGAAAAGCCCTGGGTTCATTTTCCCGGCCATAGCCGGAGGGCTGCTCTTCGGTCTCGGCTTCCATACCTACATCGCTTACCGGGTCGCTCCCCTGCTTCTCGCGCTCTTCTGGTGGTTCTTCCGCAAGAACGACTGGTTCTGGTACGCGACGCTCATATTCCTGGGAGCGGCCTTTCTGGCCGGCCTGCCAATCGGGCTCTATTACTTGCAGAATCCGGCGGACTTCCTGGGACGCACCTCCCAGATCTCCGTCTGGAGCTCGCCCTCGCCCTTGCGGGACCTTACCGTGAACATATTGAAAACCGCGGGCATGTTCAACTTCCGGGGCGACTTCAACTGGCGGCACAACTTTCCCGGGCGGGCGGAACTCTTCTGGCCGGTAGGGATACTTTTCCTCGCCGGCATCTGCGTGGGATTGCGGAACGTCTTCCGGCGCACCGGGGGCGGCATCGTGCCCATGGACCACGGTCCCACCTTCGAGAACTGGGAGACCGTCCGGAACCTGCGCTTCGGCTTCCTGCTCATGTTCACCTGGCTGATCCTCGCCCTGCTCCCGGTCATAATATCGAACGAAGGATTACCGCATGCGCTGCGGGCGATACTGATGATCCCGCCGGTCATGATCCTCGCCGGCACCGGCGCGGTCTGGACCTATAATTATCTGCGGCGGCACACCCGGGATTCCGCGGTGCTGCCCATCGCCGCGACACTCCTCGCGCTTCTTATCATCTACCAGGTCTCCCAGGTCTATTTCATAATGTGGGGGCGCAATCCCCATACCGCCGGAGCTTTCGCCAAGGATTATGCGGACATCGCCCGGACGCTCGACCGTCTGCCACGGCAGGTGCCCAAATACGTGGTGGTGGAGGCGGGCGGAGTGGGCGTTGATTACCAAAACGCGTTCCTGCCGGACCGGAAAAGCATACCCGTGCCGGCGATGACCGTGATGTTCATGACCGACACTTATTTCCCGGAGGATCAACGCGCGAAGAACGTGCACTATCTCCTGCCGGAGGACGTGCCTAACGCGCCAAAGGAGGGCCTGCGATTCTACATCCGCTGACCGGGATCTTAAGGAGCGTAAGAGGTCAGCAATTTCTTCTCCTTTCCGAAGCGCTCCAGGGCGAGCTCGATCAGCTTGTCGATGAGCTTGGGGTACGGAAGGCCGCTCGCCTCCCACAGCTTGGGATACATGCTGATCTTGGTGAAGCCGGGAATGGTGTTTATCTCGTTCGCGAGTATCGCGCCCCGCTTGGTCAGGAAAAAGTCCACCCGGCCCATGCCTTCGCAGCCCAGAACCGTGAACACCCGCACCGCGAGCTTCTGCACTTTTTTCGCCACGGATCTAGGCAGGTCGGCCGGGATGCGCAGCGCCGCGCCGTTCTCGTCCAGGTATTTCGCCT
>CAZCTJ010000036.1:0-4173 GCA_964501675.1 uncultured Candidatus Saccharibacteria bacterium
TATTCTCCGAGCGCATGCGCTATTGCCGGACCGCCGCCGAGTTCCTGGGCTGGGACTTCGGCCTGGTGGTGAACGGCGCGAAACTCATCTGATATAATTCAGGCATCCCCGGAAGAACCCGCCCATGACCGAACAGCTTTTCCAACTCGCGACCGTGGTGCTCCTCGCGGCGGGCCTGGGTTTTCTTGCCCGGTTCTTCCGCCAGCCGCTGATCTTGGCCTACATCGCGACCGGCGTGGTCATCGCTTATTTCGGCTGGTTCAACCTCGCGGACCACGCCACTTTCAAGGTGCTGTCCGACCTGGGCATCATGTTCCTGCTCTTTCTGGTGGGCTTGGAGATGAATTACGCATCTTTGAGGTCCGTGGGCAAGGCCTCGCTTATCGTGGGCCTGGGGCAGATCGTCTTCACCGCCGTCATCGGATATTTCCTTACGCGTTTTCTGGGCTTCGATCCCTTGCCTTCGCTCTACATCGCCATCGCCCTCACGTTCTCGAGCACCATCATCGTGGTCAAGCTTTTGTCCGAGAAGCACGATCTGTCGAGCCTGTACGGCAAGATAAGCATCGGCTTCCTGCTGGTGCAGGATTTCGTGGCGATACTCATGCTCATCTTCCTGTCCGGCCTCGCGGCGGGCAGGGGTTTTGCATGGTGGGATGTGGCGCTCACCGTCGGGAAAGGGGTGTTCCTCTTCGCGGCCATGTTCTGGCTGGGGCGGAAGATACTGCCGCACATCCTGGACCGCATCGCCCGTTCGCCGGAGCTGCTCTTCCTGGCCAGCCTGGCCTGGGTCTTCCTTCTGGCGGCCCTGGTGAGCAAAATAGGTTTTTCCATCGAAATAGCGGGATTTTTGGCCGGCATCGCTCTCGCGAACTCCTCGGAGCATTTCCAGATCGCGAACCGGATCCGCTCTCTGCGGGATTTCTTCATCCTCATTTTCTTCGTTATCCTGGGTTCTTCCGTCCTGTTCTCCGACTTCAGCGGACTGGGGCTCCCCGTGCTGGTGCTCTCGCTTTTCGTGCTCATCGGCAATCCCTTGATCGTCCTGGTCATAATGGGCATCCTGGGCTATCGCAAGCGCACCAGCTTCATGGCCGGGGTGACCGTGGCGCAGATATCGGAGTTCAGCCTGGTTCTGGCGGCCATGGGCTATAAGGTCGGGCATCTCACCGAAGCGGAGGTTTCGCTCGTAACCGCGGTGGGGATACTGACCATCACCGCATCCACCTATCTCATCCTGTATTCCGACCGCATCTTCAAGGTCCTGGCCCGGCCGCTCTCGCTTTTCGAGCGCAGGGAGAGCGCGGAGAACGGCCGGGAAACGGACGTGCGGAAGCCCATAATCCTCATCGGGGCCCACCGCACCGGCCAGAGCATAGCCCGTAATCTGCGCAAGGAGGATCTTTTGATAATCGACTTCGACCCCAGCGTGGCCGCCGAACTCAAGCGCCAGGGCCAGGACCACCTTTTCGGGGAAGCCACCGATCCGGAGGTGTTCGAGCGCGCCCATTTCGACACCGCCAAACTGGTCATTTCCACCAGCCCCGATCTTGCGGACAGCCTGGCCCTGCTCGAGGAGTTGAACGCGCTTCCGTCCCGGCCCAAGGTCATCCTGCGGGCGGAGACGGAACACGAAGCCAAGGCGCTCTACGATGCCGGCGCGGACTACGTGCTCCTGCCGCATTTCACTTCCGGCCAGTACCTGGGCAAGACGATCGCGGTGGACCTGGAAATGAGAATACTCGAGAGCCTGAAGGCCAAGGACCTGGAGATGCTGCGGCGGAACGAGGCCTCGGTCCTGAACATCTGACATGGACCTGGACAAGGCCTTCGCGCTGCTTGCGGAACATGTCTCCCAGCCGGGCCTTTTGAAGCACTGCCTGTCGGTGGAGGCGGCCATGCGGGCGTACGCCCGGAAGTACGGAGCGGACGAAGAACTGTGGGGCGCGACCGGGCTTTTGCACGATTTCGATTACGAGAAGTATCCGGTGCCGGACCCGGCGGCGAGGACCGGCCATCCCTTCGAGGGCGTGAAGATGTTGCGCGAGCAGGGCTATCCCGAAGAGATGACGGAGGCCATTCTGGGACATGCGACCTATTCCGGCACGCCCCGGACCTCGCAAATGGCCAAGTGCCTCTATGCCTGCGACGAGCTTTGCGGACTGGTCCTTGCGCTCGCGTATGTCCGGCCGGAGCGGTTCAAGGGCATGGACGCGGCTTCCGTGGAAAAGGCGATGAAGAAAAAGAAGTTCGCGGAGAAGGTGAGCCGGGAGGAGATCGGGCAGGGGATCGCGGAACTGGGCGTTCCGCGCGAGGAGCATTTTCGGACCGTCGTGGAAGCGATGCGGGGGATGCAAGAGGAACTTTTTCCGGAAGCGGGCTAAGGCCCGTAGTTAAAAAGCACATACCGCATAATGAAAGTTGACTTCCCGATGCGGCGGGTCTATTTTTAAACAGGCAACCCCGGGAAAGGAGGCGGTCATGACCCTCGGGGATTTCGAATATATGTTCGGGTTCGTTCCGGTGGGCGCGACGCTCACGACGGACGAGGTGAAGCGGATGCTCGATACCCTGACGGACCTCCTCGCGGAGGTCGCCGGCCTGCAGACCAAGATCAGGGATTCGATGCGGAACGACGACACGGGCACGCCTCTGGACATCCAGAAGCATGCGGAGAGGACAGACCTGCTTCTCCGGCTCCTGACCCAGCGGCGTCGCCTTGAGCGCAGTATCGGGTTTCTGGAGGACCCCGACGGCTTCGCTCCGCCGGGCGTGGCGCGGATCCTCGGTGAGGCGGCACAGGGCTTCCGGGCCCTCGCGGCCGCTTGAGGCTCCAAAGGCAATCCAAGTGCGGAGGGCGCGGTCGCGATGAGACCGCGCCCTTTCGAATTTATATTGACCCGGTTTCCGCTCCAGCGTATGCTTCAGAGCACCCCCTCTCGCAGGAAAGCAGGGGATTTAACGCGTATGAATTTCGAACTCATATCCGAGAACAAGCCGGCCGGCGACCAGCCCAAGGCGATCGCGGAACTCACGGACGGGCTTGCCCGCGGATTTCGCGACCAAACCCTTCTGGGGGTCACCGGCTCCGGCAAGACCTTCACCGTCGCGAACGTCATCCAGGCGGTCCAGAGACCGACCTTGGTCATCGCGCACAATAAGACCTTGGCCGCCCAGCTCGCGAACGAGTTCCGGGAGCTTTTCCCCAAGAACGCGGTGCATTATTTCGTTTCCTATTACGATTATTACCAGCCGGAAGCGTATCTGCCGACCACGGATACCTATATCGGCAAAGAAGCGCTGGTGAACGACGAGATAGACAAGCTCCGCCACGCGGCGACGACCGCCCTGCTCACCCGCAAGGACGTGATAGTGGTGGCTTCGGTTTCCTGCATCTACGGCCTGGGGGCGCCCGCGGCGTACGCCGAGAGCATATTCCATTTCCAAGTCGGCGATGCCGTGGACCGGAAGGGCTTCATGCGCAAGTTGGTCGAGCTGCAGTTCAAGCGGACGAATGCCGACCTTAAGCGCGGCACTTTCCGCCTGCGGGGCGACAACTGGGAGATAATGCCGCCGGACCGGGAGGTCATCTACAACTTCGAGCTGCGGAACGGCAGGATAGACAAGATATACGAGATAGACCCGGTGCAGGGCTTCTGTCCCGGGCGGACGCCGGAGACGCCGGAAATATACATCGCGCCCGCCAAGCACTTCGTGACCCCCGCGGAGGTGCGGACGCGCGCCATCCAGGAGATCAAGGCGGAGCTCAAAGAACGGCTCACGTATTTCGAGAAGAACGGCAAGCTTCTGGAGGCGGAGCGCCTGGAGCGCCGGACCAAATTCGATCTGGCCATGATCCGGGAGATCGGGTATTGCCACGGCATAGAGAACTATTCCCGGCATCTTTCCGGCCGCGCGGCGGGCGAGCCGCCGGATACCCTGCTCGATTATTTCCCGAAGGGTTTTTTGACGGTAATAGACGAATCCCACGTGACCGTGCCGCAGGTACAGGGCATGTACGAAGGCGACGCCTCCCGGAAGAAGACGCTCATCGAATTCGGCTTCCGGCTGCCCTCCGCGGCGGACAACCGGCCGCTCAAAGCGCCGGAATTCCGGGAGCGGGTGGGGCAGGTGATCTACACCTCCGCGACGCCGGGACCTTTCGAACGCAAG
>CAZCTJ010000036.1:4273-8011 GCA_964501675.1 uncultured Candidatus Saccharibacteria bacterium
CAGGTGGATGACCTTATCCCGCGCATCGCGGAGCGCGTGGAAAGGAAGGAGCGCGTGCTCGTGACCACCCTGACCAAGAAAATGGCGGAGGACCTGACCGCGTATCTTGAAGAGCGCAAGGTGAAGGTGAACTATCTCCACAGCGACGTTAAGACCCTGGACCGCATCCGGATCTTGACCAGCCTTCGCAGAGGATCCGGGAGCGGCGGATACGACGTCCTGGTGGGCGTGAACCTGCTTCGGGAAGGCCTGGATCTGCCGGAGGTTTCGCTTGTCGCCATCTTGGACGCCGACAAGGAAGGTTTCCTGCGGAGCGAAACCTCGCTTGTCCAGACCATCGGCCGGGCGGCCAGGAACGTGGCCGGCGAAGTGTTGATCTATGCGGACGTTATAACCGGGTCCATCCGGAACGCGGTCAGGGAAACAGAGCGCCGCCGCAAGATCCAGCTCGCATACAACCGGAAGCACGGCATCACGCCGCGCACCATAGAGAAGGCGATCCGGGACATCCTGCCGAACGTGGAAGACGTGCTTAAGCTGGAAATGAAGCCGGTGCCCAGGTCCGGCAAGAACCTGGCCGCGCTCATCAAGGATAAGGAGCGTGAAATGAAAGCGGCCGCGAACGATCTGGATTTCGAGCTCGCGGCGCTCCTGCGGGACGAGATCCGGGCCCTCAAGACCGGCAAACGGCTGTAGCTGTTCTTTTCGGGGCGCCGTAATCCTACATAAGCCAGTTGCCCCCGGGCGGTATACGTCCGAAACGGGAACCGGCGAGATGGGTGAGAGGCGCTTGCCTTTCATTCCTTGTGCAGGGGGTGCCGCGCTTGGCGCGGCCCCCCGTCTTTTATTGATAGCAGAAGCCCGGCTTTGCGAAGCCGGGCTCATAGTTGGAAAGCGGTCAGGCGCTTCAGGACGCCTGCGGCAGGGTGAAGTCGAGCTGGGAGAGTTCCTCGAAGCTCGGCACGTGGCCGACGCGGCGCACGTGGGCGAGGCACGCATTCAACTCTTCCTTCAACGGCTGGCGGCCGAGGATCCGGAAGAGACGCATGAACGCGGTGTACTCGTCCAGGCAGACCCACGTATGATATTCGCCGTGATCTTTGATGGTCACGGCATGATGGGGCTCGATAGGACGATTGCACCACCTGCACAGCCGCATGATGACCTCCGTGGGAAGGGATCCGTTCTCACTATACATCCCTCGGGTGCGATTGCCAGTCCCGGGCTGTGTGCTAAAATAGGCGGGCAAGCACCCCCTAAGGCCCCTTGGCCGGGGGCGATTTGCCTATTTACCATGAAAGACAAGATAATCATCCGCGGAGCGCGCGAACACAACCTGAAGAACGTCGATCTCGCCCTGCCCCGGGATAAGATGATAGTTTTTACGGGTTTGTCCGGCTCGGGCAAGTCCAGTTTGGCGTTCGACACGATCTTTGCGGAAGGCCAGCGGCGCTATATCGAGTCGCTCTCCGCCTATGCCCGGCAGTTCCTGGGCCGACTGGACAAGCCGGACGTGGACGAGATCGAGGGTTTGTCGCCGGCCATTTCCATCGACCAGAAAAGCCACTCCTCGAACCCGCGGTCCACGGTCGCGACGGTGACCGAGATATACGACTATCTGCGGGTGCTTTTCGCCCGGACCGGCAAGCCGTTCTGCCCCAAATGCGGGCGGGAGATCCGCCGAATGACCTCCGAGGAGATAGTGGACGCGGTCGCGGAATTTTCCAGGCAGAACAAGGCGGGCAAGAACCTGCTCGTCTTGGCGCCCGCGGTCCTGGGCCGGAAAGGGGAGTACTACCAGCTGCTGTACGATTTTTTAAATGCGGGATTCCGGGAAGTGCGGGTGGACGGGAAATTCCACAATCTCCGTGAGCGCATCGAGCTTTCCCGGTACAAGCAGCACACCATCGAACTCGTCGTGGACCGCATTCCGCACGGTTTGGATTTCAAGCAGAAGGACAATCGCCTGCGTTTGGCGGAAGCGGTGGAATCCGCCCTGAAATACGGCAACGACGTGGTGACCATAAGTTTCGGCGGACCAGCCGCCCCGAAAGGGGCGAGCCTCGCCCAGGAGGGCGGGGAAGTGTCCCTGTCCGCGAAATTCACCTGCCCCGTGGACGGCTTCTCTTTCCCGGAGATAGAACCGCGCCTGTTCTCCTTCAACAGCCCGTACGGGGCCTGTCCGCTCTGCCACGGCCTGGGCACGGAGGAGATATGGTCGGAGAAGATCTGCGTGCAATGCCAGGGCAAGCGTCTGCGCGAAGAGGCGCTCTCGGTGCTTGTGAACGGCAAAAACATCGCCTCCTTGACCGCGCTCGCCATTGAGGACGCGTACGAGTTTTTCGGGAAATTGGAGCTCAAAGGAGGCCGCTTCAAAGAGGTCGCGGAGGTTCCCTTGCGCGAGATCCGCAACCGGCTGAAATTCATGTCGGACGTCGGGCTCGAATATCTCACCCTGGACCGCAAGGCGGGCACGCTTTCCGGCGGGGAAGCCCAGCGCATCCGGCTCGCTTCCCAGATCGGTTCGCGGCTGGTGGGGACGCTGTATATTCTGGACGAGCCCACGATTGGCCTTCATCAGCGGGACAACAGGAAACTCATCGAGACCCTGCACGAACTGCGGGATCTCGGCAATACTATCATAGTGGTGGAGCACGACGAGGAGACCATTCGCGCTTCGGACCACCTGGTGGACATCGGGCCGGGCGCGGGCATCCACGGCGGCAAGGTGGTCGCGCAGGGACCGATGCCTGCGATAATCAAGGATAAGACCCAGAATTCCCCGACCTTGGAATATCTGCGGGGCAAGAGATCCATCGCGGTTCCGGCCAAGCGCCGAGCGGTCAACGCGAACCATGATTTTCTAACGATCAGCGGCGCGACCGCGAACAATCTGCAGAACCTGGAGGTGAAGATACCCTTGAGGCGCTTCGTCGCCGTGACGGGCGTGTCGGGTTCCGGCAAGAGCACCCTGGTCTATGACGTGCTTTACAAGACCTTGGCGAACAGGTGGAACGGAGCGGCCTACAAGCCCGGAGCGCACAAAGCGCTCATCGGCACGGAATACCTGAACCGGGTGGTGAACATCGACCAGTCGCCGATCGGCCGCACGCCGCGCTCCAACCCCGCCACCTACGTGGGGGCTTGGACCTTCATCCGGGACCTGTTCTCATCCACGGAGGATGCCCGGGTGCGTGGGTACAAGCCGGGCCGGTTCAGCTTCAACGTGCCCGGCGGCCGTTGCGAGAACTGCGAAGGCCACGGGACCATCGCGATCGAAATGCATTTCCTGCCCACGGTGTACGTGGAATGCGAGATATGCAAGGGCAAACGCTTCGACCGGGAGACGCTCCAGGTGGAATACCAGGGCAAGAACATCCACGACGTGCTCCGGATGACCGTGGAGGAGGCGGTCAAATTCTTCGAGGACATCCCCTGGCTCCACGATCGCCTGACCATTCTGGAGGAGGTGGGACTCGGATATCTGGCCCTGGGGCAGTCCGCCACCACTCTTTCTGGCGGCGAAGCCCAGCGGGTCAAACTTTCCGCCGAGCTCGGCAAACGGGACACCCGCCGGACCCTGTATCTTCTGGACGAGCCGACCACCGGTCTTCACTTCGCGGACGTCGAACAGCTTCTCGCCGTTCTCCAGCGCCTGGTCGACCGGGGCAACACGGTGGTGGTCATAGAACACAATCTGGACGTGATCAAGTGCGCGGACTGGGTCATCGACCTGGG
>CAZCTJ010000037.1:0-1214 GCA_964501675.1 uncultured Candidatus Saccharibacteria bacterium
AGGTCGTCACCGTGAAGCCCCACCCCGCCGTCGCCGGACGGTACATGGTGGTGACGGGCGAAAGACGTTTCCGCGCGATGCGCAAGCTGGGCATCGCCAGGAAGACCTTCAAGGTCGTCTCCGGTCCGGGCGTGAACAAAAGCTACATCTTGTCCTCGATCGAGAACCTGAACCGGGTGGACCTGAACCCGATCGAGGAGGCGATCTGCTACCAGCGCCTTCACGACGAGGAGAAGCTGACGTGGCAGGAGATCAGCGATCTCACCGGCCGGGACGTGAGCGTGATCCTGAACAAGATCAAGCTGCTCACGCTGCCTGGAGAGATCCAGAAACTCGTGCGACGGCGCGAGCTGCCCCAGGTCACCGCTCTGAACCTGGTCCAATGGAGGAACCGGCAGGGCGACTATCTGCGCATGGCGCACGACCTCATCGCCGGGCGCGATCCGGCAGAGCTGCACATGCGGGATGACAGCGTCCACGGCGAACGTCTGGTGCGGGCCAAGCTGCCCCAGACGCCGGAGGACTACGGCCGCCGCATCGTGAATCTCTCCGGCCGCGTCCAGTCCATGCCTGCGGTCCTGGAGGCGTTCCTTCGTTTGCCTCCGGCGGACCAGCGGGCCGCGTTCGAGAGCCTGCACCCGTCCACCGTGGGCAAGCTGCGCGGCCGCTTCGTCGCCCTCTTCCGCGCCACTCAGGCGTTTGCGGAAGCGATGGAAGCGTACCGCAGTCAGCCCAGGGACGGTCCGGCGGAGGAAAAGATCGTCGAACCGGTGCCCGTGACGGTCCCGCCTCCGCCGCCCATCGCCGATCTCCCACCGCCTCCGTTGCCGGTACCGACCAGCAGCGCGAGACAACTGTCCAGGAGAGAGCGGCGGACGGGGTGCGTTGCCCCGCGTCCGGTATCCGCTCCGGTCGCGGCGAACCCCGGAGCGGCGCCTTCGAACGGCAACGGCCGCAAGAGCAACGGCCAGTCATTCGTGGTCTCCTACCAGGTGCTCTCCCGCCTTTTCTACTCCGGCGGATTCCGGCACGTGGATCTCAGTAAGCGCAAGCTGAACTTCGCGCTGGGAGGCGACATCGACCCCCAGACGGCGGCAAGCGATGCGCTCGCGGCGGCCCGCGACCGCTGGCGCGTGGCTCCGCGCGGAGGCGACGAGGAACAGCGGTTCATCCGGCTCGTGGCCCGTTTCCGCCACGACTTCGGGGACGCGACG
>CAZCTJ010000037.1:1224-7903 GCA_964501675.1 uncultured Candidatus Saccharibacteria bacterium
TATCGCCGCCCGCGAGGACCGCTCCGACGACCCGGTATCCCTGGGCGTCTGACCGAAAGAGATAACGACCCCGGTTGCGCTATGCAGCCGGGGTCGCGTACTTTTTACGGGCTACGGACCGAACGTCCGGCGCAGCCAAATTTTCACCCTAAACATCCACGCCTGGAAGAACATGCGCAGGATATACCGGTATTTTTTCATCCTCCGGATCATAGAAATTCGGATCTGAAGCAATCTTCGCAATAGACCGTTTCCGGGCCCGTCGGCGGAAAAGTGGTCTCGAATTCATTGGTGCAACGAGCTTCTCCGTGCGAATGTCCGGCGGTGTTCTTATAGCTCCCTTTTGCATCAGCCGCAGCTCCGGGGCAATCGCATCGCCGGCGGTACAGGCTAAGCTTGTTCCGCCAGCCAAGCCGCTGGGCGTAGCGGCAACCGGGGCATAGCCGCGGCAAGGCCAAGTTCATCTTTCGATGGAATTCCAGCTCCTCCTTCGTTATCCGGAAAGCGGTGGTGCACTGTTCCATGCAGCCGCTCGTCGCATGTGAACAGCCGATCGTCTCGCCGAGGACGGAGTCCGATATGTCCCGGACGTGATCCGGCAGATCTTCCGCCAGCAAGGTTATGCTGTATTCCCTCTTGGGCGGGTCGGCCCATTGCCAGCCCTCCGCTTCGATCTCTTCCTTGGTCTTCGGATACCAGTCGGACGCGAATGATTGGTTGTAGGGAAAAGCGGAGAACTCCGGCGGGAAGAACTCGCCGTAACGGTATTCCCTGCCGCGTTTGTCCCGATACGGCATTTCATCCATCTGTTTCCTGATCCTCGCAGTGAGATCCTTATATTCGTTTTCGGCGTATTGGCGGTTCAGCACGCAGTACTTTTTGTTGCGCAGCGCCGTACATCCCCAAATATCCGAACAATTTTTGTTCCAGATGGAATAGGCGGTGTTCTTGGAATCGCTGTCCCCGTTCGCGAAAAGGCAGCGTTGGCCGCGGGTGGTATGGGTGGACTCGTACATCAGCTCCGACATATCCCCGCTGCCGCTCACGTCATAGCTGTCCTTCAGGTTCAATCCTGCGAAATATATGTATTTGCAGTTCTCCACCCCGTCCAGGACCGAAAAGCACGCTTGGCAATCCTTGGCGTCGCGAATCACGTCTCCGGTCACGTTCCGGCTGCTCACGATCTGCGCGTAGCGGTGGGGCAGTGAGAGATACAGGGCGCGGAACTTCTCCTTGGCTTCCTCAAGCCGGCGGTGGTCGCCCAGGTCCCAGTACTTCATCCGCTTCGCGTATTCTTCTTTGGAAAGCTGCTCGTTCCACATGCAGTATTTCTTCTTGCGCAGATTCACGCAGCCGAAGCAGTCGGAACAGCCCACGCAATTGAACAGGAACGCGGAATCCATGCATTCATCGGAAAAATATGCGAACCGCACGCGGTACATCCGGTTCACGTGCAGGGTCTCGTAGGCGTGGTCGGAATTGTCGGAGATGAAGCAATCGAAGGCATTGCGGGACAAAAGCAACCCCCAGGAATTCTGGGAATCCTCGGTGAAGTAGCTCAAGAAGACCATGTAGCAGTTCTTGCATCCGTGCCCGCCGGAGGTGAACTCGCTCCGGACCGAATTGGTCCCGGTCAAAGCCGGCCGGGGCACCGCCTCCATCAATTTTCGGAACTGCGGGAAAAAGGGCTGGCTCCAATCGTACTCCCGTCCGTAATCCATGGGGTCCCATTTGTCGGATTGCCAACAATCCCGGCAGTATATCGTGAACGGCCCGTCCGTCGCATGAATGCTTATCATGGACTTGCCGCACAGCTTGCAGGCGCCGCGGTGGAACGTCCGGATCTCTCTCGCGGCCATCCGGCGGATGTTCCGGCACTCCGGGCACCAGGTGGGCGGCGGCACGTCCAAGCGAGCGTAGAAAGCCAGATCCTCGGGCACGATGAGGAATTCCTTCCCGCAGAACCGGCAACTTCGCGTCTCGCTCATAGGATCGATTCCTGATAGCACTTCTTGCAATAGACCTTGGGAGCTTCCGATTCGGGATATTTGGATTCCATATCCTTGCCGCAGTTCGCGCAGGTCCGTCGGATGCGCCGGTTATCCTTCACCCATTGGTCGAGCTTCATGTCTATCCGGCACTGGGGGCACTCTCGCGGCAGCGGCACGTTAATGCGCCGGTAAAAATCCAGTTCCATTTTTATCACCCGGTAGGCGCGTCCGCACTTTACGCACGATATCCGCTCCTCGAGTATGGAGTCGGGAGCATCCTTGATATGATCGGGCAGGTCCGCCGCCTTGAGAGTGGGCGCGTATTCCTCCTTATCCGGTTCCCGCCATGCGTATTTTTTCGAGGCTGCTTCCTCCCTGGTGAGCGGAAAGAAATTCTGAGCCAGGGTGGCGTTGTACGGGAAAGGAGACATTTCCGGCGGGAAGAACTCGCCGTATTTGTAAACGCACCCCCTGGCGTCGGTATAGGGCATGGCGCCCATCTGCTCCCGGATAGCCGCCGTTATCCGTTCGTATTCCTCCTTTGGATACAAGCGGTTCAAGATCGCATAATTCCCCTTTTTCATGCTGACACACCCGAAGTGGTGGCTACCGCCGGTGGAGAGCGTCGAATACCGGATATCAGAAGCGTTCAGTCCCGCCTCCCGCGAGAAGAGCAACCGGTCCGATTCTCCGCCCACCACCACTCCCTCGTAGGAATTAGTGAGGTTTATCCCCCACATGGATATGTCGTAGCAGTTATTGTTGGGCCCCCACATCCGGAACACATACCGGGAATCTTCGGTCCCGTAGGTTTCGATCCCATCCTTCACGTTCTTGGAATGGAATATGTTCGGACCGGTACAATTGGTCACGAATTCGTTGTATTCCGATTTGGGGATCTGCGTCTTCCAGAATTCCTCCGCTTTGGCCTGCAATTCCTTGTAGGTCTTGTAAGAGCCGATATCATACTTCCCTACCTCCGCAAGATATTCTTCCTTGGTAAGGGGTTTGTTCCACGCGTAATATTTCTTGTTCCTCAGATTCGCGGAGGCAAAACAGTTCTGGCAGTTCTGAGAATCCCGGCAGAACAAGCAATCAATTGACTCGGAGAGCTGATGCCGGATACCGATGCAGCGATTGGCCCGGTAACAGTGCATGCAATCATAAAGTATCTGGCTCTGCTCGATGGCCGTGCTGTCAAAAACATTCTGGCTGTAACCGACGAAATAGCCGGCGGCGGAATCCTCGGAAGATTCGGCATGGAAGATCAGATAGCAGTTCTTGAGGTGCCCGGCATCGTGGCTGTAGGGACAGGTTTCCTGCGTCATCAGGTCCTGCGACATCCCCAAAAGGGGCACTTCATGCCACAGCTCGTTCAGCTGTTCGAAGAACGGCCGCTTGAAATCGTATTCCCGGCCGTGATCCCGAGCGTCCCAGTTGTCCGACCACCAGCATTTCGCGCAATAGACCTTGTACGGCGCTTCCGGCGGATATACGGATATGTGAAAATTCCGGCAAAGATCGCATGTCCGTTTATAGAGATTGACCGCGTTCCAGAAGAGGAGCCGCCTTTGGAACCGGCAATCGGGACAGAAGGTCGGCGGAGGCACATTGATATGCTCATAGAACCCAAAGTCCTCCGGTTCGATGGTGAACGGCTCCTTGCAGTTCTGGCAGGTCGGAGAGGCTGGGCTTGTCGAATGTGTTTTGGTTTCGTTCGGCATAGTTTTCAGACGACCGCCTGCAGATAACATTTCTCACAGAAGATCTTATATTTTTTCTGAGCACCGGGATCATAGGAAGAATACGAAGATTCGCCGCAATTCGGGCAGGTGAATTCATACAGAACTATCCCCCGCTCCCGGGTCGTCCTCTCCTGCATTCTGGCCCAGGGATGCTTATCCGGAAGCGGCAGGCCCCGGCGGCGATAAAAATCCAGTTCATTCTTGGAAAATCTGAAGAACTTCCCCGTTGCCTCGCATTCCACGGTTTTTTCCAAAATTTTATCGGAGACATCCTTGATATGAACCGGCAGATTCGCAGCGCTCATCACTTCCTCCCGGGGCACCCTGGGTTCGGGCTCATCATACCAGGGGGTGCCTGTTTCTGCCGCGGATCTCGGATCCAAAACGAAAAATCTTTGGGCAAAACTGTTCTGATACGGCATCAATCCGAGCTCAAGCGGGAAAAATTCGCCGTATTCCCCTCTTTGGAGCATTTTGGACTTTATGTCATCCACCATTCTCCAATATTCGTCTTCTCCGTACGGCTTATTGAAGATATGGAACTTCTTGTCCCTTAGCCCGACACAACCGAAACAAGATTCGCAGTTTTTGCATTCCACGCAGTATTCGCTGTCATTCACGTTCCTGGCGAACAGGCAAAACCTATTCTCCCGACCCAGAGTGACCACTGATTCGTAATTCCTTTCTCCCGAGGCGGTGTTCAGCATATCCATACAATCTTTCGCTGAAACCACCAAATCGCAATATCTGCTGTTCTCGGACCCGCTGGCGCGGAACACCAAATGGCAACTCTTACAGTCGGTGAGGCCCTCGCCCAGGGAATTCACGGCATTCACGTTGTGCAGGTTCCGTCGGACGGCTCCCGCAGTGAAATCCCGGAATTTACCCCAATAATCATTCAGTGTTTCCCGGTTCCCCAGGTCGATCTCCCCTATTTTTTTCTCGTATCCTTCCTTGGTCAGCTGTTCGTTCCCGAAAACATAGCTCTTGTTCCGAAGATTGAAGGAAAAGAAGCAGTCCGAGCAATTTTTACAATCGAACAAGAAAGACGAATTTATGCAGTTCTCGCAGTCATCAACGAAAGAACAATTGCTGCAACCGCTGGAACCGACCGATTGATAGCAGAGTTCGCAGCTGGTTACAAGATTGCAGTCGAAAACATCCTTGGAAAATCGCGCATCCAAGCAGTAATACGCGCCCTCCGTTCCAAAGGCCATGCCGGAATAATAATTGTCCCTACCTCCCTTGCCCCCCAGGGTGTAATCGCTGTTCACGGCCAATGGATCTTTCTCGAGCGGCATATGGGGGATCTCAAAGAAAAATGAGCTTAACTGCTCCCAGAAAGGCCGGTCCGGATCAATGTCCCTACCGTAATTCAAAGGATCCCAGTCGTCCGAATGATAAAAGGAAAAATCAAAAATCTTATGGGGCGTGCCCGGAGGAAAAACAGTGATAACTTCTTCGGAATGTCCGGGTGCAAAGCATTTTTTCTTAAAGAACCTGGGAAGGCGCATGAGATGTCCCATTCTCCTTTTCTTTCTGCACAGCGGGCAATGAGCAGGAAGAGGGACCCGAAGCATGCGATAAAAATCGATGTCTTCTTTGAGTATCGAAAACGGCTCCCGGCATCGCCCGCATGTCCGCTCATGCGGAACGACATCCGCCAAGATCTTTCCCAGGGCCTCATCGAATCGGGGCGTTTTGGAGCTCATGGCGTTCATACCACTTCGGCGTTATAACACTGCTCGTCCTCCTTCGCCCTTGGGGCTCCGGCGAGACTCCGCCTTTTTGATTTAAACGACTTCGGCATTGTAGCAGGCTTCGCAGTATACTATCTCCGGCCTTTCGGGAGCGTAGCTGGTCTCGAATTCGTTTTGGCACGGGCCGGAATGGGCGTGGCCGGCTTTATCGCACATGCACTGCCGGTGCCAGAGCCTCAGGGGGTTTCTCTGCGCCAATCGCTCGTAGTGCCGGCAGTTGGGACAGAGGCGGGGCAGGGGCAGGGTCGAGCGGCGGTAAAATTCCAGCTCTTTGGGTATTATCTTGAAAGCAACCGTGCACTGGTGGTTGCATCCGCCGGCCGGCGGAGCCGCATGCGCGCAGCCGACGGTCTCTTGGAGGATATCATCCTTGACGTCCTTGATATGATCCGGGAGATCCTCCGGCTTCCTGGTCGCGGCGTAATCCTTGGCATCCGGTTCTTTCCAGCGGTAGCCCCTCTCCAGGGCCTCCGCCTTGGCCAAGGGGAAATATTCCTGGGCGATGGTTTCGTTGTAGGCGAAAGGCGAGAATTCCGGCGGAAAGAACTCGCCGTATTTATATATCCTGCCCTGTTGGTCGGTATAAGGCATATTATTCATGTGCTCTATCACCCTAGGCACCAACGCCTCGTATTCCTCCTTGGTATATTGCTTGTTCAGGATGCAGTACTGCTTGTTCCTAAGGCCCACGCAGCCGAAGAGATGGGAAGAAGAATGGCAGTAATCCGTATACCAACCATCGGTCATCCCGCCGAAGGAATTGGAAGCGAACGCCAGAAGATTGCTGTTCTCCGCTCCGCCGGAAACGGACTCGTAGATAAGCTCTGTATTCCGTCCGATATTCGTGATATCCATGGAATCCTTGCCCTTAAGACAGCGCACGGAATAGCGGATATTCTCCATGTCGAACCCGTTAAAAGAATCATGGACGTTCTTGCAGTTCTCCAGGTCGTTTCCCGTGGTCGCCGTACTGGTGGTGATCTGCGCATATTTATTCAAGGATTTGCGCATAAGTTCCCGGAATTCCAAGGTGAGCTCCTGCAAGACGCTCCAGCTTCCCTGGTTCACTTCTTTCAGTTTGGCGAGATATTCTTCCCGGGTATGAGGCTGATTCCGGAAATAGTATTCTTTGTTCCTTAAATTCGAGGACATGAAACAGTTCGTGCAATTGACGCAATCATAG
>CAZCTJ010000038.1:0-7737 GCA_964501675.1 uncultured Candidatus Saccharibacteria bacterium
GTATTGTAGCTCCGATGCTTCGATCGGAGCAATGATTTTTCCGCGAGCGGCAACTCGTGAAAAATCTATTGCGGAGGGGGAGGGATTCGAACCCTCGAAGCCGGTTAAGGCTTACGCGCTTTCCAAGCGCGCGCACTAGGCCACTATGCGACCCCTCCTCACGGCCCCTATCATACACAAAGCGGCATTGCGGAGCAATCACCCGGGGCGCTACTCGTCAACCGAGCGCCGCGATTATCTCTCCCGTCTTCCGAACCCTTCCGATGCGCGCGAAGATGTTCTTGACCGTATTTTCGTGCGCCTCCTTGGATTGTCCGGCGCTCATCGCGTCTTCCGCGAATATCTGCTGGTATCCGTATTCATAGGCGAACCTCGCGGTGCTTTCCACGCCGATATTCGTGGAAATGCCGCAAAGGACGATGGTGTTTATTTTCCTGCGCCGAAGCTCCAGATCGAGCTCCGTGCCGTAGAAAGCACCCCATTGCCTCTTGGTGATGATGAAGTCGCCTTCCTTCGGACCAAGTTCCGGCGCTATTCTACCCCACTCCGGATCCGGAGGCGCCGGATGGCCGGGATTGTCCGCGATGGGGACCAGCCGGTCTTTGAGGTCGGGCGAAGGCGTCACTCGCACCAGAAAGACGGGCATCCCGTTCTTACGGAACGCTTCCGCGAGCTTCATAGCATTCTCCACGACGGTTCTCGCATCATGGGGGTAGGCGGGCCGGGCCACTATGCCCGCCTGAAGGTCGATGACCGCGAGCGCGGTCGAGGCTTTGTCGATATTCAGCCGGTCGCTCATGTCGTTTTCATTTTATCACCGTCCCCTCAAATTCCTTTCCCTTGAGGAAATTTTCGAAGTTCTTCAGGTTCCTGCCGTCCAGGATCACCGCCCGGATGCCGTGCCTCTCCGCGAAACGGGCGGCCACGGGGTCGACCGGCGCGTGCATGCCCGGAGACCACTTTTTCGGTATCATCCGGCGGTACTTCCGCCAGGAAAGCTCCGGGATCGGGCGAGCACGCTTCACTTGGTGCGGGTCCGCGCTGTAGACGAACGCCGGCTTCCCCGCAATGACCACCTCCTTCGCGCCGAAATCCGAAGCGAGCACTGCCGCCACGTAATCGGTGGACCAGCCCGGCCGCCAGCCGGAACCGATGGTCAAAGGATGCGAGAGTTTTTTCAACCGATGCCGCTTATCTATCACCACCGGATCCGCCACGTCCCGGAAAACGGTGCGCAGAAGATGCGCGTTCATGCGCGTGGCGTGGATGCCCAGCCAGTCCTTGTCCTCGTCCCTCACCCGTCCCGCGCGATGGGCGGCGTCCTGGAACACCCGCGCCAACCGGCCGCCGCCGACTATGAGGACGAACCGGTGGGAGCGAAAAAATCTCCGGAGCGTTCTCCGGAGATTCCGAATGAGCTTGACGTCTATCGCTTCCGGGTGGATGACCGAGCCGCCCAGAGCGATCACCATCGTCTTGCCCGGGGGATATTTCATGCCGGGAGCGGAGACGTGATCTCCGGCTGGAGATTGGCCCAGACGACCGCGACCGAGACCGCGGTGAAGAGGAACGGCAGGATGGGCACGCCGACCAGGCTCAAGACCATCAGGATGAGCGCGGGACTCGTGGCATGAATGCCGATCCGGTAGGAATCCTTGTATCCCAGTTCGAGCTTTCGGAACCGGGCGATGACCATGACGAGCACCGCGAAGATGAGCAGGTAAACCAGATTGAAGCTGAAGTACCCGAGAAGCAGGACAAAGGCGATGAGCACGCCTGCGGTCATAAGGAGCGGCACGAGCCAGCCGTAGGATTCCTCCGCCTTGGCGCCCAAGACCCGAAGCGTCTCGCGGTTCAAAACGATATCCGGGAAATCCCCTAGCTCCCGGATGCGTATCTCCCCGTTCTCGTCCCCGAAGATGAGCGAGGTCCTCCCGAGCCACACGTAGGCGTTATATTCCCGGAATCTTTCGGGGGTGAACTCGTTTTTGGTGTCCACCACCGCCAGCCGACGGTCGCTGTCCCGGTCTCCGAGCATTTCGAGCTTCTTCGGAAATTCGATGAAATAGGGCTCCTCCGCGTTGCTTCGCGCCTCGCCGTTCTCGATGGTGACGGTAAGTTCGGCCGGGAAGGTCTCGATGGCTTCGGGAATGATGGTCTTCATGAGAGCCGAGAGCCCCGGCAGGAGCGCGGCCGCGAAGTAGATCGTGAGCGCGAGGGAAAATGCGATCGCCAGGGTATAGAAATATTTGACCGAGAACGAGAACGGCCGCCCGGGCAGGGTCCGGTAAAAAGACGGCGAGTACAGGCTCTCGCGAAATATCTGGAAAATTCCCATCGTGAAGATTATAACCTTATCCGCCCATTTCCCGCAGGGCCTTGATGCGGTCCGCGACCGGCGGGTGGGTCAGGAACATCTTATGCAGAGCGGACTTGCCCTTGAAGGGGTCCGCAAGCCAGAGATGAGCGGTGGTGTTGTTCGCGGTGCTCATCTCCGCGGGATCCGCGGAGATCTTCTCGAGCGCCTTGGCCAGGCCTTCGGGGTAGCGGGTAAGGAGTGCGCCGGAGGCATCCGCCAGGAATTCCCGCTTGCGCGAGATGGCGAGCTGGATCAAGGTGGCCGCGACGGGAGCGAGGATGGCGAGCGCCAGTCCCGCCAGGACCAGAATATTGCCGCCCCGATTGTTGCTCCGGCTTCGTCCCCCGCCCCAGAACTGGGAACGCAGGAACATGTCCGAAAGGATGGATATGAAACCGACCAGGACCACCGCCACCGTGCCCACCAGCATATCCCGGTTGCCGATGTGGGAAAGCTCGTGCGCCAGCACTCCTTCCAATTCGGAACGGTCCAAGCGGTTCAAAAGACCCTCGGTCACCGCCACCACCGCGTGCTTGGGATCCCGCCCGGTCGCGAAGGCGTTCGGGGCGGTCTCCGGAACGACATACACCCGCGGCATGGGCAAGCCGGCGGTAATGGCCAGATTCTCAACGATGCGATAAAGCTCCGGCGAATTTTCCATGGTCACCGGGCGCGCGCGATGCATGGCGAGAACGATCTTGTCCGAATACCAATAGCTCGTGAAGCTCATCACGATGCTGAATAGAACCGCGATATACAGTATGGAAGAGTCGCCGTAGGCCTGGGCGAAAACCCAGCCCAAGCCGATGACCACGACAAGAAACGTCGTGAAGAGCAAGAAGGTCTTGCGGATATTCTTCTCTTTGTGGGTGTAGAGAGAGGCCATCTTTGACGCTAATTCACGAGCCGCTCACGCGCTCATTACGATGTCGCTTGTAAAAACCCTAAAATCCGACCTTGACCGGCTCTTTCTCCGCGGAGGTCGTGACCTCGAAAAACTTCTCTTCCCGGAAGCCGAACATGCCCGCGATGAGGTTGGTCGGGAAGGTGATGACCGCGGTGTTCAGGTCGCGCACGGTGGAATTAAAGAAGCGCCTGGCCGCTTGGATCTTGTTCTCGGTGTCCGCCAATTCCCGCTGGAGGTCCAGGAAATTCGCGTTCGCCTTAAGGTCGGGATAATTCTCCGCGACCGCGAAGAGGGTTTTAAGGGTTTCCGAGAGCATGTTTTCCGCGCCCTGCTTTTCCAAGGGACCGCCCTGGGAATTCGCCGCGGCGGCCCGGGCCTCGGTGACCTTGGTCAAGACCTCCCGCTCGTGGGTCATATATCCCTTGACCGTTTCCACCAGATTCGGAATGAGATCATAGCGGCGCTTGGTCTGCACGTCGATATCCGAAAGCGCCTCCCGGGTCCGCACCCGCAGGGTCGCGAGCCGGTTGTAGACGGCCACGACATAGCCGAGGACGACCGCGACCAACCCTAAGATTATGTATGTAGGATTCATGGCCGTATTATAGTACGTTTCTCCGCCATCCTCAAACCCGTCTCGAGCGGGTATAATGTGCCCATGGAACCCGAGGATAAATTCGCCCCCGACTTCGAACCGTTCGATCTGAGCGACGAGGAGCGGCACAGCATAGAACCTTTTTTCACGAACCTGACCGATTCCGTTTTCGCCGTCCCCTTCCTGCCTCCGGAAGTGGTCGGCGCCCTGTGTTCCCGGACCAGCCGGGCCAAGGACGACCTGCGGCTCATATTCCTGAACGAGTTCGCGAAGCCGTTCCTCGCGGAGCCGGGCGAGTACCAGAAAGCCCTGGCGGCGCTCATCGAATTCCTGCACCGCTATCCGGTGGAGATGATATTCTCGAATCCCAAGGGCCGGGAATTCTACGTGAAGTGGCTCTCCCAGTTCGGGGACGATTCCATCGCGCAGATGGCGGGCACGCATCTCGTCTATTCCGGCCTGTCCCAGGTGGCCATCAAACATCTGGAGGATATGCGCATCGGCCTCTCGCCTATCGAGAAATCCACCCGCTACGTGGATTACGGGAACAAATCGAACGGCCGTTATCGCTACTACACCGATCCGACCCTTAAGGAACTCGGGCTCGAGTCCGAATACCGCGAAGCGATGGACGGCCTTTTCCGGACCTACGGGGATCTCGCCGCGAAGTATTACGGGATCCTGAAGGGCGGCCATCCGGACGAGAAAGAATCCGTCCTGCGCACCAAGGCCTATGACACCGTGCGCGGGCTTCTGCCCGCCGCGACCTTGAGCCAGGTGTCATTCTTCGGGAACGGCCAGGTGTTCGAATACGCGATGAACCGCTCCCTGAACCATCCCCTGGGCGAGATACGCTGGGCGGGCGCCGCCGCTTTCCGGGAATTGAATAGGGTGGTGCCGGCGTTCCTGCGGCGCCTCACGAGCGACCAGTCCTCCGCATACCGGACATATCTGAGCGAACGCGGCAAACGCATCCGGGAATGGCTCCGGGGCTCCGGCTGGGAAACCAAGCCTGCTCCGGCCGAGCCCGGCGTGAAACTCCTGGAATACGATCCGGACGGGGAGGACAAGGTCATCGCCGGACTTCTGTATCCCGAACTACATGCCTCCTTCCCGGAGGTGCTCGCGAAGGTCAAAGCCATGTCCGGCGGAGAAAAAGAGGAGCTGCTCCAGCGGGTGCTCCACGATCGGACCGCTCGCTGGCAGAAGATCCCCCGGGCTTTCGAGAACGCATATCTGCGGTTCGAGATAATCATGAACATCGGCGCCTGGCGCGACCTGCACCGGCACCGGCTGCAGACCCAGTTCCGGGAGAAGTGGCACATCTACCTGGGATTCGACGTGCCGCCGGAGCTCGAAGCGGCCGGGCTCGCCGAAGATTTTCGGAACGCCGTCCGCAAGGCGGAGGACGTCTACCGCAAGATCGAGGCCAAGGACCCCGAACTTGCGCAGTACGCCTCGACGCTTTCCCACCGCCTGCGCTTCGTGCAGTACCAGAATCTCCGCGCGCTCTTCTGGGAAACCGAACTGCGCACCATTCCCCAGGGCCATCCCGATTACCGGCGCGTGGAACAGGAAAAGGCGCGCTTGGTCCGGGAGGCATATCCCCTGCTCGGCAAGCATCTCCTGGCCGACATGAACGAGTACGATTTCGCCCGGCGGGAGACCGCGGGCGCGATGGACAAGAAGGAAAAGGAGCTCAAAGAATATCTGGAGAAGAGCGGCTGACCCTGAACGCAAAAGCGCCCCGGCCGGGGCGCTTTTGCGTTCCGCGTTCTGATCCGCGCCCGTTCGCGTGCTAGTAGTCCATATCTCCCATGCCGGGAGCGGACTTCTCCTTTTTCTCGGGAACGCTCGTGATGGCCGCCCCGACCGTAAGGTAGGTGGACGCCACCGAAACCGCGTTCAGAAAAGCGGTCTTGGTCACCTTGAGAGGATCGATGATGCCGGCTTCCTTGAGATTCTCGATCTTGTTCGTCGCCGCGTTGAAGCCGAGCCAGTTGTTGCCGCCCCGGTCCTTCCGCAGCTTGTCCATGACCGCGTCCGGAGATTCGCCGCTGTTCGCGATTATCGCCCGCAAGGGCGCCCACATCGCCTTCTGGAGGATGGCCAGGGCCTCGTCGCTCGGAGGAGCGCCGGAGCCGGCGATACCCGCGTTGAAGAGCGCGATGCCGCCGCCGGGGACGATGCCTTCTTCCATGGCCGCCCTCGTCGCCGCCACCGCATCTTCCACGCGCTGCTTCAATTCCTTCTGCTCCGATTCCGTGGGCGCGCCCACTTTGATGACCGCCACGCCGCCCGCCAATTTCCCCAGCCGTTCCTGCAACTTTTCCTTGTCGAAATCGGATTCGGTCTTCTTTATCTGCGCCTTGAGCTGGGCGACCCGATCCTCGATGGCCTTCTTGTCGCCCTTGCCGCCCACGATGGTCGTGTCGTCCTTGGTCGCGACCACCCGGTGCGCATGCCCCAGGTCGGCAAGATCGGCGCCGTCGAGTTTTTTGCCCAGGTCCTCGGATATGAATTGCGCCCCGGTCACGACCGCGATGTCCTGAAGCATTTCCTTGCGGCGGTCGCCGAAGCCGGGGGCCTTGACCGCGAGCACGCTGAAGATGCCGCGCAGCTTGTTCACGATGAGCGTAGCGAGCGCTTCGCCTTCTATGTCTTCGCCGATGATCACGAGCTCTTTCTTGCCGCTCTGGATGACCTTCTCCAAAAGAGGCAGGAGGTCGTTTATCGCGGAGACCTTGCGGTCCGTGACCAGGATGTAGGGGTCCTCCAGGATCGCCTCCATCCGCTCCTGATTCGTGACCATATACTGCGAGACATAACCGCGATCGAACTGCATGCCTTCCACTATCTCGAAAGAGTTGCCGATGGTGTTCGAGTCCTCCACGGACACCACGCCTTCCTTGCCAATCTTGTCCATCACCTCCGCGATGAGTCCGCCGATCTCCGCGTCCTTCGCGGACAGGGTGGCCACTTCTTTTATCTTTTTATTGTCATTTATGACCTCCCGCTGGCTCTCAAGCTGCTTCAAAACCGCTTCCGCGCCTTTCTTCAGGCCCTCCGCCAAATGGATGACATTGAAGCTCTTCTCGCGGATGGTCTTCTCCCCTTCCTCGATCAGGGTATGGGCGATGACCACGGAGGTGGTGGTTCCGTCGCCCACATTATCGTTGGTCTTTTCCGCCGCCTGTTTGATGAATTCCGCGCCGAGATTCTCGTACTTTTCCTCGAGCTCTATCTCCTTCGCCACGGTCACGCCGTCAAAGGTAACCTGCGGGGCGCCGTAACCCTTCTCGATGACCGCCGCCCGTCCCCGGGGACCGAGGGTCATCCGTACCGCATCCGCAAGCTTGTCGATGCCCTTCTTCATCGCCGCCCGCGCTTCTTCGTTGAACTTGATCTGTTTGGCCATGTTGATTTAAATCCCAATCCACAAACCCCAAACCAATTTGTATCTTGCGACCTGAAGTTTGTTGTTTTGGTTACTGTATTTTGTGTTTTTTAGAGCCATCACTCAATGATGGCGAGGATATCATCCTCGTCCCCGACCAGGTATTTTTTGCCTTCCACTTCTATCTCGTCCGGACCGTATTTCTTGAAAAGAACCATGTCGCCCGCTTTAACCGCCATGGGCACGAGCTCGCCCTTGTCGTTGCGCTTGCCGGGACCGACCGCCACGATCTTGCCCTGGGTGGGACGTTCCTTCTCCGCCGTTTCCGGCAGGACTATCCCCGACTTGGTGACCTTTTCCTCCGCGAGAGGCTCGAGGAGGATATGATTGGATAAGGGCTTAAGATTCATTGTCTTTTGGTTTTTCTTCGACCCTGCCCCAGCCGCTCCGAAGCGGAGAACGGCCATTGGCAATGTTTG
>CAZCTJ010000039.1:0-6942 GCA_964501675.1 uncultured Candidatus Saccharibacteria bacterium
TCTTCGTCTATGGGGGAGTGGGTCTCGGCAAGACCCATCTGGTCCAGATGATCGGGAATGAGATAAAGGCGCTCTATGGCGGCAAGATCCGGCCCAGGTACGTCTCCTCTGAAAAGTTCACCAGCGACATCGTATGGGCGATCCGGAACAAGCGCATGGAGGATATTAAGAAAAAATACCGGGATGTGGATGTTTTGATCATCGACGACATCCAGTTCATCGGCGGCAAGGAAAAGACGGAGGAGGAGTTCTTCCACACCTTCAACGCCTTGTATGAGAATAACAAACAAATAATAATCTCATCCGACCGCCCTCCGCAGTCCATTCCCACACTCGAAGAGCGGCTGCGCTCGCGGTTCGAAGGCGGTCTTATCACGGACATTGGGTATCCGGAATATGAAATGCGCATGGCCATTATCAAGAACAAGCTCCAGGAGTCGAACCGCGAACTGCGGGACGAGATCGTAGATCTGGTGGCCCGTAAGGTCAAAAAGAACATCCGGGAATTGGTGGGGGTGGTGAATAAGATAATCTTCTATCAGGACGTCAAAAAGACCGAAATAACCGAAAAAATAGCGGAGGAGATCATAGAAAAATCGATCCGAAACTTCGCGCGCAAGGTGAGCGACGACCACATCCTGAAATCCGTCGCGGAGTTCTTCAACATCTCCATCAGCGATCTGATCGAAAAAGGCAGGCGCAAAGAGGTGGTGGAGCCGCGGCAGGTGGCCATGTTTTTAATGCGGGAGATCCTGGATGTTTCCTATCCGTATATTGGGGAAAAACTGGGGAGGGATCACACCACCGCGATACATGCGGTGGAAAAGATCAACCAAGAGATAGCCAAAAACTCCGCACTTAACCAGAAAATAAACCTGATTAAAGAAGTTATTTTTAAAACTTAATAACACCCCATACCCAGCCGCAAACAAAAACAAAATGAAACAAAACAAGGAATTTATCCGTATCAGCGCGGACTTTTCCCCAAAAATCGTCGCTTCAGTAATAACAGTAATAATCTTTAATTAATATGAATCTGGTTATTATTAAGAACAACCTGAAAGAGGCCTTGGGGGTTGTGGAAAGAGCCACCAGCGAGAACGCCAACCTCCCGATCCTTAAGAACGTTTGGTTGGGAGGGGTGGGCGGGGCCATTCGCCTGGTGGCCACCAACCTGGAGATCGCGATAAGCACGACCGTTCCGGGCAAGGTGATCGAAGAGGGCAACATCACCGTCCCCGCGGCGGTCCTAAGGGAACTGGTCTCAAACCTGCCGAGCGAAAGAGTGTCCCTGGAAGTGAAAGGCGGAGGCCTTTCGATCCAGACGGACAACTATCACGCGACCATCCAGGGGCTGCCGACCGAAGATTTTCCGATCGTGCCCAAAATAAAAGACGGCAACCAGTATGTTCGGATGAAAAGCGGTCCGCTCAAGGACGCCCTGACCCAGGTGGTGGTCAGCGCCCAATTCTCCGAACTGCGGCCGGAGCTGAACAGCGTCCTGTGGGATTTCAAGATAGACGAGATAAAGATCGCCGCGACCGACAGCTTCCGCCTTTCGGAAAAAAGCATTCCCGCCGGACAGTTCGAGACGAACCAAACAGAATCCTCCAGGATGCTCATTCCCTTGAGGACCGCGCAGGAGCTTACCCGCATACTGCCCGAAGACGAAGAGGTGGAAATAAAAAAAGACGCCAGCCAGGTGCTTTTCCGGACCGAACAAACAGAACTGATCTCCCGGCTGGTGGACGGCAATTTCCCGGACTACGGAGCGATCGTCCCCAAAGACTTTGAAACCCAGGTTTCATTGAGCAGGCAGGAGCTCCTGAACGCCCTCCGTTTGGCGGGGGTTTTCTCGAGCCGGGTGAACGAAGTTCGGATAAGGATCCCCGAGAACAAGAAGAACATCGAGGTTTTTTCCGTGGACCAAACCGTGGGGGAGAACAACTACCTCCTGCCGGCCAAGATTCAGGGCAAGGCGCGCGAGATCAGTTTCAACTGGAGATATCTGACCGACGGCCTTAAGGCGATAAAGACGGACGAGGTATTCTGGGGCCTGAACGAGGAGAATCGTCCGGCACTCCTTAAATCCCCAAAGGAAGCATCGTATTTTTACGTGCTGATGCCCATCCTTAAGGCGTAGATTTATCTATAAACTATCACCCCGCCGCGGTTCACGCCGCCGTTCCGGTCCACCGCCTCCACCTCCAGGTAGTTCTGCTGCCCCGCATCCCACGGCGCGAACGAAAAAGCGAAATAGTAATTTTGGGGAAGATCTCCGGAGACCTCGTTTATCTTGCGGCCGTTGAAGTAGGCCGAGACCCGCGCCAGGGACGTGGGCGCGGAGATCTCCGCGAGCACCGCGGTTTCCGCCCGCAGGAATTCGCCCTGCCGCGGCGCGACCATTCGGACGATTATGTTGGAAGAGGGCGGCGCGGGATTTTGTCCGCTTGCGGGAACGCCCGCCAGGCTGGGTGTGGGCATATTGTTCTCCGCCGCCCAGGCAAGCACGGAGGTTTCCCAGTTTTGGAATTGAGAATCGGCGGAGGGGTTGCTTGGGGGAGCGCCGACGGGGTCGTCGCGATCCACATAGTAAAGGATGGAATGGAGCTCTCCCTGGGGCATGTAGTTGCCCGCGAGAACAGGCTTACTGGTAGAAGAGGGATCCGGGCGGGCAAATGTCTCCGGAGGCCACTCCGGCATGACCTGGGCCAGGAATCTATTCCACATCGGAATGGCGGCGAGAATGCTAGAACCGCGCCGGTGCATGGGCGCGCCGTCGTTATTCCCGGCCCAAACCCCCACCGCCAGATTGGGCGTGTAGCCCATCGCCCAGGCGTCCCGGTAGTCCTCGGTGGTGCCGGTCTTCAGGGCCACTTCGTGGCCCTGGAATGTGGTGAGTGAGGTGTTCGCGCCCAAAAGGCCCGTGCGGACCTGGATGTCGGTCAGGATGTCGTTCACCTGCCTCGCATACTGGGGTTCCGCCACCTGCTCGCCTCCGGTGTCGGAGAAATTTTCAAGCACCCTGCCCTTGGCATCTTTCACTTCCAGGACCATGGTCTGTTCCCGGAGCACGCCGTCCGAAGCGAGCACGGAATAAGCCTTGACCATGTCGATCAGCCGGACCTCTCCTCCGCCCAGCACCACGGACAGCCCATAGCGGGATGGATCATCCAAGGTCTCAAGTCCGAAGGACTGCAGATTCCGGACCGTGTCCCGCATGCCGGATAGATACAGGACCTTGACCGCCACCACGTTCAAGGACTGGCCCAGGGCCACCCTCAAACTGACCGGCCCCCGGAATTTGTCGTCGAAATTTTGGGGATGGAAACACTGGGGATCGTCGTTGTTGAAATCGGGAATGATCGGGCAGTTCTCGTTCCGGGGCACGAATTCCGTGGGTGCGTCAAAGAGCACCGTATCCGGAGTGAATCCCTTTTCGAAGGCGGTGAGATAAACGAACGGCTTCAGAGCCGAACCGGGTTGGCGCAGGCCCTGCAGGGGGACGTTGTAGCTGCCGTATCCTTCCGCGTCGTAATCCCGGGAACCGACCAAGGCCAGGATCTGGCCCGTCTTGGGATCTTCCGCGACCAAGGCCGCGTTTTTGCCGCCGTAAAGTTCCTCGTTCCGGGCCGCGCCCTCCTTGACCGCGGTCTCCGCCGCTTCCTGCAGGCGCATATTGAGGGTGGTCACGACCGACAACCCGCCCGTACGCACCATGTCCTCGCCGTATTTCTTGATCAAATAATCCTGTACCGCCAGCACGAAATGCGGGGCGAGGATGCCCTGTTTGCGCGGCTGAAAAACGAACTTATAAGAGGAAGCCTCCTTCGCTTCAGCTTCGCTTATCTTGCCGGTCTCTTTCATCTTGCGCAGCACCAGGCGTTGCCGCTCCAGGAGCTCGTCCACGTGGCTGCCCCACGGCGAATAATAGCTGGGCGCCTTGGGCAGGGCGGCCATCAAGGCGGACTCCGCCAGGTTCAACTCCGAGACCGGCTTGCCGAAATAGGCCTCGCTCGCGGCCGCCACGCCGGAAAGATTGGGGCCGAAGGGTATCTCGTTCAAATAAAATTCCAATATCTCATCCTTGGAATACTGGCGGGAGAGCTTCACGGCCAGGAACAGCTCCTTTATCTTCCGGCTCCAGATCCGCTCGGTGGACAGGAACGCCGTACGGGCCACCTGCTGGGTAAGGGTGGAACCGCCCTGGACCACCCGGCCTTCCTGAAGGTTCACCAGCGCCGCCCGGACGATGCCGCGCCAGTCGAACGCCGGATTGCTGTAAAAATTCTGATCTTCGATGGCGATGATCGCCGCCTCCAGCTCGTCCGGAATCTCGGAGAGCGGGACCACGGTCCGTTTCTGGCCCGAGGTGACCTCGTATAAAAGGATCTTGCCCTCCCTGTCATAGATGCGGGTGGACTGGTCCACCTGACGGCTTTTGATCTCCGAGAAGGACGGCAGGTCCCGGGCGAGGACCAGGAGATAAATACCTCCCAAGAAAAGCAAAACCACGCCGGCGCCCGCGGCGTAAGCCAAGACCGTCAGCCAGGGAATTTTACGTCTGGACACCTTTTGCATTATCTCATAATGGGATATACGAAGCCATTTCAAAATCAAAACCGTCGTCTCCGGAGACGACGGTTTTGGGAACAACTTGCGATTTAAATTTCCTCTTCCGTCTCCGCAGGCTCGGCATCCGGAGCGGCCGGCTCTATGCCGAAGCCTCCGTCCTCCGTTTCCTCTTCGTCGCTCAGCCCTCGAAAGGCCATCTCTAGTAACTCGCTCATGAGGTGGTCTGATGTAAACGACCTTTGGGTTGATTTCGCAGTTTTAAATGCGACTTTCCCGAAAAGTATAGGTTACATCTTTGCCTTGTCAAGGGGTTCGCTCCGCTATCCGGGAAGCGTGCGGTCCTGACAGGCGAAGACGGCCATGCCCAATGCGTCGCTCGCGTCGTCTATAAGGTCCAAAGAGGGCTTGTTAAGGATCAGCCGCAGCATCTTCAGCACCGCCTTTTTGTCGGCGGAGCCGTAGCCGGTCAGTCCCATTTTTATTTCGCTCGGGCCGTACTCCCGGACGGACAGGCCGCGCTCTGCGGCCGCGAGTAGGACCACCCCGCGGGCCTGGGCGACGCCGATGGCGGTCTTCGCGTTCTTGGCGAAGAAAAGCCGCTCCACCGCCAGCACGTCCGGCCGCCACTTCTGAATCAACGCATCCAATTCCCGCTTTGTTTCCCGGAGGGCTTCGTTGTCCTCTCCGCTCCGGACGTCAAGAATGCCCGCGGCGAGATAGGTGAGCGAGCCGTTCTCCTTGCGGACCAGGCCGTAGCCGATGCGCCTGGTTCCCGGGTCGATGCCCAAGAACGTCATTTGGAGCTGGTGTGTATCTTCTGGACGTCGGAATGCTCTTCGAGCGCCGCGATAAGCTCCGTGAGTTTCCCCGCATCCTCCGGGCCCAGTCCCTGGGGAAATTTTGCCTGCCAATTCCCGTCCGGAGAGGGCTCGAACGCCCAGCGCACGCTGCCGGACTCCGCCCACTTGCCGCCGTGATCGGCCAGTATCTTTTTGATCTCCGGGATGGTCCGGTTGCGATTGGCGGAGGCGGCTTCGATGAGCAGCGCCGCGCCGCCGGGACCGTAAGCTTCCAGGATCAAATCCTCCAGGCCGCCCGCAGCGTCCGAGGCGCGCGTGATCGCCGCCGCGATCCTGTCCGCCGGCACGTTCGCCTCCTTGGCCTTTAAGACCGCCGTGCGCAGGCGCGGATTGAAATCCGAGTTCGGCTCGCCGTTCGCCGCGACGGTGATCGCGGCAAGGAGCTTGCCGAAAACCTCGCCGCGTTTCGCGTCCGCGGCGCCCTTCTTGTGTTTTATTCCCGCCCAATGGGAGTGTCCGGACATTGGTTGGTAAGTAGGAGGTGGTAAGTGGTAAAAGGCGGTCGGGAGTCGGTAGTGGGTAGTCGTAAGTTGGGAATCATGCCGAAACCCGACTGAATTATAGTCAAAAACCTCCCTAAAAAGCGACATCCCCGGGCACACGTTGTGCTCGGGGATGCAAACTACGAAATGGGGTCTACGGAGCCTACCAGGACCCGCGGGTGACGCGGAATCCGCGGAGCGGCTCGCCCGTCACGCGGAAGACCTCCGCGCCGCGGGTGGGATTCGGCCGGATCCGCACGCGCGCGCTGCCGCGCACGGGGATCCGTCCCAGGCAGACCGGCGCGCCGACGGCCAGGCCGTCGGTCTTCCGGAACGCATCCCACCAGGAATCCAGTTCCTTCTTCTGGACCCTGGAGCCGAACCGGTCGGACTTCTCGATCTCGGATTTCAGCTCCTCCACCTTCTTTTCCACCTCGGACCGGGTGGCGGTCCGCAGGAACTCCTCGGAGAGTCCGGTGAAGGCGGGCGGAAGCAGGAATCCCGCGGGGACGTCCATCGCCTCGCAGGTGCTGAACGCGAGCGCGATGTTGGTGCGTTCCACGAAGATACCGGGCCGCTCGCGGTTCGTCCAGGTCGCACCCGGCGCGACCGCGTAGGTCGCGAGCGCCTGGCCGTCCATGTTGACGGCCGAGACCTCCAGGTAGCGGCCGGTCTGGTTCACGACCGCAACCGTGGTGCCGGGCGAGTAGACCGAGCGATAGCGACCGCCCGACGAGCTGCGACCGGACGACAGGAACTTGCCGTTGTCCTGCGAGCCCTGCTTGCGGCTCGGCGCCGGCGACTTGCGCGCGGTCGCCTTGCCGGTCGTCTGCGCGCCGCCGCGCGAGCGCGAGAAGGTCGGGATCCGACCCTGCGCCTCCGCGGAAACGGGGAGCGCGAGCAGGACGAGCGCGAGAACGAGAACGACCGATGCGATCTTCTTCATGATGCCCTCCCATAGGGGCGGATAAGGCCCCTTTTGGGGCGGTTTTTGACGAGGTGCAGCACGCACACTAACCTATACA
>CAZCTJ010000040.1:0-6810 GCA_964501675.1 uncultured Candidatus Saccharibacteria bacterium
CACGTCGCCGTCCTTGAGCGCCGCCATTTTTTGGGATTTCTCCGCGATGTCCCGGAGATCGTCGATGATGACCTGGTTCAGGCCGGAGCGGTACCAATAATGCCGCGCGTACATTATTTCCTGGGGCGCGGTGTCGCGGAGCTGCAGTAATCCGCAGGCCTGGTTCTCGCAAACCACGAGCTCCAGTGGCGCCCGGATGCCGCCCTCGAAGTTTTTCGGGACGAAATCGGAAACGAAGAGACCCCCCAGGTGGAGGACGGAACGGAGCTTGTCCCCGCTGCACAAGCGGCAGGTGGTGCGGGTGGTGTAGGTCATCGTTGCCATGAACATCAAAAAGTCTATATAAATTTGATTCCCGGAGCAAGGGAGGTGTATATTGAGCCCATATGAAGATCGCGCATATCGACCTCAACCTTTCCCTGGAAAGCGGCGATCCGCGGATGGCCTACCGCATCGCCCGCGGCCTTAAAGAGCGGGGCCACGACATCACGCTTTACACTCTTTCTTTCGATCCGGCCTGTTTTCCGAATTTGCACCGAGGACTTGCCATCCGGGAGGTGAAGGTCAGATCCTCGGGGGTCGAGGCCCAGCGGGAACTTGCGCGGGCGATCGACAAGGATGTCGATCTGGTGCTTTGCGAGGACGCGTTCCGGGTGGGCGCTTTTTACCGGCGAGAGGTGAATCCGGCCGCCAAGGTGGTCTGGATAATGAACAGTCCGCCCTTCGAATTCCTGCCCAAGCAGACCCCCTTTCACACCCTGGGCGCCTGGGCCAAGGCCCAGCTCAACAAATGGGACGCCAAAAAGTACATGGATGGCGTTGACCACACCGTGGTCATCGACACCAAGGGCGTGGAATACTCGGACCAGCTCGGTAAACCGGCCGCCATCATTCCGATCGGGGTGGACTTCGATTACTTCCATGCGCCGGTCAAGGATTTCCCCGCCAAAAAATCCCTGCGGCTTTTGGGCGTGGGCGGTCTTTCCCGATACCGGCGCTACGAGGATATCGTGAAGGCGGTCGCCATCCTGCGCGGGCAGAGCTATGACGCGCGGGCGCTCTTGATCTCCAAGGACTACGGTCACAGCGCTTCCTATCGGAAGCAATTCGACGCATTGGTACGCCGGGAAGGCGTGGAGCCGTACGTCGACCGGCGCTACGAAGGAGCGAACGATACGGAGCTCTTGCGGGCATATCACGAGAGCGACATCTACGTTTTCCCGAACCACGTGCGCATTTGGGGCATGGCCGCCTTCGAGGGCATGGCCGCCGGGTTGCCGCTCGTGGTCGCGCGCGGTACGAGCGTGGCGGAGCTTTTAACGGACGGAGAGAACGCGCTCTTTGTGGATCGCCTGCGCCCGGCCCAGATCGCGGAGCAGGCCGCGCGACTCGCGGGCGATCCGGAGCTGTATCGGCGCATAGGGGAGGCCGGCCAGTGTTTCGTGAAGGAGAATTTGGGATGGAATAAGTACGTGGATGCGCTTGAACGAGTAATTCGCAAAGTTGGGAAATGACGACACAGAACTCAACAGCTCTCCGATACGCCGATGTTCTTCGGGCGCTGGTTGAGCGCGATGATTTTCTGCTTTGCTTGACGCGGCGGGAGAGGCTTCTCCGCCACCCTTTCCGCACTATTTATTATGCGGCCGTCCGAAGACTGCTGTATAAGCTGTACTATTCAATGCATATTCTCGATCCGCATACGACAGCGAAGACTTTCTTCGGGGAAAGCATGCACTGTTACTTCCCGTTAAGTTTTGAGTTGCGCAAGTGGGGGATCCTGAATGATGAAGATATGCTCCTTTCCCATTTCATTCTCACCCATCTGAAGGAGGGAGGTGTTTTCATCGATGGCGGGGCGCATGTCGGATATTTTTCACTTATGGCTTCGAAAATCGTCGGTGAGGAAGGAAGTGTCCATGCGTTCGAGCCGACCCCCCGGGTTTTCGCAATATTGAAGGAGAACCTTGGGAGCAAACCGAACGTTCACCTAAACAACGCCGCTCTGTGGGAAACAAAGGGACTCGTCCGTTTCGAGGATTTTGACAGTATCGCCGACGTGGGAAATTGCGTAGTGGAGTCCTCCGTTCACGATGGAGAATTTTTGAGACAGAACGCCCGCAATATATCCACGATCGAAGTTCCATCGGTTGATTTGGATTCTTACTGCGCCGGAAAGAACGTGGCACCGACCTTAGTGAAGCTGGATGTCGAAGGGGGAGAATACCGGGTTTTACTTGGAGCCAAGAATGTCCTTTCCCGCCACCCCATCGTTGTGGGCGAGGTGCACGGTCACGATCTTGGGAACGGCTCGGCAGGGAAAATGATCCGTTTCCTCGGCGGTTACGGCTACGCGCCGTTTTTGATAGATAAATCGTTCCGCCTTGTCCCTTTCGATTATCGTTCCGGCGTGAAGGGAGATATGGCAAATGTCGTGTTTAAAGTTTGATCGTCAGAGCAACGTCATTGCGAGGGTCATTATGGAGAACAGACTAAAAACAGACTTGGAAGATCTCATCCGCCGGGGAGTGGTGGCTTTTTACGGATACCAAGAGGTCCTTCCCGACGTTCTATCCTCCAAAGAAGCAGGCAGGGTGAAAGTGCTCCCCGGCGACATTTCCGGAGTTCAGATGAGCGATGCCGATGTTTGCTTTCTGGATCGCGAGGCCCTGCGGGCGCTCGCGGTGAAGTTCCCCATGCGCCCGCGCTATGTGCTTGCCCGGCTCGCGCTCCGTCCGGGCTGGTTCTGGGGATTGCCCGGCCTGCTGCGCCGCCTTCTCATCGGGCAGATGACTTTTCGGGGAACGGCCACCATGCGGATGGGCGAAAGAAGCCAATACTGGCTGGTCATCCAAAAAACCGCAGAGCATCAGAGCGGCCCCGCATTCCTCTCCGAGAAGGTCGGCGTGCAAGGGCTTTTGGATCATCTGCGCAGGGAAAAAGTGAACTATGTAGTCCTCAAATTCTATGAGAAGCTGCCGGAACTTCACCGGGAGGGAGGGGATCTGGACATCCTGGTCGCGGACGAGGACGAGGCGAAGGTTCGGGAATTTATCCGGGAACACCCCGGAACGATCGGCATAGACATCTTTTCCGCGGTCTCTCCCGGGCGGGAGGGCATCCCGCATTTCCCGCCGCCGCTTGCGCGCCGAATATTGCAGAGCGCAGTGAGCGGTCCGGCGGGTTCGCGGATCCCCGGCCCCAAGGAGGCGTTCTTGAGCTTTGCCTACCACGTCCTGTATCACGAGGGATTCCGGGCGGGAATCCCGAGCACCCTGCCTGGTGCGGAGGTGGATCCCGATCCCAAAAACGATTACCTGGGCGCCCTGCGCCGGATGGCAGAAGAGCTCGGGATCGGCGTCGCCCTGAACCTGGAAGGCCTGGACGAATATCTGTCCGCGGAGGGCTGGCGGCCGATGCGCGATACTCTGGCCATCCTGGCCGAGCGGAACGAATGGGTCCGCCGCAGGTTCTTCTCCGCGCAGCCGATGAAAGAGGTGGGCCTGGGAGTTTTCGTCCTGCGACAGAGCCCGGACGGGACGGACAGGATGGATTCCCTTCTGGAACTCATACAAAAGGACAAATTCTTGATCATCCGGTCCAAAAAGCTCGATGAGGCGGAGCGGGAACGGGCGGCCCGCCATCTGCGCGGAGGCAACTGGGCGGAAAAGAAGGACCTGAACCGCAATGGAGCTTTTCTGCCGGTAGCCGTCGCGGCCGTGCTCGATCTGCACTTTCCGTACTCCGGGGGCGGACGCGCGCCGGGGGGTTACAGCCGCCTGCGCGCCCTGAAGGAAAAGCTGCGGAAGCGTTTTGACGCGGGCGAGGCCAGCCTGGTGCATTCCACGGATAACACGGCGGAGGCCTGGGACTATATTGAAGTATGCTTCCCGGAGGAAACGGAGGATATCCGCGGGGAGGTGGACCGGTTGACCCGGGACCTCCGGCTGCCGCTGCGGGAAAGGACAATGCTTTATTTTCGGGCGCTCCCGTATCTTTTGAAACGGACAATCTTCCGGGCGAGAAGCGCGATCGTCCGCTACCTGGAAAAGAAGTGAACCGACATGGCCATTGATAAGCGAAAGTTCGTGTATATCGAGTTCGTGGGCGTACCCGGTTCGGGCAAGACCACCCTTACCCGCGCGCTCGCGCGGAAACTCGCCGAGCGGGGCCGCCGGGTCGCGACCGGTTTCGATTTTCTAAAATTCGGCCGGCTCCGAAGATACGTCCTGACCCTCGCTTATGCCCTTCGGGACCGGGAGTCCCTGCGGGCGCTCGCAGGATTCTTGCGCTTCCTGCCTGCGGCGTTCCCGGGTCGCTTGTCCGGAATTAACGACGCCTTGGCGGTGCTCACCCGGTGCTGGGTCCGAAAATTTCTCATCCGCAGGATCCCCGCGGATGTCTATATCTTCGATGACGGTACGGTGAACCGGTTCATCGTCGCCGGAGCCGACTTGCGGAAAAGGGCGGCTCTCCGGGAAGCCCTGGGCGAGATCCTGTTCATTCGGGAGGGCGCGCCTGCGCTCATCTGGGTGGAAGCGCCCGTGGGAACGGCGATCGAGAGGGTTTTGCGGGACCCTCCCGCGGGCAGGGAGTTCATGCATCAAATGGGCGAGCTGGGCATGCGGGAGTTCTACCGGGCCCAGATCGACAGCAAGGATTTCTTCCGGGGAGCTCTGCAAAGCTCCGGCGCACTGACGCTCGAGATCGACGGGACGCTGTCGCCGGAGGCGAATGCGGAACGGATCCTCGCCCGGATCGAGGCGCTGTTGGAGCAATGACGATTGCGAGTTAATATTTGAGCCATGCGGCAACTTTCCGAAGAGTTCGAAAAGATCGATTCCGTCGCCCGGAACATTTGGGGCTGGCTCACTTTGAGCGAGCGCAGGTTTTTGTTCCGGTCGGCCGTGCAGACCTCCGGCAAAGGAGCGATCGTGGAGATAGGTTCTTGGGAAGGTAAGTCCACCGCGTACCTGGCCGCGGGCTCGCGGCTGGGGGGAAATCGGCCGGTGCACGCCATCGATCCCCATCAGGATTCCTACGCGCACATACCGAAGCTGGGCAGAGGCATCTCGACCCTGGGGACCTTCAAAGAGAACATGGCGCGGGCGGGTGTGGCGGACATGGTCCGGCCGATCGTGAAGCTGTCTAAAGATGCCGCGGCCGGCTGGCAAGAGCCGATAGAGATCCTCTGGATAGACGGGGAACATTCTTACAAGGAGGCCAAGCAGGACTTCGATCTGTTCTATGACCACGTGATCGAGGGCGGACTCATCGCTTTTCACGACGCCACCTACGATGACGTGAAGAAGGTGGTCAAAGAGGTCCTGCTCCGGTCCGGCCGTTTTGTCCAAGGCGGTATCGCCGGTTCCATCGTGCATGCGCGCAAAGCGCCCGGCCGCCTGGGTCTCGCGGACAGGGTCCGTAACCGATGGATAATTCTCCTTATAGATGCGCATGACGTTTTCCGCAGGATAAAAGTCCCGCCATTTCTCCTGCCGATCCGGAACGTCGCGAAAAAGGTCGTGGACCGCCTGTAGCATGTTCCAGAGGCTCTTAAAGAAGATAAGCACCGGGCTGCGCATGGTCCGGACGTACCGGAACTGGCCGAGGCTCATGGCCTACCGCCTGAACTTGCGGCCCCAGCCGATGGTGGTGAAGTGCCGCGACGGGTCGCTGTTCCGGGTGCGCGACCGGCGCAAGCGCGGCTCCGATGCTTATGTGATCAACGAATCTTATCTGTACGGAGTTCATGATCTCATTCTGCCTTATTTGAAGCGGGCGAAAGTATGCCTGGATGTGGGTGCCTACATCGGTTCTTTCTCGATCTATGCGGCAAAGCGATCGGGGGCCAGGATCTTCGCCCTCGAACCCGTTCCGGAGACCTTCGAACTGCTCAAAGAGAACATTTCCCTGAACGGTCTCGGCGGCAAGGTGGTTCCCGTGCAGGCGGCGCTCACGGGCCAAGAGACCCGCGGAGAGGCGGACATTTTTGTGCCTTCTGACAGCGCTTTCGGTTCCGTCTCTCCGGCGCACCTCGGACTTTATGGCGTGAGCGAAAAACCCGGGACCATCCGCGTGCCGGCAGTTACGCTCGCCCGAATATTCGAGGAGCACCGCATCGATTTCTGCGATATCATCAAGATGGATTGCGAAGGAGCGGAATACGACGTCCTGTACAATACGCCGGCCGATATTCTGAGGCGCATCGGCATAATGACCATCGAATACCACAAGGACGGGGATATCGCGAAGCTCACGAACTTCCTAGCGGGCCTGGGCTTCGAGATCACCCGGCCGTCCCGGGAATTCGCCGAGATCTTCTGCAGGAACAAGAACTTCCGGCGGGGATAAAAATGAGGATATATATTCTCCCATCCGGCAAAGAAGCGCTTGGCGATGCGATGTTCGCGGATGACCGGGAAGGGAATCCTCGCCAGCTCGGCTTTTGGAAAACCTTCCGCGATGCGTGCCGGAGGCGCGGTATAGAGGTGCACACCTTCGACCTCTGGCTTCCGGATGAACGAGCGGAAGACGACATCCTCCTGGTGCACGTGCACCCCGAAGCGCCGTTTCTTCGCCGGGCCATTCAATGGATAAGGAGCTGGTACCGACGGGAGAGGTCATGTGCCTCCGAGCGCAGGCGGTTCCTTCTTGAGAATGCGGAGCATTTCAAGCGGCGCATTCTCTTCCATGCCGAGCCGCCCGTGGTGACGCCTGGAGTTTACCGGAACCTTGCCAAGCTCAACGAATTGTATGAAAAGATATTCCTGACCTGCCGGGGCTTCGGACACGGGTCGGAATATTTCA
>CAZCTJ010000041.1:0-6675 GCA_964501675.1 uncultured Candidatus Saccharibacteria bacterium
AACCCGCCCTCCGGGCGGGATGCGAGGAACCGATTCCTTGGCGCGCAAAACATCGCCTCATTGTCGGGTTATGAATATCGAGATGTTTTGTGCGCGTGCGTGGGATCGGACCACGGACCTCTTCGATGTCAACGAAGCGCTCTGCCACTGAGCTACACGCGCGAATGAACGGGAATGCGCCTATAAAAGATAATGAAAAGCACGCCGGAGCGCAACCCGGTCGGCCTACTCCGAAAGCCCCTTGGTTTGCAGGATCAGGCGGATCTCGCCGATATTGAAACGAACCGAGCTTTGGGACACGCTTTCGGCGCTCAAAGCCCGATCGAAATCCGCCACCAGGGCGTTCACGCCCCAGATATAAAAAGATATGACCGCGCCGATGAGCGCCAGGGCGCCGATCCCCAGGACCCAATCCAGATAATCTTTGATGAGGGTTTTCATGGCCGGAAGTAAAGACCGCCGATGGAATTCAGGCGATAACCGCCGTCGACCCGGGTCAGGTCCAGGCTGCGCAGGACAACCACCAGCCGGGGCGAGCGCATCTCGATCTCTTCCAGGAATTTGACCAGCTTGTCGTAGCTGCCGGTCGCATTTATCTCCAGGCCGATCTGGCCGGGTTCTTCGTTTTGGGGAGCGATGATCCCTCCCGGCTGGAAGGCCATATTCAAAGCTACGTCATGGGATTTGGCGGCCTCTTCGATCCAACGGGGGACGTTGATCAGTTCGTCCTGGGTGGGCAGGAGCATTTTCATCTGCCTCTCGTAAACATCCACCTGCGCGGCGGTTTTTTTGAGTTCGGCCAACAATTCCACGGCCTGGATGTTGCGGCCGACGAGCACCCGGGAAGAGGCGATCGCCGCGGCATTCTTCGAAATGTCCTGCCGGAACCAAAGGAGGGCTCCGCCGAAGATCACGATCGTCCCCAGAATGATCCCCAAGGCGAGCAGGACCTTTTTAACGAATTCCCGTTCCATTCCTATATTATAGCACTCCGGACATGCTAGACTGGAAGGATGACGGGCGATCTGCCGGAGGCCGCCTACTATCATGCGCTGAATCTCGGCTTGGAAGCCGATTACGGGCGCCTCTCGACCCTGCGGAGCGAGGATCCGAATTGGCGTTCGGCCTGGACAAGATCCGGGGCGAAGGTTCCGGCGGACAAGGAATGGCGAAAGCTTTCCGAAGCGGGGGGCCGCCTGGTCCTCCGGGAAGATGCGGGATTCCCCGTCTTGCTTCGGGAGATACCTTCTCCGCCTTGGGGCTTGTACGTCCGGGGAACTCTGCCGAAGGATACCGAGACCTGCGTCGCCATCGTAGGCACGCGCAAGGCGACGGAAGAGGGCAAGGAGGCCGCCCGGGAGTTCGCCCGCGGACTCGCCCGCGCGGGCATATCCGTAGTGAGCGGTTTGGCCCTGGGCATCGACGCGGCTGCCGAGGAAGGCGCGCTCGCCGCGGGCGGACGCACTTACGCGGTGCTCGCGAACGGGCTCTCCGGATGGTATCCTCGGACCAACGGGCGCCTGGGTGACCGCCTGCTCCAGGCGGGAGGCGGCGCTCTTTCCGAATATCCTCCGGGCGCACCGGCCCTGCCTTACCGGTTCCTGGCCAGGAACCGCATCGTAAGCGGTCTCTGTCGCGGCACCCTGATACTCGAGGCCCCGCTCAGGTCCGGATCCCTGAACACCGCGCGGTTCGCCCTGGAACAGAATCGGGAAGTTTGGGCGGTGCCCGGTCCTTATCGGCATCCGAATTATGCCGGCTCGCATGAGCTGATCCGGCAGGGCGCGGCCCTGGCGACGGACCCGGCGCAGATCCTGGCCGACCTCGGGTTCGCGCCGCCCGCGGCGGAACTTTCGCCGGAAGAAGAGCTGGTCCTGGACCTTCTCGCCCGCGCCGGCTCGCCGCTCGAAGTTGACAAAATAATCGAACTAACTAATCTGAGGATTCAAACCGTAAGTCAAGCTCTCGGCTTGCTCGCGATCAAGAACATGGTCCGCGAAGTGGGTTCGGGGTACGTAATTCAAAAGAACGCGCAATGAATCTGGTCATCGTAGAAAGCCCCACCAAGGCCAAGACCATATCGGGCTTTTTGGACAAGAAGAAGCACCGGGTGGAATCATCCTACGGCCATATCCGCGACCTGCCCAAAAGCAAGCTGGGTATCGACGTGGAGAACGGTTTTGAGCCGCAATACGTGATCCCCCGCAAGAATCAAAAGAGAGTGACGGAGCTCAAGAAGCTGGCGGCCAAGGCGGACCGGGTCATCCTCGCGACCGACGAAGACCGCGAAGGCGAGGCCATCGCCTGGCATCTGTCGGAGGCCCTGAACGTCGCGGGCGCGGACCGCATCGTCTTCCACGAGATCACCAAGGGCGCGATAGCGGAAGCCCTCGCGTCCCCCCGGAAGATCGACCGGCACCTGGTGGACGCCCAGCAGGCCAGGCGGGTACTGGACCGTTTGGTGGGCTACAAGCTTTCGCCCTTCCTGTGGAAGAAGGTCGTGCGGGGACTTTCCGCGGGGCGCGTCCAATCCGTGGCCCTGCGGCTCATCGTGGACCGCGAGGAGGAGATCCTGGGATTCAAGCCCCAGGAATATTGGACCATCGAGGCAGACCTCTTGGGCGCGAAGGGCGAGCTCCGCGCGGAGCTGTATCGGATCGGGGACAAGAACCTGGAGAAACTGGGCATCGGGAGCGAGGAGCGCGCCAAGGAGATCGAGCGCGACCTTGCCGCGTCCGCCTTTCACATCCAGGCCCTGGAGCGCAAGGAGGTCAAGAAGAACCCCCTGCCTCCTTTCACCACCAGCACCCTGCAGCAGACCGCGGCCCAGAGATTCGGCTATTCCGCGCAGAAGACCATGTACCTCGCCCAGCAGCTCTACGAGAACGGACACATCACCTATATGCGCACGGATTCCGTGAACCTCTCGCGGGAATCCCTGGATGCGGCCGGAAATTGGATACGCGGGAATCTGGGCGAGAAGTACGCCTCCGCTTCGCCGCGCGTGTTCAAGGGAAAATCGCGGCTGGCGCAGGAAGCGCACGAGGCCATCCGCCCCACCCATCCCGATGCTTCCGCAGATAAACTTTCGGGCGATAAGCTCGAAGCCGGCCATCGCAAGCTCTACGATCTCATTTGGCGGAGATTCCTGGCCTCCCAGCTGCCGGAAGCGAAATTCGATTCCATCCGCGCGGACATTTCGGCGAGCAAGGGCTACGGACTCAAGGCCAACGGCCTGCTCCTCAAGTTCGACGGCTTTTTGAAGATCTGGCCCATGAAATTCGAGGAGCGGGAACTGCCGCCGCTCGCGGAGGGCGAGGAACTCGAGCTCAAGGGGATCGTCCCCTCCCAGCATTTCACGGAACCGCCTCCGCGCTACAACGAGGCGAGCCTCATCCGGACGCTCGAGAAGCACGGCATCGGACGGCCTTCCACCTACGCGCCGATAATCTACGTCATCCAGCAGCGGAATTACGTGGAGAAGAACCAGGGCCGTTTTTATCCCACCGAGATCGGGACCTTGGTGACCAAGGTGCTCAAGGAAAATTTCACCGAGATCCTGGACATAGAGTTCACCGCCAAAATGGAGGAGGAGCTCGACCTCATCGCCGAAGGCAAAAGCGACTGGCGTAAGATAATCGGCGGATTCTACGAGCCGTTCTCCAAGCACCTGGCCGAAAAATACGTGGAGGTCTCCAAGCAGGAGCTCACCGAAGAAAAGACGGACGAGGTCTGCGAAAAATGCGGCAAGCCGATGATCATCAAGCTCGGGCGTTTCGGAAAATTCCTGGCCTGCTCCGGATTCCCGGATTGCAAGACGACCAAAACCCTCAAGGACCCCCCGAAACCGACCGGCATCGCCTGTCCCAAATGTCTGGCTTCGCCAGATCCCGCGAAGCAGGACAATCCAGGCGAACTGATCGAGCGCCGGGTCTCCAAGCGCGGCCGGGCCCGCGGCAAGATATTCTGGGGATGCAACCGCTATCCGGAATGCGATTTCGCGACCTGGACCGATCCGCTCAAGGTCCCGCCGGTCTGGCCCGCTCCGCCGAAGCCCGAGCGAGGCGAGCCCGCTCCTTCTTCGGAGAAAAAACCGCGCCGCGCGAAAAAAGCAACCCCCGATGACGACCCTGAAGGAGAAAATAAAGAGTGAGCCCGGCGGCGTCATCTCCCGCGCCTACCGGCTGGCCGAAAAGGCCCACGCCGGACAGAAGCGCAAGAACAACGACCCTTATTTCCTGCACGTCAAAGCCACCGCGGAGATACTCTGCGGCTGGCGGCTGGATGACGCGAGCATAGCCGCGGGGCTTCTGCATGACGTGGTGGAGGACACGAGCGCCACGCTCGCGGAGATAGAAAGCTCGTTCGGAGAGGAGATCGCCTTCCTGGTCGACGGGGTGACCAAGCTGGGCCGGATCAAATATCGGGGCGTGGAAGGCAGGGTGGAGAATCTGCGCAAAATGATCTTCGCCCTGTCGCAGGACCTGCGGGTGGTCTTCATCAAGCTGGCCGACCGCCTGCATAATATGCGGACCTTGTCCGCCCTGCCTCCCCAAAAACAAAAGCGGATCGCCCTGGAAACGGACGAAATATACGCCCCCATCGCCTACCGCCTGGGCATGCAGAACCTGTCCGGCGAGCTGCACGATCTTGCGTTCCCCTATCTCCATCCCGGCGAGTTCCGATGGCTCAAGGAACATATCCGGGAAGAATACGCGGAGCGCGAGAAATACCTCTCGCGCCTGAAGCCGGTCCTGGAGCAGGCCCTGGCCAAAGTGAACATCAAACCCCAAAGCATCGATTTCCGGGCCAAGCGATATTCCAGCCTGTACCACAAGCTGCGGCGGTACGAGATGGACATCTCCAAAATTTACGACCTGGTCGCCATGCGGGTCATCGTCGCGGACATCTCGGAATGCTACGCGGTCCTGGGCATCGTGCATCAGATCTGGCCTCCCCTCCCCGGACGGATCAAGGACTACATCGCCATGCCCAAGCCGAACGGCTATCGCTCCCTTCACACCACGGTCATCGGACCCAACGACAAATTCGTGGAGATCCAGATCCGCACGCAGCAGATGCACGAAGAGAACGAGAACGGCATCGCCGCCCACTGGCTGTACGAGCAGGTGAAAAGCGGCAAGGCGGAACCCCGCTCCGCGCGTCAGATGACCGAAGAGGTCCAATGGGTCCAGCAGCTGCGGCGCTGGCAGGAAAAGTACTCGGACGTGAGTTCCGGGGAATTCCTGGATTCCATGAAGGTGGATTTCTTCCGGGACCGCATTTTCGCCATCACGCCGGAAGGCGACGTGATCGATCTGCCCAAGGGCGCCACCCCGGTCGACTTCGCGTACGAGATCCATACCGCGATAGGCAACACCTGCGTGGGCGCCAAGGTGAACGACCAGTTCGTGCCGCTGGACCGGGAGCTCCAATCCGGGGATCTGGTCCTGATCCTCACCCAGAAGAACAAAAAGCCTTCGGAGGAATGGCTTAAATTCGTGAAGACCAGCATGGCCCGCGAGCACATCCGCGCCGCTTTGCGCGAGAAGCACCGGGCCCTCCGGGCGGTGAGCGCGGCTCCTTCCCGGGTGGAATTCCGGATGGTCATAGAGAACAGATTGGGGCTCTTGAAGGATATTTCGGGCATGATCGCCCAATCCCACTTCAATATCGAGAGCGTGAACACCTTGGATCAGCCGAGCGGCAACTTCCCGGTCCTGAAGGTCCTCTGCGAAGGCGCCGACAAGAAAAAGATAGAAAAACTGGTCCTGAAGCTCAAAAAACTCCGGGAGGTGAAGGAAATAAGCTACGAACTGGTCTGAACCTACTTGCTAGCGTTGTACTGCGCCCGCCATAGCTTTAGCGACGGCGGGGATGGCTCACTTGGTTGCATTATATATGGCGGAGATCTCAGAAGCGCTTAAGGCACGGCTATAGATGCGGAAATCATCCAACATTCCGTTCAACCATATTGAAGACCCGCTCGAACCGATGACCAGATCATAATTATTGGTCAAATTTTTTCTGTCGTCCGTGCCGGTGGATTCCTCGACCCCGTTCACGAAAACCCTGATGTTCGTTCCATCCCTCGAAACCGCGACGAATCGCCAAACATTCCCGTTCATCGCAGTCGTACCGTTCCGGGAATTGCAGGTGCTTGCGCAGAACCTGTTGTCCAAATCCTTGTTGACGCTGTCTCCGCGGTAGTCCACGAAAAACCCGGTGTATGTCAACAAATTTTGGGTCGTATCTACGATGAAACCCTCCGCATTCGCGGATGTTTTGAACCAAAAGGTCACCGATACGGGACCGGTGCCGAAATCGAGCGAATCGGAGTTTGCTACGGTCACCTTATCGTTTGTCCCATCAAAAGATAGGCACCCCCTGATCGGACAACTCGACGTCCAAGTGGGCCCGGACAACGCCCCGTCATTTCCCCTGCCGCTCTGATCCTCCGCGCTCGTCCCGCTCCCCTCGTCAAAGGACCAGTACCCTACGAGCCCATGCACGAAGGGCGAAAGCGACAGGTCCGATCCGATCTCGTACATGCCCGGGTCCGGGCCTCCGTCCCTGGCCTGCTCGGTCTTCCTCTTCACCGATTCCATCAGGCCGGTAAGCTCGTACGACCCTCCCGGCACATAGGTATAGTAGAGGCCGGAGGAGGTGGCGTTC
>CAZCTJ010000042.1:0-4101 GCA_964501675.1 uncultured Candidatus Saccharibacteria bacterium
TATTCCGGCGGAGGCATAGGCGGCGGCGGACAGACGACCTGCGAAGGCGTGGGCGGAGTGCAGGGACAGGCATGGAAAGCAACGGTCAATACTTTGGCGGGAGATCCGTCGAACAGTCAGGACGCAACAGTGGAATTGTGCTTCCAAAGATCGCAGGTTTGGCATGACGGCACCGGATATTGTGTGGGGGCGCATAAGGCGCAGGGATGGAATATAAACACCAACATTGACAGGTTGAACGGCGGAGGCATCCGGCAGGAACTCCGGTATTTTATCGTCCACATTATTGTGAACGGTGATAGGTTTAACGCCCACTGGCATCGTTTGGAGCTTAAAGGTGAGGGTCGCACCGCATCCGGAGAATTGGATCCACCTGCCGCGCAGATATCCCCGAATGCTTCTTTCGATCTCGACGCCATACTTAAAATGGGCGACCGGTTTGATCTCGATATTGTCCAGCCGAACGGAGATGAGGAAAATTACAGGCAGACCTTTGGACCTGCAAGTTATAAAGAGACTATTCAGCCCTATACCTACAACAGCAACGGCAGTTTGGGCTTCGGCAAGGTGAAACTCACCCCCTGGGGGCCGGACCGGAATTCGAGATACGGCGCCCAGGAACCGGTGGAAATGGAGGTGGAAGTGTGCGTACCGGGCACCTGCCAGACCGTCCCGCCGACCTGCAACAATAACGGCGTCTGCGATCCGGGAGAGGATGAGCGTTGCACGAACGACAATTGCGGAGGTCCGGGGCCGACCTGCAACAACAACGGCGTCTGCGATCCGGGTGAGGTTTCGCCCTGTGATAACTGCGGAGGCGGGGGCAATACCTGCACGGTGTCCGTCTTGAGCAATCTGGCCACGAGCTGGGCGATAGACGGCCCGGATGACCAGGATTATTCCGGCCAAGGCACAAGCGCGAATTACACTTCCTCGCCGCTCGGGGAATATTCCCTGGACCCGGATGACGTGGATGACATCGAGGACTATAACAAGGAGGTCTCTCCGACCGAAGGGGATTGCGTGGCGGGCGGGACCCTGTTGTTCGAGATAGATTATCAACTGATAGGCGGTCCCAATACCCGCAACAAATGCAACAATAGCGGCCAGTGCGTGGTGGTGAACGAAAGCGGTCCGGACCAGTGCGCGGATGACTCCGAATGCGCTCCCGGAGAGATACAGCTCGACTGTTCCCCGACCGAGCAGACCGTCCAGCCGAGCGAGAACGCTTCCATCGCCGCCTCCGGCGGCAAGCGTCCCTACTCCTGGTCGGCTCCGAACGGCTCGCCTTCTTCCGGCGGCAACAGCACCACTTTCCAGACCTCTTATTCCCAGGCGTATTTGGGCACCGATCAGACCGTAACGCTCCGGGACGACGACGGGGATTCCATCTCCTGCAAGGTGAAGGTCCGGGATGAAGGCGGATGCCCGGATCCGCCCTGCACGCCGGAGAATCAGGATCCCTCCGGGACCCTGTCCGAGGTGAATTGCGAAACGGCTTCCGGAACGGCCCAGGATCCGGACGGAACCTCGCCCGCCCTGGTCCAGATCTGGAAGGGAGCGCCCGGAGACGAAGGATCTTCCGCCTTGGGCGAGGCCGATGCGTCCCCGGATTTCTCCTTCGGCTTGCCGGACCTCGTTCGGGACGGCGGTCTTTACGATATATTCGCCTTCGTCCAGGACCAGGTCTCCTCCCTTTGGTATGAGCTCACCGGCAGTCCCCAAACCATACGTTGCGGCGACGACGGGGGTTTGCTGGCCTGCGGCCCGACCGTCCAAACCATAGCGCCCAACGGCACGGCCGTTCTCTCCGCCCTGAACGGCTTGGCGCCCTATGTTTGGACCGCTCCCGGCGGCACGCCGGCTGCGGGAACCGGCGCGTCCTTCAGCACCGGTTATGCCGCGGTGGGCACCTATAACATCACCCTGCGGGACGACGTGAACGAGACCGTCACCTGCAAGGTGAATGTTGAGCAGGGAGGGGACGGGGGCTGTACCACTCCTCCGTGCGAGCCCTGCGAGACCCCGCCCTGCGGTCCGATATGCGACAACCCGCCCTGCGACGGAGGCGACCTGCCGCCGTCCTGCAATTTCAGCGCGAGCCCCTCGCGGATAATCCGTCCCTCCGGTTCCACTTTGGCCTGGGACTGTTTGAACGCGACCTCCTGTTCCATTGATCAGGGGATAGGGTCGGTTCCCGCGACCCAGGGCACAAAATCGGTCTATCCGACGGAGACCAGCACTTACACCATTTCCTGCACCGGGCCCGCCGGCGAGCGGAGCTGGCCGGCCAGCATCCGCGTGTTCACCTTCCAGGGCGGCTCTTTGAAGGAGGTTAGGCCGTGATCAGAATCCAGAATTCAGAATCCAGAAACTAGGGTCCAGAACCCGGAACCTGGATTTTGCTTATTCCTCCGATTGGTGTTTAGTATCTGGTGTCGATGATGGGATTCTGAATACCGGATTCTAAATTCTTCTGCATATGTCCCGTTTTTTCGAAATCCTGCCCGGAGCTCTCGCCTGGCTTACCTTGATCCTGGTGGTCGTTCTGTCCTCACAGGCGCCCGCGTTCGTCGCGGTGTTCATAATACTCTTCGACATCTATTGGCTCCTTAAATCCCTGTATCTTTCCTTCCATCTCCGGTCCACCTTCCGGGAGATGAAGAAGAACTTGGGCGTGGATTGGCTCCGGAAGCTCAAGGAGGAGGAACGCGATGCGAATGCCGCGAATACCATGCGAATGCCGCGAATCGTCGAGAAGGAATTGTCCTATCGGCTGAACGGCGTTTTATTCCGGGTTCACAATCAACTGGGAAGGTTCGCGCGCGAGAGACAATACGGAGATGTTCTGGCCCAAGAGCTTGAGCGTGAAAGGATACCGTTTCTACGGGAAGCTGCGCTTGAGATTGCGGGCCGCAAATCTAATTTTGCGGACTTTTTGGTTGACGGAAAGATAGCGGTGGAACTTAAGGCCAAATCTTTTGTGGATAAAGAGGACTATTATCAAATCCAGAGATATCTTCAAACAGCGAATTTAAAATTGGGTTTAATCGTGAATTTCAGGGAGCGCCATCTTAAAGCGCACCGTGTTTTAAACGCCGATACGGAGGAGAAAACGCAATTCGCAGATTCGCATGTATTCGAAGATTCGCATCGCGGTATTTCCTGGAGGGAAATACACCATCTGGTCATCCTGCCCATGTACCAGGAGCCGCACGCGCTGGTCCGGGAGAGTTTTTTGTCCCTCATCCGCTCCAATTATCCCAAGGACAAAATGGTGGTCGTGCTTGCGACGGAGGAGCGGGCATACACTCGGGAGTCGGGAGTGGGGAGTGGGGAGTGGGGAGTAGCGGAAACGGCCCGCAGGATCCAGGCGGAGTTCGGGAATGAGTTTTTGCGGTTATTGGTCACGGTCCATCCCGCGGGGCTGCCGGGGGAACTCGCGGGCAAGGGTTCGAACGAGACCTGGGCGGCGAAAGAAGCAAAGCGGCTGATAATTGATCCCCTGCTGGAACGCGATGCGAATGCCGCGAATACCATGCGAATGCCGCGAATAACCGGGGGGGCCTCTCCGGATTCGTTCGTAGATTCGCATGCATTAGTTGATTCGGATCGCGTCAACTTATCTTACGACAAGGTCCTGGTCTCCGTCTTCGATGTGGATACCCAGGTCTATCCGGAATATTTCGGACGGCTCACATATGCCTTCCTCCGCGCTCCGGACCGCCTGCGCGCGGTCTACCAGCCCATTCCGCTTTTCGTGAACAATATTTTTCAGGCGCCGGCTTTGGCGCGTATCGTTGCTTTCACCACCAGCTTCTGGCAGATGATGCAGCAATCCCGGCCCGAACGCCTGACCACCTTCTCCTCGCAGTCAGTGCCTTTCCCGGTACTGAAGGACATCGGATTCTGGCATACGGACGCGGTTTCCGAGGATTCCCGCATCTTCTGGCAGGGATTCCTCCGCTATCACGGCGAGTTCCGGGTGGAGCCGCTCTTTTATCCGGTGTCCATGGACGCGAACGTAACCCCGCGTTTCTGGCAGACGATGAAGAATCTCTACAAGCAGCACCGGCGCTGGGGCTGGGGCGCGGAGAACAT
>CAZCTJ010000042.1:4201-6610 GCA_964501675.1 uncultured Candidatus Saccharibacteria bacterium
GTATTGGGGGTTCCACACCATCGAGGGTTTCCACTCCTGGGCGACGAACGCCCTGATGATCTTCGCCCTGGGCTGGCTGCCCATCTGGATAGGAGGGGACGCGTTCAACGACACCCTGCTGTCCTACAATCTGCCGCGGCTCACGAGCTGGATAATCGACATTTCCATGATCGGCATCGCGACCTCCGCCATCGTGAGCATCCTGCTTTTGCCGCCCAAGCCGGAATGGTTCCGTCCCAGGCACTATCTTCTGTATCTCCTGCAGTGGGCGCTTTTGCCCGTCACGCTCATAATCTTCGGCGCCCTGCCCGGACTCGAAGCGCAGACCCGGCTCATGCTCGGAGGGCGCTGGCGTCTGGGTTTTTGGGTGACTCCGAAGCATAGAATCCAGAATCCAGAATCTAGAATCTAGAAGAAATAGCCTACTCCCACTTTCCGCATTCTGGTTTCTAGATTCTAGTTTCTGCCCAGGTGCTATAATATAAAGCATGATTGATACAAAAATCAGGTCTTTCCGAGACTTGATTATGTGGCAGAAAGCGAAAGATTTTTCAGTGCAGATATACAAAACGACCCGGGCATTTCCAAAGGAAGAAACTTATGGACTTACAAGTCAATTAAGACGAGCTTCGGTATCTATTGCATCAAATATCGCGGAGGGTTTCCATCGGCGCTCAGTCAAAGAAAAGATACAATTTTTGCGGATGGCCTACGGCTCCGGGGCGGAAATCGAGACGCAGCTGGAGATAGCCAAAGAATTGTCTTATATACCCCCCGAAGTTCACCGGGATTTGAGCGGCAAGTTGGCAGAAGTGATGAAAATTATCAATACGGTCTTGAGTAAGTTATAATTTACTCCATGGGTCTCCTTAGAAAAATACCGAATTCTAGGTTCTGGATTCTGGATTCTAAGTCGGGTTTCACCATAATGGAGCTCATCATTTTCGCGGCCATTTTCGCCCTGACCGCCATCTCCTTCATCACCGTGCTCGTGTCCGTCACCCGGGTGCAGGTGAGCCAGTCCTCGGTCGCGGAAGTGAACCAGCAGAGCCAATTCCTGCTCCAGACCCTGCAGCGCTATATCGAGCAATCGAGCGCCGTGGAGATGACCGCCGACGAAGCCACGAGCACCCTTAAACTGCGGATGTCCGATACCGCTTCCGATCCCACCTACATTTATACCCTCGCGAACCGCGTTTATATCAAAGAGACGGACAGCGGCACCCCCGAGCCGCTGACCTCCGACCGCGTGAACGTGAGCGAGCTGTCCTTCACCAAGCGGGAGAATCCCGGCGGAAGGGATTCCGTGAGTTTGGCCTTTACCGTGGAATATGCGAATGAAAATATGTATCAGAAAGCGGCTCACAATCTGCGGACCTCCGTGACCAGGGTGAGCGCGGCGGTCTTCGATTCGGACATAGTCCCGCCGGGCGGAGCGGGGAACACCTATCGCCTGGGCGTCTCCGCGCAGGACTGGAAATCCATCAACAACACCATCTTCTTCAGCGGCACGAATGTGGGCATCGGGGTCACCCCCGCGGCGAAGCTGCAGATAGCGAGCGGGGACGTGTACATCGATACCGTGGCCAAAGGCGTCATTCAGCGTTCCGCGGACGGGACCTGCTGGCGGCTGTCCGTCTCGAATGCCGGAGCTCTTTCCGCGGCGTCCACCACGTGCCCGTAGGCACCAAAAATACAAAATACAAAACACAGAACACAAAATACAAACCCTGCGGGAAAGCAACAAAATACAAAACTGCAAAATACAAACAAAACGCTTTGATAAGTAAGTCATCTCCTCCCCGTTCGTGATTTGTCTTTTGTAATTTGTTTATTTAACATTAAGCCAAAGGTCCAAATACGTTTGTAATTTGTCTTTTGTGTTTTGGTAATTTAACACCAAGGTATGTCCCGAAGAGACCTGATAATTCTGCTCGCGGTCCTCGTCGCGCTCGTGCTCGTGGTGTGGTTCGTCGTCGGCAGGACCGGCAAGGATGAACCGGCGGGAACCGGAACGGACTCTCCCGCCGCGGCGGAGCCCGGGGAGACCCCGACCAGGGGCAGGGTTCCGGAGAACATAGTGGTGCCGGATGCGGGAGCGCAGAACACCGGGGAGATAGCCGTGCCGAAGATCTCCGTGCAGGCCGCGCCGGGGGTCGAATCCAAGCTCCGCAAGTTCGAGATAAACATCGAGGATAACTTGTTTTCTCCCGACACTTTGGCGGTGAACCAGGGCGATACGGTCCAGATAAATTTCAAGGCGGTGGACGATGATTACGACGTGGTCCAGCCGGATTACGGACTGAAACTCGCCATTGTGAAAGGCGCCGTCAAGCTGATGAGCTTCGACGCGGTCTCCGAGGGCAAGTATACTTTTTACTGCGAATCCTGCGGGGGTCCGGCCAAGGG
>CAZCTJ010000043.1:0-5859 GCA_964501675.1 uncultured Candidatus Saccharibacteria bacterium
AGCAATGCCGTCCAGAAGCTTTGGACCGCCACTCCCGGCAGGATATAGGCCGCAGCGAGCACCGCGGCTGCGTTCAGGAAAAGGTTGATCAGCCAGGACATTTAACCCTAATAACGCGTTTCCGCCGCAAAAAGTTCCCGGATGACCGTATTGGGCCGGAGCGCGTATTATATGGTATATTTGTCTCATAACATGCAGGATCTGGTCCAAGCAGACATCTTTTTCTTCGTTTCTTCCGCGGGATTCGTAGTTCTCGCCGCGCTCGCGGCCGCCGCCTTGGTCTATTTGATCCGGATCCTGCGGGACGTGAAGGACCTTTCTTCGATAGCCAAGCGGGAAGGCGAATCCATCTCCCGGGACATCGCCGACCTTCGGGCGAATCTGCGCAAAGAAGGCCTGCGGTGGTCCGTTCTTTCGGATATCTGGCGCAAGTTCAACGGACGGAGAAAGGTCGAAAAAAAGAAAAACAGCAATGGCTAAGAAGAACGCGGGTGGGTTGAGCCGGAAGCAGGCGATCGGCATCGGAGCCGGTCTCGCCGCCGCGGCCGTTGCGGCCGCGGGAGCATACTTTTTGTACGGCAAGCGCGGCGCGCAGAACCGAAAAAAGGTGCGCGGTTGGATGCTGAAGGCCAAAGGCGAAATATTGGAGCGCTTGGAACAGGTCAAGGACCTGAACCGCGAAAAATACGAGGAGATCGTGGATGCGGTCATCAAGCGCTATCGGGGCGTAAAAGGATTGGATGGCAGGGAGATATCCCGGTTGGTGACGGAGCTCAAGGGTTACTGGGGGAACATCTCGCGCGCCCGGGGGTCGGCCGCGCCGAAAAGAAGGCCGGCCAGGAAAAGACGGAGGACCTCTTGAAGAGATCCGAGCGAAACCGGCCATGGCCGGTTTTTCGTTTCCAGAACCTTTTTACGCCCGTCTGCGTCTATATAAAAGCGATGTCCAGACGGCTCAGACCTAATCTTTTTTTGGCGGCTCTCTTGGGGTCGATTTTGGCCTCTTTGATTCTGGCGGGATCGGCCTCCGGGCCGGCGCCGGTGTCCGATCCTGCGGCCATGCCGGCGATGTTCCTGCCCGGAGAAACGGAAGAGGACGTTCCGGTGGAGATCATTTTTCCGTTCTGGGATTCCGAACCGGTTCCGGCCACTTTAACCTCGGAGAAGACATAAACATGAAACATACGGCGCGGATCCTGATCCTCTTCGCGCTCGCGGCATTTTCGGCGAGCCGCCTTCCGGCATCGGCGGCGCCCGCCGATTGGCAGAAAGGCGGCACTTTGGTGCCTCAAGGCGCGAATGATTTCGGAGGCGATCTTTTCCGGCGCTCCCTGCGGAACCTCCGGGCAAGTCACGCGAATTTCGCGACCTTGGTCATACCTTATTATCAGCCGGATTTGCGCGCGATGGTCATGGCGCCCGGGTCGCATACGCCTTCGGACGATTCTCTCCGTGCCGCCGTACGGCAGTCCAAGGAACTCGGGTTGCGGGTCGGATTCAAGCCTCATCTGCAGATCGGCGAAACGAGCGAATGGCGCGCCCGCGTGACGCCCTCGGATCGGAACGCTTGGTTCCGGTCCTACGGCGACATGCTCGTGCATTACGGGAAAATAGCCGAGGAGGAAGGCGTGGAACAGATGGTCATCGGGACGGAACTCATCAACATGGCCTCTTCCGAAGTGGATCCCGGCAACGCCCAGGCCTGGCGCGATATGATCTCCCGCTTGCGGGCCGTTTACTCGGGCAAGCTCACCTACAGCGCCAATTGGGGCAGTTCCGGTTGGTATGAGGAGATCAGCAAGATCGGGTTTTGGGACGCTTTGGATTTCGTAGGCATCTCCGCTTATTTCTATATGACCGACACCAACTCTCCCGCCCTTGAGGCTCTCATGGACACCTGGGACAGTTGGAATGCCACCCATATCCGCCCCGTCTTTGAGAGGACCGGCAAGCCGGTGGTTTTCACCGAGATCGGCTACCGCAGCATGGATGGCGCGTTGAAGAGGCCTCCGCAGTGGGACCAGACCCGCGGCGGACCGGATCCGGAGGAGCAGGCCCTGGGATATCGGGCTCTCTTATCTTATTGGAGCGGGCAGGATTTCATGGGCGGGGTCCATTTTTGGGATTGGCACACCGACCCTAATGCCGGTGGTCCGCAGGATGTCGGCTTTACTCCTCAAAACAAGCCCGCCGAAACGGTCATCACCGACTGGTTCGGAGGCGGAGCGCCGGCCGGCGAAAAATTTTCTTTCCGAACATCGGTGGAGACATTGGAAACGGGCGGGGTCGGGGAAGAAACGCGATTGAGGGTCAATGTCCAAAATCTGGGCTCGGCGGTCCGGGGGCTGATTCTCGACACGGAAATATATGACTCGTCCGGGACCAAAGTGGGACAGATGATCTATCCGGATCGCGACCTGGATGCCGGGGGCGCCGGTTCGGTGGAGCTTGTCTGGATCCCCTCCGGAGCAGGCGATTACCGGTTGAAACTGGGGATATTCGGAGAGGACTGGAGCGAGCTTATGTACTGGCAGGACCGCGCGCTGGACCTCTTCGTCGCTTCCGAAGGTTCATCCGGAAAGGATATCGTTTTGTATGCCGGGGATGCGCCAAGGATTTCGGGCGCCTGGTCTAAGATCGGAGATCCCTCGGCGGCGGGGGGATACCGCCTGTATAACGAGAATCGTAATCTGCCCAAGGCGGAGGTCGCGGCGGCCGAACCGGCGGATCATTTCGAGATGGAGTTCGAAGCCGAAGCCGGCACGCCTTATCATCTTTGGCTGCGCATGCGCGCGGACGGCGATTTTTACGGGAACGATTCGGTCCACGTCCAATTTTCGGATTCTCTGGATGATTCCGGCGCCGTCGCCTACCGCATCGGCAGTTCCGGGTCGCTCGCAGTGGTGCTCGAGGAGGGCCGGGATGCGGGACTCTCCGGCTGGGGGTGGAACGACGATCATTACGGAGCGCTGGGAACGAACATCCGGTTCGCCCGGCCGGGCCTTCAGAGCCTGCGTATCCAGAGCCGGGAGGACGGGGTATCCATCGACCAAATAGTCTTGAGTCCGAGCGTCCATCTGGCCCGGAGGCCGGGAGCGACCAAGAACGACACCTTGATCCTTCCCGGGTCCTTGTCCGAGACGCCTCCTCCGCCGCCGGAGCCGGGCTCGCTCGATATCTGGTGGCCCGAGGACGGAGTCAGCGTATCCGGCCTTCAGCCCTGGAAGGCGTTGGTGCAGGATCTCGACCCGAGCGAATATCGGATGTTCTGGCAGGTGGACGGGGACCGGCTGAACCCGATGTTCCCGAGCGATGCGGATTATCCGCACCAGGAGGCATGGGTGGATGTGTCCTCCTGGAACTGGCGCGACTCCGGACCCTATCTTGTGAATTTCGTGGCCCAGGCTCCGGACGGAAGGGTGCTCAGGGAAAAAGCGGTGAATATCATGATCCAATGACGACCATCTCCGATCGGAAACTGAAGTTTGCCCTGGGCTTGGTTCTGTTTTTGGCCGCCTCGTTCCTGTTCGCCGCGCCGGCCGATGGCGCGGTTTCCGACTGGCAGCAGGCGGTGAGCATTTATTCCCGCTGGGATTCCGATTTCGCGAGCGCCACCTTCGAAGAATCGGTGCGGAACGCAAAAGCGGCGGGAGCGGACCATGTGACCTTGACCTTCCCTTATTACCAGACCAACCCCTGGTCCACCGATCTCGGCCGAGGATGGAACACGCCGACCGATGCCGCTCTCCGGGCGGGGATCCGCTACGTCCGCTCCCAAGGCATGGGCGTGACCCTGAAGCCGCATGTGGAGAATTACGATGGCCAGTGGCGCGCGGTGATCAGTCCGGGCGATCGGGATGCCTGGTACGGGGCTTACGGCGCCATTCTGCGGGAACTCGCCGGAGTGGCGCAGGCGGAAGGGGTTTCCCAAATGGTCATCGGATCCGAGCTGATAAAAATGGCGGCCTATACCGAGAATTCCGGGAACACTGCGGCCTGGCACGAGCTTATCGACCAGGTGCGCGGCATTTTCGGCGGGCAGCTCACCTACAGCGCCAATTGGGGCGAGAGCGGTTGGGTGGAAGAGGTGAACAAGATAGCGTTCTGGGATCGGCTGGATTATATCGGCATATCCGCCTACTACAATCTATACACTTCCTCGAACGATCCGGCATCGCTTGCGGGCGCCTGGAACGGCTGGGATTCTTCCCGGATAGAGCCCATCTCCCGGCAGTTCGGCAAAAGGGTCCTGTTCACGGAAATAGGATACAAGAGCGTTTCTGGTTCCCATACCAGGCCTTGGGATTACTGGTACGGCGGTCCGGCGGATGAAACGGAGCAGGCGAACGCATACGAAGCCCTTTTCTCCTACTGGAACGGACGTTCCTATCTGGCGGGCGTTCACCTGTGGGACTGGTCAAGCGATCCGAACGCCGGCTGGCCCGGGAACCCCGACTACACGCCCCAGCATAAGCGTGCGGAGGACGTGATGCGTGCCTGGTGGTCGGGAGCCGGAACCCCTCCGCCTCCTCCGCCCGCCGTCCCGGCTTCTTTCGCCATCGCTTCCGCGGGTGCCGCGCCGGCGAATCCTGCATCGGGCGGAACGGTAGACCTTTCCGTTTCCCTCCGGAACGACGGCGGAGCGGTTTCGGACATCATCGTGGATTTGGAGATCTGGGACGCCGCCGGCGGCAAAGTGTTCCAAAGATATTTCGAGGGCCAGTCGTTCTCTGCCGGGGAAACGAAGAGTTACGGGACGTCTTGGAGCGCGGCGGCGGAAGGGAGTTATTCGTTCAAGGTGGGAGTGTTCGGACCCGGCTGGAGCCAGGTGCACCTATGGGCGAACGAAGCGGCGGTCATCCGGGCGGGAGGTTCGGAGCCTCCTTCCGCATCCGGAAGAATGGAGATCTGGTGGCCGACCGACGGCGTCACGCTTTCCGGAACCCAGCCGTTCAAGGGCATACTCTCGGGGTGGGACATTTCCCGCTATGTGATGTTCTGGCAAGTGGACGGAGACGTATTGAATCCGATGGGGGACGGCATCGAGGATTATCCCCACAAAGAGGCGCTGGTCGACGTAAGCTCCTGGAACTGGAAGGATGCCGGTCCTTATCTGCTGAATTTCTTGGCGAGAGATCCGGCCGGCAACGAGCTCGGCTCCAAAGAAGTGAGCATCAAGGTGAGCCGGTGACGCCCCGGGCGGAATTCTCCGCCTCGAACATGGATATCTGCTCCAGCAATTCCCGCTTGCTTTCCCACTGGGTGAGCAGGAGATCCAGGTGCAGGGAATCGTGTTCGAATTGCCTGATCTCCTGAAGCAGAGCGGCGATGTCCCCGCCGGTCGTGACCAGGCCGGAAAATTCCAGCAGCATCCGGACCTGCCCGTCGGTCAGCTCCAATATCCGCTCCCGCACCCGATGCTTCTCGAGAGATCCCCATTTTATCTCGTCTTCGCGGCGCAGGCTTTGAGGGTCCATGTTTATTTTACGCAGCGAAACAAAGGATGTAGCCGGTACATAAGATTAAACGCGTCCATGCGAAACTCCGCCGGGATCAGATATGGCTATCTATGGGTGACCCTCGTGCTTTTTCTGGGCAGCTTGGTCGGCCACTGGTTCTTCGCCTGGTTCGCGTTCGTGGCGGAACAGCAGACCCACGGCGAACCGGCGGAAGCGGCGCGATATTTCATCGAGGTCTCCCGGGATACCCTGGAGAACTGGCAATCCGAATTCCTGCAGCTCATCTGGCAAGTGGCGGGCCTTTCTTTCCTCTTTTATGTCGGCTCCCCGCAGTCCAAGGAGGGGGATGACCGCCGGGAGGAAAAATTGGACAGCATTCTGGCCAAGGTCGACCCCGGAG
>CAZCTJ010000043.1:5869-6398 GCA_964501675.1 uncultured Candidatus Saccharibacteria bacterium
GGGAATTGGACCGCAAATATCCCAGAAAATGAAAAAGCCCGCTCCCGGAGGTAAAAAGAACAAAAAGCGCAGAACGCCGCCCGACCTCACCGATTCCGTGGGGGACGAGAAAAAGGGCAGGCGCGGCGCCTATCTTCTCGAAACGGGCATAGGCAAAAATCCCGCGGACACCGGCGCGACCGGCGAAGTGGGGTTGTCGGAGCTCGCGACCGAAGAGCGCCTGCGGGCGGAGGATACGGATCGGGCGGATGTGCTCCGCTCCACGAGCGATATGCGGGATCTGGGCAATAAGGATGCGGGGGATGACGGTTTGCCCGGCGGCCTGGGCGCCGGGGAAGCGGAGGAGATAAGTCCGGAATTCGAACCCGAGGATCTCGCGGGCATGGGCGGCGCGGGAACGGTGGACGGCGCGGGCGAAGCGCCTCCTCGCAAGCGCCGCGGCCGGTCGCCAAAGAAAAAACCGGCCGCCTGAAATGCGTCGGAATCCGGAAGCGCTTCGTAATAATCATGGAAAGGTCGATAAGAAAAT
>CAZCTJ010000044.1:0-5895 GCA_964501675.1 uncultured Candidatus Saccharibacteria bacterium
GCTCGACAAGACCGCGAAGAACAACGTCATCCGCAAGAACACCGCGAGCCGGCTCAAATCCCGCCTGTCCCGCCTGGTCGCGGAAGCCAAAAAATAAACCGCCGTCCTGGATGATGCGCGAGAACGCCCGCCGGGCGTTTTTTTGGTCGCGGTCAGCCGAGAACGAGGTCGGTGAGCGCTTCCTCGTAATCGCAGCGGCCGCTTTTGACCGCGAGGTCGTAGGCGGCGAACCGGCTTATCCGGTCCGGCCACTGCGCCGCCAGTATGTTGAAGATCTTCGCCGCCGGTTCGTTCCGGAGCGATACGCGCTCAAAGGTCATGAGCCGCTCGCTGAGCCGCGGGCTCTTGAGGCCGTTCACCGTGCGCCAAAAATCCGGGGTGAGCTCGATGTCCAGTTCCTCCAGGTCTCCGCGTTCCACCTCCCGGTCCCACAGCGCGATCTTGCGTATCTCGGTCACCGCCCGCCAGGCGTCGTTCTGATAGGCCTGGGCGAGATATTCCAGGGCGGCCGGGCTCAATTTCGCCCCCTCCCGATCGGTTTCCTGCCTTAGGAACTTCCGCCAGGCGGCTCCGGACAAATGCGGGAATTCCTGGACGAGCATGTTCTTGGACCTCTTCAAAAAATCGAAAGCCTTGGGCGGCTTTTCCGCCTCGGATATCAAAATGGTCGTGCCCGCTCTTTCTCCGAAAGTTTTGAGCGTCTTCGCCGCCTCGGGAGCGTCCCAGGTGCCGGTCACGGAGGCGAGCTTCGCCGCCTCGAACATGGATTGGCTCTCCAGAAATTCCCGGAGACGTTCCGGCTCCCCTTCTGCGGAGAGATCGAAGCGCGAGAAGCCGAGGCCGGAGTGCTTCTTTTCGAACTCTCCGACGATCTCTTTTCTTTTCACGTCCCGGCGGTAGTCGTCGGGACCGAGTAGGAGAACGATCATGCGCGGACCTTGCGCTTGGGAATAAGGGCGGCGGCCGGCGTCCTGGGGCTCGCCTTGGCGCGGTTCGCCGCCGCGCGGATGAATTCCCGGAAGAGCGGATGGGGCGCGAGCGGCCGGGATTTGAATTCCGGATGGAACTGGGTGCCCAGGAAGAACGGGTGCTTCTCGCGCGGCAGTTCCGCGATCTCCATCAGGCGCCGGTCGGGAGAGATGCCGGAGAAGACCAATCCTTTCTTTTCCAGGCGGGCGATGTAGTCCGGGTTCACCTCGTAGCGGTGACGGTGCCGCTCGGAGACGAGGCGCTTGCCGTAGGCGTCGGCCGCGACGGTTCCCGGCTTGAGCTTCGCGGGATACGCGCCCAGGCGCATGGTCGCGCCGTAATGCTTTTCCTTCAGGTTCTTCTTCTGCTCCGGCATCACGTCGATGACCGGATGGGCGGTCTTGGGATCTATCTCGGTCGTATTCGCGTCCTTCATGCCCGCGCTCCTCGCGAACTCCGCGACCATGAGCTGCATGCCGTAGCACAGGCCGAAATACGGGATCTTCTTCTCCCGGCAATAGCGGATGGCCGCGATCTTGCCCTCTATGCCCCGGCTGCCGAACCCTCCCGGCACGATCACCCCGTCATAGCCGGAAAGCTGGGAAAGGCTCTTGGGCTCTTTCTCGAATTGTTCCGAAGCGAGCCAGACGATCTCCGGCGCCCGGCCCAGGGCGGCCGCGGCGTGCTTCACGCTCTCGATGACCGAAATGTACGAATCCTCCAGGACGAAATCACCCGAGCCGAAATATTTGCCCACGATCCCGATCCGGACCACATCCTTAGCGCCCCGGATCCTGGCCACCAAACGGCGCCACTGGTGCAGGTCGCGGCCCTTGGACTTCAGGCCCAGCTTTTGGACCAACCGGGTGCTGATGTTCTCTTTTTCGAAATACAACGGCACCTCGTAGACGCTCTTCACGTTCGGGGCGGAAATGACGTCGCCCTTGCGCAGGCTGCATGCGTATTCGATCTTTTCCTTGCGCTTCTTGTCGAGCGGGATATGCGCCCGGGCGAGGATGATGTCGGGGTGGAGCCCGACCGCGTTCAGGCTGCGGACCGCGTGCTGGGTGGGCTTGGTCTTGAGCTCATTGCCGCCCGCGCCCAAGGCGGGCACGAAACTCACCAGCACCAACACCACGTCGCCGGGATGGCGGAGCTTCAGCATCCGCACCGCTTCCAAAAAAAGAATGTTCTCGTATTCTCCCGCGGTGCCGCCGATCTCGGTGATGACGATCTCCGCCTTGTTCTTTTTGGCGGCCTGGTCGATGCGCTCGATCACTTCCATGGGAATGCGCGGCACCACCTCCACCTGCCTGCCGCCGTATTCCAAATTCCTCTCCTTTTGGATGACCGACAGATAGATGCTGCCGGTGGTCATGTAGTTGGTTCGAGTAAGGTCCCGGCCCAGAAAGCGCTCATAATTGCCCATATCCTGGTCGCACTCCGTGCCGTCATCCAGGACAAAAACCTCGCCGTGTTCGGTGGGATTCATGGTTCCGGCATCCACGTTCACATAGGGATCGATCTTGATGGCGGTCACCGCGAATCCCCGGGACTGCAATATCTTGCCGATGGACGCCGCGGAGATGCCCTTGCCGACGCCCGACATAACTCCCCCAACTACGAATATGTACTTGGTCCGTTTCTGGTTCATGGCGCCCTTATTCTAGCGCAACTTCCTTTTGGGGCACCAGGGACGGGTCGGTCGGGATGGTGAAATGGACCGTGGTGCCCCGATTCAGCTCGGATTCCGCCCAGATCTGTCCGCCGTGCGCCTGGATGATGTTCCGGGCGATGTAGAGGCCCAGGCCGGAGCCGTCCGCCTGGAATTTGACCGCGTTCGAGGCCCGGAAGAACTTGCTGAACAGCTTCTCCATCTCCTCCGCCGGCAGGCCGATGCCGGTGTCCTTCACCCTCACTTCCACGTAGGGCTGGTCCGCCACCTTTTCCAGGGTAACGACTATCTGTCCGTTCGGCACATTGTAGCGGATGGCGTTGTCCACCAGGTTCGACAGGACCATGGACAGCTTCTGGACGTCCACGGTGACCTGCGGCAATTCCTCCTTGGGCCGTTCGAAATAAAGCTGAAGGCCGCTGCGGTTCGCGGCCGGCATGGCGTCCGCGAGGATCTTGCCCACCAGGGCGGCGGGGTCCGTGCTTTCGAACGAGTAACCGAACCGGCCCTCTTCGAGCCGGGAGACCGAAAGCAGGTCCTCCACGATATGCAGCATCTTGCGCGCGGAGTTCAGGGCGTTCTCCGCGAGGCTCTTCATGTCCGCGGCGAGCCCCGTGTCCTGGCTGATGGTCTCGAGCGCCCAGTTCAGTTCCGTGATCGGGGTCCGGAGCTGGTGGGAAGCGACCGTGATGAATTCCTGCTTGGACCGGATAAGCGCGACCTCCCGGGTGCGGTTGCGGATTATCTTAAGGAACCCGCGCAAGCGGCCCTTGTCGTCCGCGAGCGGCACGGTGGTCACCCGCAGTTCCAGACCGGCCTCCGCGAAGGAAAGATCCGCGATCTGAGGATATTCCCCGGAACGGCTGCGGGGAATGAGCACGGGCGCCAGGGACGGGAAGATCACCTGGGCCAGGAGCTTCAGGGGCGCGACCTCCACGTCCTGGGGCCGGAGCACGCGATCCAGCACGTCCTCTTGCCGCAGGGAAAAAAGATGCTGGGCGGCGGGATTGAAAAAAGTGACCTTCAGATTCTGATCGTGGACCACGAGCGCGTCCTCCAGCCCGGAGACGATGCCCATGAGCTCGTTCTTCTCCAGCCGGGACTTCAGGTTCAGCCCCGATATCCAAGCGGAGGTGAAGTAGACCACCGCGCCCACGAGCGCGAGAAGCAGGCCGGCGAAAATGTTCAAAGGCGAGGCCAGGTAGAGGACGTTCAGGGCCAGGATGGCGAGAATGAGCGGGAGAAAGAACCAAAAAATGCGCATCTCCGCCGATCCGGGATCGAAATTCAGCTGGGAGAAGAGCTTGCGGAGATTGCCCATACGCCCTAAATGATATCACCTTTGGAGCCCTTCGTGCGATATCAGAAGATGCTGCCCTGCGCGCTCGGAGGCCGGTCCTCGTCTCTCCGGTGCGGTTTTCGGCTCCGCGCAGGCAGGTCCTTTCCGGCCGGTTCATCCTTGGCGAGCAGCCGCTTGACCAGACTCGCGAAGCCCAGCTCTCCCAGGTACATGGCGAGGGAAGCGAGCGGCGGGTTCGCCTTGAGTTCCTCGAGCGACCCCACTCCGGTTTCCGCGTCGGTCTTGAGCTCGGCCAAAAAACGGGACATTTCGATCTGTTCCCGAAAAGGAGCGAGTTTGCCGGCGAGCTTGGGGTCCTTCTTCTGCCCTTCCCGCCAGAACCGCTCCAGGGTCCCGAAGTTCTGGAGCACCGCGCAGGCCGTTTTCGGCCCCACTCCCGGCACGCCTTTTATGTTATCGGAGGGGTCGCCGATCAGGGCTTTATAGTCCAAAAGCTGATCCGGGCGGAGGCCGTAGCGCTCCCGGACCGCGGTTTCATCATAGGTGAAGGTGTCCGTGATGCCCTTGCGGAAGGTGCGCACCACGAGGTCGCCGTCCGAAACGAGCTGCAACGTGTCCAGGTCGCCGGTCAAAATGACTATCTTCAGTCCCTTTTCCTTCCGAAAACGGACGGCGAGCGCGGCGATCAGGTCGTCCGCTTCGAGGCCGGGGGTTTCGAAGGTCCGGATGCCGAACTCCCGGAAAAGCTGCGGGACCTCCCGAAGCTGGGACGCGAGATCCTCCGGGGTTTCGGGGCGCTGTATCTTGTAGTCCGCGTAGCGTTCCTTGCGGAAGGTGGGTTCCGGGCGGTCGAGGCAGGCCGCCGCGTATTCCGGTTTTTCTTCCCGGAATATCCGCAGAAGCACGCTTGCCGTTCCGTAGACGGCGTTCATCGGCCGGCCGTCCGACGCGGAAAGCGGCGGCAAGGCGTGAAAACAGCGGTAGACCAGCGAGCTCGCGTCGATCAAGAGCAGTTCCTTCATTTTCGTGCGCGTTCTTTCCGGGACCTTTCCGGCGTCGATCTTATCACGCGCTCGGAAGGATGCCTGCCGTGCCGGAAAAATATGCGCTTCGTTCCGCGCGGCAGGAGCTTCCGGACCCGGTCCGCCCATTCCACGACGATCACGTTCCGCGGATCGGCGAGCATCTCCCGGAAACCGAGCGCCTCGAGCTCCCGCTCCGAACGCAGGCGATAGGCGTCCAGGTGATAAAAATTCCGGAACCGGCCGCGCAAGGGCAAGCGGCGCATGAGGACGAAGGTCGGGGAAAGGATGCGGGCGCGGGAACCGAGCGCCCGGCCGAATCCCTGGGTGAAGGTGGTCTTGCCGCTCCCGAGCTCGCCTTCGAGCGCGAAGACCGCCGCGGACCTCCGGCGCGGAGATGCCCGGAGGCGCTTGGCCAGATCGTAAGCCGCTTTAACCGTTTCCGCCGAAGAAGAGCTCCGATAGTTCATGGTTCCGTTTTACCACGAGATATACGGCGAGGGCGAGCAGGACGCCCGTAAGCAGGGACAAGAGCAGTATCTCGGCCCCTGCCGGTCCGCCCGTCCGGAGGATTCCCGGTCCGGGACCGGATTCGCCGACCAAGGCGAGCAGGCCTTCGGATCCCGGGGAGGGTTCCGTGGCTATGATCTCCGTCCCCGAGCGGCTGAGGCTCAAACCTTCCGGCACCGAGCCGGGAAAAAAGACCTGGTCCCGGAGCGCCCCGGTTCCGTCGTAAAGGGAAAGTTTCTCGTCTTGGTTGCGCAGGACGAGCCTGGTCTCCCCGCGCCGCAGAACCAGTCTTTCTCCGGGAGCCAGGGTTCCGCCGAGCCGGAAAGAGCGCCCGGCCGCATCCGTAAGCCTCCAGCCCTGGAGCGGGACGCTCTCCGGGCCGGAATTCCAAAGCTCGATCCATTCGCCTTCGGCATCCG
>CAZCTJ010000045.1:0-1425 GCA_964501675.1 uncultured Candidatus Saccharibacteria bacterium
CCCCCCTTTCATTCCGAGCGACTGCCTTTTTTATAGCACCAAACGTAATGGACGGAAAGGCGCGAAATTCGTATAATCTCGGCGCGATGAAAGATATCCGGCGGAAAAAAGTTTTCGTGGCCATGAGCGGCGGAGTGGATTCCTCCGTGGCAGCTTTGCTTTTGTCTGGCTCCGCCAGATCTCGCGAAGCGAGAAAGCGCGCGGGCCTGCCTGCCGGTAGGCAGGGCTATGACGTGGTCGGTGTTTTCATGCGCTGTTATAACGTGGACGGTTGCGCGGAGCGCGATGCGGAGGACGCGCGCCGGGTGGCGGAGAAGCTCGGTATCCCTTTCTATGTTTGGGATTTCGAGGAGGAATATAAGCGCAAAGTGGTGGACTACATGGTCCGCGGCTATAAGCGGGGAGAAACGCCCAATCCGGACGTGATGTGCAACCGGGAGGTGAAGTTCGGATTATTCCTCGAACGCGCCCTGCGGATGGGGGCCGATTTCGTGGCAACCGGGCACTATGTGATCAAACGAGAATCTAGAATTCAGAAAGCAGAATCTAGAAAAAAACCCCTGCCTGCTATTTACTATTCACTGCATATCGCGAGGGACAAGAACAAGGACCAGTCCTATTTCCTTTGGACGCTTTCCCCGGAACAGCTCAAGCACTGCCTTTTTCCCATCGGGGAATATCCGAAGCCGGAGGTGCGCCGGATAGCCAGGCGCGCGGGTCTTCCGACCGCGGACAAGAAGGATTCCCAGGGGATATGCTTTTTGGGCCAGGTGTCCCTGACGGACTTCCTTAAGAGCTACCTGCCGGAAAAAAGAGGAGCGGTGGTGGGCCTCAAGGGCGAAAAGCTCGGAGAGCATTCCGGCGCGCATTTCTATACCATCGGCCAGCGGCAAGGCATCGGCAACGTGAAGCACGAGAAGGGCATGCATGTGCATGCGCCTCTTTACGTCGCGAAAAAGGACGTGCGCCGGAACACGGTCACGGTCGCGGAGGGAGCGGAAAATCCAGCCTTGTTCCGCCGGGAGGCCAAGCTTAAGGAATTGAATCTCATCGGCGGACCCTTACGACATACCAACAAACTTGAGTTTGTTGGTATGTCGTTGCTCGCCAGGGTTCGGTACCGCCAGCCGCTCACTCCAGCCAAGCTGGAGAAGATGCAAAATACAAGGAAGAACAAAATCCAAAACTGGAGATTGGTTTTTGACCAGCCCCAGAAATTCGTGGCGCCGGGACAGAGCGCCGTGTTCTATTCCAAAACGGGAGAGATGCTGGGCGGGGGAGTGATATCGTAAAAATGAGAATGGCCGATCCCCCGGATCGGCCTTCTCTCGTCTGTTGTTCGTTCGGACCCTTAGCGGTCGGCGGCGCCCAGCCAGAAGTACGGCACGTATTCCTGCCAGGGCTTCACGCCGAAGCCGTACCAGC
>CAZCTJ010000045.1:1435-5465 GCA_964501675.1 uncultured Candidatus Saccharibacteria bacterium
GTCCGTGGGTGAAGAGGATGTGCTCCAGCTTCGCCTGCATCCCGCCCAGGCGCATCGTCCGGGGCAGACGCCAGGGGAGGAGCGGGATCGGCTCTTCGATGAGCCATTCCATTCTCTCCCTCTGGAGATTCATCCAGAGAACGGTGAGCCCCAGGAGCACCAGGGCGGCCGGCAACCAGGCCATGATTCCTCGCTTTCTGCGGTTTTCCCGCGCTGACCATATGATGCAATAAAGTTATATATTGGTCAATTGGCTGTCCGATCGGCTTATTTATCATATAATTCCCCAATGACCCGTGACTTCACCGCTACCGTCTTCATCGTTCACAAAGGAAGAGTGCTTCTGCATCGGCACAAAAAATTCGGTTTTTGGCTGCCGCTCGGAGGGCACATCGATCCGAACGAACTGCCGGAGGATGCCGCCCTGCGGGAAGTGAAGGAAGAATGCGGCCTGGATATCCGTCTTATGGACGCGGACGAGGGCGGTTTGCGCGATGAGCGCGTGCGGATGCTCGTCAAGCCGGCGCATATCCTGCTCGAGGACATAGAGGCCGGCCATCAGCATATCGACTTTATCTATTACGGTACTTCGACATCGGACGCGGTCCGCGCTCCGGAGGGCGAAAGCCAGGAATTCCGGTGGTTCGGACCGGAAGACCTCGACGGCTTGGAATCGCCGCCCAACGTGCCGATCCTTGCCCGGGAGGCGATAGAGGCGCTGTCCGAATGACCCTTCTATGATCTTATTGTTCACCGGTGATGATTCGACGGGCTCACCATAAACGGCAATGATCCTTTTGTTTACCGGAGACGGGAAGGGCAAGACGACCGCATCCCTGGGGCAAATGATGCGCGTTTTGGGCCGGGGCAAAAAAGCCCTGATGATCCAGTTCATCAAAGGCCCTTGGCGTTCCGGCGAAGATGAATTCGCGGAAAAAATGGGGATCCCGGAAGATAAATTCCAGATAAAGAAAATGGGCCTGGGCTTCGTGGGGATACTGGGGGACAAGCTGCCCAAAGAAGAGCATGCGGCCGCGGCCCGGAAGGCCTTGGAGTATTTCACGGAAGAAGCCGCGAAAAGTCCGCCGGACGGCGGATGGCATCTCATCGTTTTGGACGAGATCAACGTGGCCGTATCGCTCGGGCTTCTTTCTGCGGAGGAGGTATTGCGGGCCATCCGGGACTACCCGGAGAACCGGATACTCATGCTCACCGGCCGGGGAGCGCCCCAGGAACTTCTGGACGCCGCGGACCTGGTTACGGAAACGCGGGACGTGAAGCATCCCTATATGCAGGGCGAGCGGGCCAAATTCACCGTGGAATTTTAAAAGATCCGCAAACGGGTCCCGCATTCAGGCATCGGGGCTTCGTGCTTGCAAATCCGGGAGGACCTGCTGTATACTCTCCCAGTGCCCCAGGTGGGGATTTCTTTTCAAATGGCCGAAGACAACATCCAGAAACAGGAAGAGCTGCTTGCGGACGAGAATTACCGGGAAATGATCGAAGCCGGGGTTTTTTACGGCCGGAAAAAATCCAAGACCCATCCCCGGATGAAGGTCAACGTCCTGGGCAACCGGAACGGGATAGAGATCATAAATCTTCTGAAGACCAGGGAATCTTTGGATAACGCGCTCGCCTTCCTTAAGAGCAAGCTCATGGACGGCAAAACGGTGCTTTTCGTGGCCACCCAGCCTCCCGCGTCGGATGTGAAGGAACTGGCGGCGGAGTTCGGATATCCCGCGGTCATTTCGCGCTGGCTGGGGGGAACTTTGACCAACAATAAGGTCATCATGGGCCGCATCGAATACTATCGGAAGCTCAAGAGCGACTTTGAGAAAGGAGCGCTCGACAAATATACCAAGAAGGAGCGCCTGGGCATCGAGCGGGAAATAGAGCGGATGAGCGAGATATTCTCGGGCCTGGACACCTTCCAGGGGCTGCCGGACATAATTCTGACCATCGATTCCAAATTGCACCAGATCGCGGTCCGGGAATCCAAGCACGTGAAGGTGCCGGTCATCGCTTTCGTGAACACGGATGCCGACCCGGACGAAGTGGAATACCCGGTGTACGGGAACAACAAGGCCAAGACCAGCATCAACTGGTTCCTGGGCAAGGTCAGGGAAGTGCTTGCGGAAACCAAAGCGGCCCGCGCTCAAGCGGCCGCCGAAAAAAAGGCCGCGGCGGAACAAGCGGCGAAATAAAATGAACGTAGGCGACGTGCAAAAGCTTCGGGAAGCGACCGGAGCGGGGGTGATGGAATGCAAGAAGGCGCTCACGGAAGCGAAGGGGGACTTCGAAAAAGCCAAGGAGATCATCCGCGAACGGGGATTGGCCAAGGTGGAAAAGAGGTCCGGGCGCGAGACTGGCGCGGGCCTCATCGAGACCTATTTGCACAACCAGCGCATCGGCGTGATATTGGACGTTCGCGCGGAGACCGATTTCGTGGTGCGCTCCGAGCCTTTCCGGGAACTGGCCAAGGAATTGGTGATGCAGATAGCGGCGATGGATCCCGCGGATACCGAAGAATTGCTCGCCCAGCCCTATATCAAGGATGACAAGCGGACCGTGGATGATATAATCAAGGAGGTCATCGCCAAGGTCGGCGAAAACATCCGGGTGAACGCCTTCCACCGCCTGGAAGTGTGAAGCAGAAACCAGAATTCAGAATCTAGGATCCAGAAGCTAGAAGCAAATTTATACTCCTCCAACTAAATTCTAAATTCTGGATACTGGATTCTACTCAAATTCCATGGCTCAATTCATTTTCACCAACATTTTAATGATCTCGCTGGGGACCATCCTGTATCTCATGGTCCGTTCCTTGCCGCGCATCTCCGAGGAACCCGGCGACCGGCGGCCGAGCATAGTGGAACGCTGGGTGACCTCGGACATCCCGCACCGGATAGACACCGCCATGGGCTTCTATGCGGGCAAACTTTTCCGACGGATGAAGGTCCTGTCGCTCAAATTCGACAATTTCCTGACCGAACGCCTGAAAAAGATGTCCCAGGACGGGAACGGCGGCGGCATCACCGGGCAGAACAAGACCAAGGTTGATTTCATCAAGGAGATCGCGAACGAGCGGGAAGAGACGAACGTTCGATAACGAAAAACAGCCGTTCGAGACGTTGGAAGAAGGTGGGAAACCCGAAGGTGTCCCAAACGGGGGTCGGGGGTTTAATGTGCAGTATTCTTGAATTAGTCCGAACGCATTTTTCCGAAAAAATCCCCCCGCGAAAATTCGGAAAGGCGGCGGAGCCGCACCGCTGACAATTTCAAGTTTTTCTTTGGCGGCTAAATAAATAAACAACTCCGCCAATAACTAGAATGGAAATAGCAACAAAAATAACAATCAACCCATTTTGCCCAGAAGACACTTTCTCTTCTGTTATCGGTTCGTTGTTAGCTACAACATCGCCGTTGTTATTTTCTGTTCCAATTTCACTTTCCGATTCGCCTGTTTGTATTGGTATTTCCGATACCGAATTTTCAACTTGTTTTTCTGGCTCGTTGGAACTTTGGAGATGGAACGCTGGGGGTAAAGTTTTTTCCGGATTTATCAACGAAACAGGTTCCCAATTGATAAAAGAAGAAGCAACGCCTGAAGGTGTCATCGCTGAACTTGCCTCTAGTCCAGCTTCAATAGTATCTCCGACATTAAGAGGATCGGGGTTGCTACCGCCTGTGATTTTGAAAATATCGCCCTTGCTAGCAAAATCACAGTTTCCAAAAACACCAGCCCGCTTGGTTGAAAGTATCTCGATTTTCAAAAACTTTGATTCATACTCTCTAGAAACATCGCCGTCTGGCCCGTACGCTTTCCGTGTTTCTACCCCCTTATTAACTACTTTTGCAGTGACAGTGCAACTTGCACCAACCATCGCAGAAGCAGACACGGTGACAACATTCAAAAAGACGAAGGAGATAATTATAAAAAGTGGTAAAAGTAGTTTCTTCATAATGATTAAAAATTTTTCTTCCCCCAAAATTAAAATATGGTTCGAGCCGATGTTTTTCTCCGGGTTCT
>CAZCTJ010000046.1:0-5453 GCA_964501675.1 uncultured Candidatus Saccharibacteria bacterium
CTCGGAAAAAAGATTGCGTAGATGACTACGCGGATGTAGGCGCCATATGTGCGCTCACATCCGCGTAGCCCACTCTCGTGAGCAATCATCTTCCACAGAACCGATCGGCTGATTTTAACCGGCTGCCGAAGCGCCGGCCATTGGGACAACTGAAAAACTCATATTTTCCAGGTCTTTAAGTTGTAAAAAAACGGTCGATGCCGATCGCAGGACAATTATAGGCATAACCGGCCCCTTGTCAACCCCGCGCTTGACCGGCGGTCCGCGCGGGGATTAGATTAGAACGTTCCTTGGAGGTCACATGAGACTCATCGGGCAGGCGTTCATCGATCCGAACCATCCCGGCCGGATACTCATCGACGCGGTGAGCGCTTCCGGCCGACACTACCAGGGAGTCCCCCTGGAGCAAGCGGTCTTGAGCGCCCTCAGAAGCGACGACTCCCTGCGCATCCAGCCGCAGAGAGACATGGAGTTCATCGCGCTGCCGCTCAATCCGCCGCGGCGCAAGCGGCGGAAGCCGGCGAGAAACCGCCGTGCGCCATAGGGGTGCACGGCGGTCGAACATTTCACGGCTTGCAAAGAAAAAATTTGTACGTATAATCATCCCGTACCATGAAGAAGGACATCCATCCCCAATACCATCCCAACGCCAAGGTCATCTGCGCCTGCGGCAATTCTTTCACGGTCGGGGCCACCCAGCCCGAGATCCGCGTGGACATCTGCCACAAGTGCCATCCGTTCTACACCGGCGAAGAGAAGCTGATCGACACGGCCGGACGCGTGGAGCGTTTCAAAACCCGGCGCACCAAGGCGGCAACGGAACCGAAAAAGAAGAAGGTGCGCGCGAAGAAATAAAACCGAGTTTCCATCTCCCAAAACCAAAAACCCGCGGGGAGCGGGTTTTTGGTTTTGACATCCTTTGCTTCGCGTGATATGAAAAAATCTTCAGGGAGGTCCTCATGGAAGCAGTCCAGGGCTCTTTGCCAGAAGAACAGCCGGTCGTCGATCGTCGGGCGCGCGAAGAGGCCATCCTTCAGGAGGTCCTCGCTGCGCTTCCCGCCAAGGGACGCCGGGCGCTCGAGCGGGCTCACCCGCGGCTCACTCTGCGCACGCTTGTACGCATGGAGAGCGTCGTGCTCCCCTGGTTCGGGATCGGTTCCCGAATCCAGTTGCGCGCCGCACTGCACCGCTACGGCCTGCGGCTCGGCATGCGTGAGCCGGAGATCCGTCATGTGCTCGGTTGAAAGGTTCTCGTGGCCGCAGAGCCCCATAACTCTGCGGCCACTCGTCTTTAAGCGACCCCATCGCCAATGGCGATATGATAAAATCAAAACACTGATGAATAAGCTTATTTTAGAGATAAGAGCTGGCGCGGGCGGCGATGAGGCCGCCATTTTCGCGGGCGACCTGGCGCGCATGTACCAAAAATATGCCGCGAAGCGCGGGTGGGCTTTCCAGGTACTCGACTCGAACGAGACCTCCTTGAACGGCTATAAGACCCTGATCGCCGGCATCCGCGGAGAGAATTGCTATGAGAACCTGAAGCTGGAATCCGGCGTGCACCGAGTGCAGAGGATCCCCGCGACCGAACGCTCCGGACGGGTGCACACTTCGACCGCCTCCGTGGCGGTCCTGCCGGAGGTGGAACCCAAGGCCGTGCAGGTGAACGAGGGGGATCTGGAGGTGACCTTCTCCAGGGGCGGCGGTCCGGGCGGGCAGAACGTGAACAAGGTGGAAACCGCGGTGCGGATACTCCACAAACCGACCGGCATCGTGGTCGCCTCGCGCGCGGAGCGTTCCCAGTTCGCGAACCGGGAACGGGCGATGTCCGTTCTGCGGGCGAAGCTCTACGAGGCGCAGATGGAAGCGGAAATGAAAAAGACCGGCGCTTCCCGCAAGGAGCAGATCGGGTCCGCCGACCGCTCGGAAAAGATACGCACCTATAATTTCCCGGACGACCGCATCACCGACCACCGCTTCAATGCGAAAGTGCATAACATCGAGAAGATCCTGGACGGGAACCTGGACATCCTGCTCGAGAAGATAGCCAAGAATTCGGACGGCAAATAAAATGCGGCGGTCCGAAGACCGCCGCCATCAACTCCTCCAGGGATAAAGCGGCAGCGCCATCGCAAGCCGCTTTTTGAAATCCGGCGCGAGCAGGACGAAGAAATCATACTGTTCGGCCGTCTCCAGGGGCATCAGGATGAAATCCCCCACGGGCGACCCGGGAGCGGTCAGCAGCCGTCCCTCCTCCGCCTCGCAGGCGATCTTGAACCGAAGGTCTTCCTCCGGGCCGTTCTCCACGGTCCAGGGCTCGAACCTCGCCCTTTCCTTGAGCCACGCCAGGCGCTGTTCGATCATCTTCGGGCTCACGAAATTTTCCGGGTTCGCGAGCACCGCCGGATCCGGCCGGGGCCGCCCGCCCAGAACCTCTTCCTCCCAATTCAAGACCAGGAGGTGTCCGGAATCGACCAGCGGCTCCGCGAGCTTTTGGAGCATCGCTTCGTACTTCAACTCCGTATCCCTTCCGGCCCGCCAAGAATCGAGATACGGCCGATTCAGGGTCAAGAGCCAGCTCAACCGGACACCCGCTCCCTCGGCGGCTCCGATGATCCGGGGCATGTCCCGCGAGAACAGGTCCCGCTCGCCCTTCGCGGGAGCGAATCCGCCTCCGCCCGACGCGAACCGGGCTTCCAGGTTCCGGGATATGCACCACTGGGTAAGAACGGTAAGGGGTTCGCCGCGGGCTATCCTTTCGTCCACCCAGGCATCCACCCATTCATCGATCTTGAGACCGCCGACGAGCGAATTCCGCTCCCGAAGGTAGGACATGAACTTCCGGGTTCCTCTGAAACGCATACGCCCTCCTTGATGCCATTCGCAAGGGAGGCGGCCGGCGGCGGACATTCTGCCGCCGGCCGCTGTGCTTTGTGCGGCCCCATGCCGCCCAGCGATCCGCCCCATACCGGCATCGAGCACCTCCGATCAGACGGTCGCCGTGAACGCATCCTCCGGAAAGGCCGTCCCGGGGGTCTCCCGAAACGCCAACCAGTAGGGTTCGCCGCAACCGAGCTTCCACCGATCTTGAACGGTGAGATGGCCCTGCCGGGAAAGCGCCTCCGCGGCCGCGGGGCATTCTCTGCCCAAGGCCTCCGCTATCCTCCGGGTTCTTGGCTTGGCCTTTTGGCCGATCTCCATTTCTAAACTCCTTTCAAAGAGCCCCTCTCGCGGAGGGGCTTGGTCATCCCCTCCCGGACTTCCGAGAGGAGATCGGATGTCGTTCAAGACCTAAACCACGGCCGATCTCTTCCCGGAAGAGACCGGATGATGACCATAGGCGCGCTCCAACACCGCGCGATAGCCGCCTTTGCCGGTCTGGAGCCATTTTTGAATCCGGGCGATGGTCCGCATGCTCATCCAGGTCCGCCTGCTTATCTCCCGGTACGGCACGCCCCGGTACAGAAGCCGCGCGACCTTGAAGCGCTGGCCGAACTCGATTATCTCGCTTTCGGTCAGGAGGTCGCGAAAGAATCGGCGCGCTTCGTCAAGGTCCTTGATGCCCAAAATTATCCGGAACAGTTCGTCCGAATCCTGGTTGATCCACTTTTCCCGTTTTTGTCCCATTTTTTCCGTTCCGTATTTTCGCCTTCGCCATTCCGTTCCCAGCCTCCGTTTTCCGCGCTTTACCATAGTATAGCGCACGGAACCCATCCGTCAACCCCCGCGCCCCGGGGTACCCGAAGCTCCGACCCGGAGCACCGTCGACATTCGGGTGAACCCCGCTTCACTGGACAGGCCCACCGCTCCCCCTAAAATGGGGGTATGACCAATTTTTCGGAACTCCATCCCATCCAAGGCCGCATCCTGCGCGAGCTCCTATACCACCCGGAGCGGCGCTTCTCGGAACTGAACCTGGACGGCGTACCGAGCGATCAGTTCAGCTTCCACCTGAAACGCCTTACCGAGCTCACGCTCGTGCGTAAGAACGACAAAGGGTACGAGCTCACCGCGGCCGGCAAGGAATTCGCCAACCGCTTCGATTCCGAAACCAAAGACCTGATCCTGGAAAAACAGGCTAAGCTGGGAGCGCTCATCTGCTGCGTGCGCGGCGAAGAGTGTCTTATGCAGCAGCGCCTTAAGCAGCCCTATTACGGCTATCACGGCTTCATCACCGGCAAGATCAAATGGGGCGAGTCTGTGTACGAAACCGCGGAACGGGAGTTCTTGGAAGAAACGGGCCTCTCCGCGAAGCTGACCTTCCTGGGCGTGGAGCACAAAATAGATTACGCGAAGACCGGGGAACTTCTGGAGGATAAATATTTCTTCATCTTTCGGGGAGACGACCCGAAAGGAACCCTTCAGGAAAAATTCCACGCCGGGCGCAACCTCTGGATCAAGATGGACGAGGTCGCGAAAATGCCCGACCTGCACGGCGACGTGCCGGCCATACTGGAAGTTGTCCGCGAGAGGCAGCTCCGGATGTGGGAGCAGAAGTTCGAAGTGGAAAGATACTAAGGAAGGACCTCGGCGATCTGCTTGATCATCCCCACCACCACCGCGGCGGGCAGTAAGCTGTGCGAAGGGATGCCTTCGTCGTCGTTCACCACCCAGGGCGATTCGATTATTCTCACCTTGCTTGTCCCGGTCGCAGCGTCGGGGCCGGATGGCTCCAGTTCGTAGGCGTACATCGGGGTGAGTTCGTATTCGTCCACCTTGTCCCTCTCCGCGACCGGAATGGAATTGCGCAACCGCACCTTGGGGATGCCGGTCAGGCCCAGAAGCTGCCGGAATATCTTCTCATCCGTCTCCAGGCGGTCCCGGATGGGTTCGATGCCCAGTTCATCCCCTTCCTTGGGGACCATCCGGGCCCCTCCGCAGGCCGGATTGTCGCACATCAGATAAAATTCCTTCTTGTCCGCGTCGTAACCCACGTCCTTGGTGGCAAGCAGCTTCAAGCTGCGCGGGGTCTTGCAAATGGGGCAGATGACCCGGGTTTTGATGCGCTCCTCGATGACCGTGTTGGGCACGTTTATGAACACCAAAAAGTCCGGATCGTCCCGGAATCCCAGAAGATCCTTAAGAAAAATGGCGTAATTTATCTGGTCGAAGCCGCGCGGGAATCCGTCGATGAAAACGGCCTGGCGCGGACGCTTGCTTATCTCGTATTTGAGGAGCGCCAGAATAAGTTCGGTGGAGATGAGCGTGGACTGGCTGCGGCCCTCGATGAGCTCCGATATCTCCTCCACGCTGTGAAAACCCCGGTAGTTCTTCTCTAAAAATTCCGACAGATCTTTCCTTTTCGCCTGGTCCGAGAGACCCGCGTGCACGTCGCGGACGATATCCCCCACCGCTACGTGGCCGACACGGCCCGGCCCCGAGCCCGCCGAAGGGTCGCCGACCGCCTCCATGAACAACTTGGAATACGTGCCCTTGCCGGAGTTCTTCTTGCC
>CAZCTJ010000047.1:0-5197 GCA_964501675.1 uncultured Candidatus Saccharibacteria bacterium
CGCGACCTGCTGCTTTACCCCGGCGATAACGCCCCCGCCCGGCTGGTCCGCTCTTCGGAGAAGATAACCGAAGCCGGGGAATATGAATTCGGCATAAAGAAGGTGATCGCGGAAGGCGAAGAGGTGAATTCGCTGTTGCCCTATTACGACTGACTATCTAGGGTACATAAAAGATTTTCGCTGATAGTAGTCTTCCTCCTGCTCGAAGTATAAATCAATTGCTTGTTCGCATTCTGTCCGTTTCATTCCAGTCAAGCTCTCACAGCTTTCGTAACGAGAGGATAAATCCGGAGAAATATCCCCGGAGAAGAGATAAACTATAAGAATCAAAGTTCCCCAGAAAATTATAAATACCAGGGTCCTGTTTTTCTCAATCCATTCTTTCATGCTTTATTACTGCCACCAGAAAACCTCTAGTTTACTAGCGATTGCTAGTACGGTAAAAAATATGAGAGTTAAAATCACTACCGTTATAAACATAAAGGCCTCGATTCGCCCACGTTCCTTCTCGTAGTGGTTCGCCAACGCCCCGATGGCAATAATTGCGACAACCCAAATGAGGCCAAACATACCTTAATTCTATCATAGAGAGTTGCGTCCCCACGAGGGATCGAACCTCGATCTGCTCCTTAGAAGGGAGCCGTTCTGTCCGTTGAACTATGGGGACGTTATTTATATAGCACGCCGTGGCCGATGGCCGCAAAAGCTTGCAAACTTCCCTCCGGCCGCTAAACTCAATGCTACGGGCCGTAGTGTAACGGCAGCACGAGTCCTTTGGGAGGATTTAGTCCCGGTCCGAATCCGGGCGGCCCGACGGGCGCTTAACTCAGCGGCAGAGTGCTTCCTTTACACGGAAGAAGCCGGGGGTTCGAATCCCTCAGCGCCCACGGAATGAAAGGCCACCTGGTACGCATCGCATTCTATCTGGCAACTCCGGCCATCCGTCTTTATCGTCTCATCTTCCGGCCGGGCGGGAGGGCTGCGGCGTGCCTGATCCGGAATCAAGGCGAGATACTTCTCGTTCGGAACACCTATGGTGAAAGATCATGGACGCTCCCCGGCGGCGCGGCCAGAAAAAAGGAATCGCCGGAGGAGGCCGTGAGACGGGAAGTGCTGGAAGAGGTCGGCATAAACCTCAAAACCCTTGAGTTCCTGGGCGATTATTTCACCGATCGGCGCAAAAATATCGCCTTGTTTTACTTCTTTGCCGAGGTTCCGGAACGGGAATTCAAGCTCAATGGCTGGGAGATCCTAGAGGGCGGTTGGTTCCCGGAGAACGATCTGCCGCAACCCTTGTCCGAGTCCGTGCCGCGCATACTGGAGATGTATCGCTCCCGCGCGAGATAGATACGTTCCGAATATCCCCAGTTTCATGCACTCTTTTCCCGAGCTTATACACCGTTTTTCACCCGTTCTCCATTGACTTTCCCCAAGACCGGAGGATGATCAATATAGGTCTTACCAGTTTGGAGCGATTCCCGGTCAAATTAGATACCCAAGGGATCCTGCACGGAATCGGTCCGAAGATCGCTTCCCGGGAGCCCACCTTACAAACCGCGGGACAACAACTCCAAAAAAAAGGTAGGACCTTTTTATGCCCGGCCGTGCCCGGGACGAATCGCCGAAGGGCGTTTTTATTTTTGTATGAAGGACAAAAAACGCACCGGGGAGCCGAAGGGCGTTCCGCTATCCGGTGCTCCCAAAACCGCCGCGGGAATCCTTTTTTATCTCGGCCAGCTCCTCGAACTCAGCTCTTTCTACGGGCACGATGAATCCCTGCGCGATGCGCTCGCCCCGCTCCACCTTGACCGGCTGATCGGTGAAATTGCGGACCAAAAGATGGATCTCGTCCTGCGGCCCGTGATAATCCTGGTCGATCACCCCGATGCCGTTCGCCATGGTCAAACCCTTTTTCTTGCCGGTACCCGAGCGGTTGGCCAAAATGAGCGCGTACCCTTCCGGAACCTCGATGATGAAATTGGCCGGCAGCAGAACGGTTTCTCGAGGCGGGATGACCGCGGATACGCGCGGATAGAGGTCGAACGCCACCGCGCCCGGAGTATGGTACGCCGGCAGCGGCAATCCCTTGTCCACCCTGGTCATTCTGACCTTCATCGGTTCAAGGCGTAGAAGTTCTCGAAAAGCTTCGCGACCAGAATGGGACCGGTACCGCCCGGCGTCGGCGTATAGGTAACGTCGGGGGCCGCCGCGCTTGCCCCGAGTCCGGCCGAGGGATTGAAGTCGCCCATTATTTTCCCGTCCACCCGGTTCCAGCCGAAATCGATCACCAAGGCCCCGTCCTTAAGGTCCCCGGGGGTGATGAGGTTCGGCACGCCCGCGCCGCTTACGACCACGTCCGCTTCCTTGAGACGGGAACGCAGCTGCGGAGATCTGCTGTCGATGACCGTGAGCGCCGCCACTTTGTTCTCCAGCCAGAAGCCCACCGGTTTCCCCACCAGGAATCCCGCGCCCAGGAGGACCACGTCCAACTTCCGCAGATCGAGCTCCCGGAAAGAAAGCAGCTCCTTGACCGTCGCTACCGAGGGCGGCAGAAGATCGTGCCGGCCGGTATAAAAAGCGCCCAGGGCGCCCTCGCTCAAAAGGTCCACGTCCTTGTTCTTGGGGATGGCGTTCAGAACATAATGGGGATTTACGCCCTCGGGCAGCGGCAACTGGACCAGGAATCCTCCGCAGGCCTTGGCTCCCGCGAGCTTGCCGATCTGCCGCCGCAGCTCGTCGCCGGAAAGATCCGGCGAAAGCTGGTACAGCCGGAAATCGATGCCCAGGTCCGCGGCGGCCTTGGCCTTCTGTTTCAGGAAATTGAGCGAGGCCGGATCGTCTCCCGCGAGCGCCGCGCCCATGAACTTGTCGGGCCTGGGCCGGGCGGAGATATCCGCCAGTATTCTCTCGGCTATTTCTTTGCCGTTTATCGCGAACATCGGATTCAGGCCGGAACCGGGAAGCGGCCGGCCAGCTCTTTCGCTTTTTCAGCTGTTTCCCTGATCACCGGGTGGTCCGCCAGGGCGGCCCGGAACTTATTGAGCGCGGCGGAGCGGGATTCTTTGTCGGCGGGCAGTTCCACGGTGGCGAACTCCTTGACGATGCGCGAGATGAATTTCCCTATCTCTTTCATTTCCTCCTCCTTCATGCCCCGGGTGGTAAGCGCGGGGGTGCCCAGCCGGATGCCGGAAGGATAGAAGGGCGAATTGGGTTCGTTCGGGATGGTGTTCTTGTTCACGGTGATATGCGCCGCATCCAGCGCCTTCTCGACGAAGACGCCCCGGCCGGGACCGAACGGGGTGAGGTCCACCAGCAGCAGGTGATTCTCCGTGCCGTTCCCGACGAGCTTCACGCCTTCGGCCATGAGGGATTCCGCCAGGGCCTTGGCGTTCCTCACTATCTGCGCGCCGTATTTCTTGAATTCGGGCCGGGCGGCCTCCTGGAGCGCGACCGCGATGGCGGCGGTGATGTGGTCGTGCGGCCCGCCCTGCAGACCGGGGAAAACGGCCCGGTCTATCTTGTCGCCCAGTTCCGGATCTTTCTCCAGGCCGCGCTCCGTGACCAGGATCATTCCGCCCCGCGGACCGCGCAGGGTCTTGTGCGTGGTGGAAGTTATGATGTGCGCGTAAGGCACCGGGCTCATATGCACGCCGGCTACGATGAGGCCGATGACATGGGCGATGTCCGCGGCGTAATAGGCGCCCACCGCATCGGCGATCTCCGCGAACTTATCGAACTCGTATTGGTAGGGATACGCCGTGGCTCCGGTCCAGATGAGCTTCGGCTTCACCTCCTTGGCCAGCTTCCAAACCTCGTCAATATCCACCCGGCCGTCCTCCCGCACGTGGTAGGGATGGCTCTGATAAAAAATGGCGGTCGCGGAGACCTTCCAGCCGTGGGTCAAATGCCCGCCGTCGGGAAGGTTCAAGCCCATGATCGCGTCGCCGGGGGCGCAGGTCGCGAGGTAAACCGCGAGGTTCGCCGGGGAGCCGGAATAGGGCTGGACGTTGGCGTGCGGGACGCCCAGAAGCCGCTTGGCCCGCTCCCGCGCCAGATCCTCCACCTGGTCCACGTATTCGTTCCCGCCGTAATAGCGCTTGCCGGGATAGCCCTCGGAATATTTGTTGGTCAAGATCGATCCGGCGGCCTCCAGGACCGCGGGCGAAACGTAATTCTCGGATGGGATCATTTCCAATCCTTCTCTCTGCCGGAGACGCTCTTTTCCGATGAGGGCAAAAATCTCCGGGTCCTCGGTTCTGAGTGTGTCAGGTATCATGCGTCAAGTTTGAGATGCTCGATTAAGCCCGGTTCTTATAGCCTTTATCCACGGCACTTGATACATGATACTTGACGCCTGACGCTTGATACTAAAGCGGCAATTCGCTCTGCATCGCCGCGACCTCCCAGTCGAGATGCATCTGCGGCAGCATCATCATCGGGTTCCAGCTCTTTTTGAGCTCCGCAAGGTCCTGGGAACCCTGATACTTGCCGCCCTCGCCCACGTAATCCACCTCCCGTTTCTCGAGCGGGGCCACTTGATAGAAAACCATCTGCGCGATGCGCCGTCCGACCACCAGGGGGATGGTGTAGTACTGGGAATTGTTGGTCACCTCCATGGTCCAGCGGTTGAAGTAGCCCACATCGCCCCAGCCGGCATCCTTGCATACCTCCACGAAATTCCGGCCCATGGACGAGCGCGCGTACATCTTGGCCACGCATATGTCCCGTCCGCCGATGAATTCCTGGGTATGGGCGAGAACCGTTTCCTTGGGACCCAAAAGTATCACGCGCGCATCCTTGGGGATGTTCTTGAATTCCAGATCCAGCCGCTCCAGGAGCGCCTCCACGGATTCCGCTTGGAACGGGCCTTCCCAGACGCGCGCAGTGGATTCCTCGTCGTATAGATTGTGGATGGTGGAGCGGCCAGCGGGAGCTTTTTCCCGCCAATACCATTCCCCCAAGGTCACGTCGTAGCTCGTGGTCTTGAGCCGCTTCTCACTGAAGGGATCGATGACGATGGTCCCCCGTTCAATATGTTTAATTATCTGGTCCCGGGATAAAAGCATGAATAAAGGTTATAACGCTGACCCTTGATTAGCAACCTATCCGCCGTCCTTGAGGTCCAAAAGCAGTTCGATATCCCTCAAGAACATCTCGGCCGCATGTAATTCCGGCTCGGTGCTGAACATGACGGGGA
>CAZCTJ010000048.1:0-374 GCA_964501675.1 uncultured Candidatus Saccharibacteria bacterium
ACCTATCCTTTCAAAGGACGAAAATGCGTATCCAGGCCCGCGCCGGATGTCGCTATAAAATACAATGATCGAGGGGAGGGGTCAAGGGAAAAATGGACTTGGGGATTAGTTTCCCGATTGCGGGAATCTCCCGCCGCCACTTTAAAAGTATGAAGCCCGCCTACATAAGCGGCGGGCTTTCTCCTCCTCCCTTCTCGTCATAGCGTCGCTTCAGGTCTTCGTCGCCCGTCTTCTCCACTAGCACGAACTCCTCGCCTTTCCGGTGGAGGATTTCGGCGTAGCCGTACTTGAGCCGTGCTAGGGCCCGCTGGGCCACGAAGAGCGTGCCCCAGCCCACCGCGCGCCTGCACACGCAGGTCTTTCCGTACCGGCGG
>CAZCTJ010000048.1:384-5142 GCA_964501675.1 uncultured Candidatus Saccharibacteria bacterium
CTCGCCGAACCCGATGGGGGGATCTGGCGATTCCGTCCGCGAGCACGCAGCACGTCTCGCCGCACTCGCCGCAGGTCCAGGCGACGGCTCCGCCGGTCCAGATGGGGGAGTAGCCGGAGCGATAGCCGCAGTGGGGACAGCCGGCCTCCTCGAACTCCGTGGCCGACACCGCGATCACCGTTTGGGTCGTCATCATCTCTCACCTATCCTTTCAAAGGACGAAAATACGTATCCAAGCCCGCGCCGGATGTCGCTATAAAATACAATGATCGAGGGGAGGGGTCAAGGAGAAAATGGACTTGGGGATTAGTTTCCCATTTGCGGGAGATGGGGGAATCGAACAAAATTTTGTATCCACAAATCCGCCTAAGGAAGCTCCGATGCTTCGATCAGAGCACTTGAAAATCTAATCCCGCCTTGCGGGGCGGGATTAGATTTTCTAAGTGGAGATGGGCGGATTCGAACCGCCGTCTAAGGAGGGGGACGTTGGATCATCTACGAGCGTAGCCCTTCGATGAACTCAGGGCAGGTCTGACCGGAGTCAGTGCTCCGCGTGGTTTTCGGTCCCTGGAGAGGCGGAGCTCTCTATCAGGGAATTAGCCCCCTTGTATAAGACCGCGACCGGACTAAGAGGCCCAGGCCGGGCGATCCCCGTTACGCGTAAGCGTAAGCGGGCTGTGCAACTTTGAAGTTGGCAGTTATGTTTGGTGCCGGTTTAGCGAGACGGCTCTCGACTCGCCGATCCACGACCCATCCTTATCGATGCCAAAGTTCATCCCCATACGATCCGTTTAGACGGATCGTCGGCCGAATGGCGTGATTTAGCCAATTCTCGGGCCTCATCATATATAACGAGGCAAACGGGAATTGGATTCAGCCGACCGCCACATTATATATGAAACGCGCGAAAAATCAACTAGCGCGCGGATACCCGCCGCATTTCTCTTTTCACATCCCTTTTTTTGATGGCCTCGCGTTTGTCGTGGGCTTTGCGGCTGCGGCCGAGTCCCAGCTCCAATTTTACGATGCCGTGCTTTGTGTAGGCCCGGAGCGGCAGGAGAGACAGCCCCTTTTCGTTCAACTTGCCCCGGAGCGTTCGTATCTCGCCGGAGTGCAGGAGGAGGCGCCGGGAGCGGCCGGGATCGTAATCCTCGCGCATGTTCTTCGGCTGGTATGCGGGTATTTGGGAATTCAGGAGCCAGGCCTCGCCGCCGCGGATGACGGTGTGGCTGCCAGCAAGCTGCAGCCGGCCGCCCTTCGCGCTTTTCACCTCCTGCCCCAGGAGTTCCAAGCCAGCCTCGTAGGTCTCGAGGATATCGTAATCGAACCGGGCCCGGCGGTTCTCCGCCAGGTCCTTTGATCCTGGTTTGCGCGCCATGGTCTTATTATAACCTGCGGGCCGAACCTTATCCCTTTCCGCGGATGATTTCAATTGCGGGGGCGTGTTTTTTACGATATGGTTAAGGAAATTATGAAGGGGAAGCTCGAGCGCGTCCTTAAGGAATCCTTGGGACGGGAAATGGAAGTGAGCCGATCCGCGAAGCCGGAATTCGGCCACTTTTCGACGAACGTTCCGCTCCGGACCGCGAAGGAAACGGGCGGCGACCCCATGGCGGCGGCCCGCGAGCTTGCGGCGGAGATAGAGAAGAGGGCGCCTGCGGGATTTTTCGAGAAAGTGGAGGCCGCCCCGCCGGGATTCGTGAATTTCCGGCTCTCCGCCGGGACCATCCAGGCGGAGCTTCCCGCCGTATCCGCGCCCGGTTTCGGGGAGGGAGATGCCTTCCGGGGCAAGAAGATAATGGTGGAGTACACCGACCCGAATCCCTTTAAGCTTTTTCACATCGGGCATCTGATGACGAACGTGATAGGCGAATCCATCGCGCGGCTGCACGAGGCGGCGGGGGCGGAGATCGTCCGCGCGAACTACCAGGGCGACGTGGGGGTGCATGTGGCCAAGAGCATCTGGGGCATGCGCAAGCTGGGCGATGTCCCCGCGGACTCCGCGACGCTCGCGGAGAAGGTGGCCTTCCTCGGCAGGGCCTATGCGGCCGGCAGCAAGGCCTACGAGGAGGACGAGGCCGCGAAAGCGGAGATAGGCGTCTTGAACAAGAAGATTTACGAGCGGAGCGATGCGGAGATGAACGACCTGTACGATCTGGGCAAAAAGTGGAGCTTGGATTATTTCGAAACGCTCTACGTGCGCTTGGGCACCAAGTTCGATCACTATTTCTTCGAGAGCGAGATAGGTCCGAAAGGAGTGGAGATCGTGAAGGCGCACCCGGAGATATTCAAAGAAAGCGAGGGCGCGGTCATTTTCGAAGGCGAAAAGCAAGGCCTGCATAATCGGGTGTTCATCAACTCGCAGGGCTTGCCGACCTACGAGGCGAAGGAACTGGGATTGAACGAGACCAAATTCGAACTGTATCGCCCGGATATCTCTTTCGTGGTCACCGGGAACGAGATAAACGAGTACTTCAAGGTGGTCTTAAAGGCGATGGAATCGGTTCTTCCGGAAGTGGCCGCCGCGACCGTGCACCTGGGACACGGCATGCTCCGGCTCCCGACCGGCAAAATGTCTTCGCGCACCGGGGACGTCATCACCGCGGAATCCCTGATCGAAGAAGTGAAGAACGCCGTGGCGGAAAAGCTCAAGGACCGGGCGGAACTTTCGGAAGCGGAACGGGAGGAGGTGAAGGAAAAGGTGGCGCTCGCGGCCATCCGCTACTCCATATTGAAGCAGGGCATCGGCAAGGATATCGTCTTTGATATCGGCAAGTCTATCGCCTTCCAGGGCGATTCCGGTCCTTACCTCCAGTACACCTATGCCCGGCTCGAGAGCATCTTAAGAAAGGCGGGCGACCGGACCAGTATCCAGAATTCAGAATCTAGTATCCAGTCTTCGGAACTCGCGGCGGAAACGGAACTCGCGCTCATGCTTCACCTGAGCGGATTCCCGGAAGCCGTCTCCGGTTCCGCCCGGGACCATGCTCCGCACGAAATGGCGCTTTATCTCTACGAACTCGCGAATTTTGCGAACCGCTTCTACGAAGGGGAGCAGATACTCACCGATGAAAATGCCGCCCGGCGGGCCGCTCGCTTGGAGCTTGTAGGTGCCGCCGCCGTCGTGCTGCGCAGGGGGATGCTGGTCCTCGGCCTCCAGGCGCCGGAAAAGATATAAAAATGCGGAAGGGCCGTTCTTCAACGGCCCTTCTATCACTCTTCGAGCGCCTTCAGAAGCTCGAACCTGGTGAAGAGCGAGTAGGCGTCCAGTAGGAACCTGTTCCTAAATCGCTCCTCCGAGACGACTTCCTGGCCGGCTTCGGGTTGGATCTTCACGATCACCGCCAGTTTGAAGTTGCCGAGGCGGAGCTGGGTCGTGGCGATGCGCATGACCCGCTCGCCGTTTTCGAGGCACTTCGGATCCTCGCTCACCCTGGCCGCTCTCTCTTTGGCGGCTTCGAGTTCGGCCTCGGGAATGTAGCCCGCCATGTCGTCCAGCTGGCCGATGACCCCACCCTCGTCCGTGCCCAGGAGTTCGAAGTGGAAGATCTTATCCATCCTCCTCGTCGTGTCGATCCCCGTCACGGCTCCGTTCGGGTGCAGTTCGGGATTGACCCCGTAGTCGCGCAGAACCTTGCCGGCCGTTTCGATGGCCCTCGCCGCCCGATCAGGTTTCGTTCCACTCGTCAAAGTACACCCCCATATCGGAGCAGAATATGCTCCGGGAGCCCTTGTGTCAATCGCTTGAAAATCTTGGAATATAAAGCCAAACCTGTTAATTTAAAGTAATGCCCAAGGGACCGAAGACTTCCCGAAACCACGACTTCCTCGGCGGCGAATTCCGCCTGCCGGAGACCGAGCTCAAAGTTCTGGATTTCTGGAAGACCAACGCCATTTTCGAAAAGAGCCTCGCGAAGACCGCCAGGGGCAAGACCTTCGTTTTCTACGAGGGACCCCCTTCCGCGAACGGGCGTCCCGGCATCCACCACGTCATCTCCCGGGTGTTCAAGGACATCATCCTGCGCTACAAGACCATGCGGGGCTGGAGCGTGCCGCGCAAAAGCGGATGGGATACGCACGGCCTGCCAATCGAAATAGAGACGGAAAAACAGCTTGGCCTCAAGTCCAAAAAGGACATCGAAAAGTTCGGCATCGCGCCCTTCAACCGCAAATGCCGGGAAGTGGTCTGGCAGTATCAGGAGGAGTGGGAGCGCTTCACCGACCGCATCGGCTTCTGGCTGGACCTCAAGAATCCCTACATCACTTACGAGAACGATTATATCGAGACCCTGTGGTGGGTGATAAAAAGGTTCGCGGACAAGGGGCTTCTGTACCAGGGACACAAGATAGTGAACTGGTGCCCGCGCTGCGGCACCGGACTTTCTTCGCACGAGCTTGCGCAGGGGTACAAGGAGGTGGAGGATACCTCCGTATATATGAAGTTCAAGCTGGTCAAGGGCCAGAAGATAGGCAATTGGACCACGGACGAAAAGACCTACATTCTTTCTTGGACCACCACCCCCTGGACTTTGCCGGGAAACGTGGCGCTCGCGGTGGGCAAAGATATTGAGTATCAAGAAACCGAGAATAAAAAGGGTGAGCGATTGTGGTATGCGTCAGATTCGCCCCTCGCCAAAGAATTAGGGCGCGTCGGGAGGAAGACAAGAGGTAGAAACCTGGTTGGTCTACGGTATGAACCGCTGTTCGGCGTCAAAGAGCTGCACGCCGAAGCGACGGTACTCCGGCGTGCGCGTAAAG
>CAZCTJ010000049.1:0-4768 GCA_964501675.1 uncultured Candidatus Saccharibacteria bacterium
GATCTCGGAACGCTTCGTGGAATTCCATCTTAAAACCGACAAGAAGGGATCGGTGTTCGGCTCGGTCACCAAGGACGCCATCTTAAGCGCCATGCGCGAGCACGGGCTTCTGGGCAAGGAACGGGCGGAAATAAAGATCGCCCATCCTTTGAAGGAATTGGGCGATCACGAGGTCCGGGTGGAACTCGGCAGGGGAATGACCGCGAAGCTTAAAGTGGTGATTAGGCCCGCTCCATAATCCTCTTCCGGCCGCGATATCGTCTGATTTTTAGGAGGAACAAGGAGCGACGACGAAGGTGTAGTTGGCCCTACTCCGAGGAAGAGCGACGCAGTTTATGCTAAAATCAACCATATCCCTCTGGGTTCCGCGAGTTTGCCCGTCCGCCTGCGTTCCGCCTCGGAGCCTGCCCGACTGGGTATTGTCTCCTCGGCAAGCCCTGGCGGAACGGCCAAACTCGCAGGAACGCGGTCGCGGAGAGGGTTATTGAGCGGGCCTTACAGTCACAACCGTAGTTTTGCGCGTGGAGCGGTCGAAGTTGCGCTTGGTCTTCTCCGAGAAGCGGACTTTGCCGGACACGAGCGCGAAGAGCGTGTCGTCGCCGGCGCGCGCCACGTTCCGGCCGGGCAGGTATTTGGTGCCTCTCTGCCGGACGATTATCTGGCCGTTCAAGACCCGGCTGCCGTCCTGTATCTTCACGCCCAGCCGCTTGGATACGGAATCGCGGCCGAGCTTGGTAGAACCTCCTGATTTAGTATGTGCCATTTTCGCTTAAAATTTTATTATGAAATTTTAACTGGGAAAGCGAGCATCTCGCCAAGGTCTCTGACCGAAGGCGGAGGCCGTACCGCAGTGTACGGTGCATTCTATGGTATAATGCGCTAAATGTCAAACGGAAAGCTGGTTTTCGACATCGAGACCGTCGGCGAAAATTTCGAGTCCCTGGATAAAGCCACCCAGGAGAACCTCACCCGCTGGATACGCAAAGAATCCTCCGGCGAGGAGGAGTACAAGGTGGCCCTCACAGAGCTCAAAAGCGGCCTGGGGTTCTCGCCGCTCACCGGCGAGGTGGTGGTGATCGGCGTCTTGGATCACCATCGCAACGAAGGCGTGGTCTACTTTCAGGCGCCCGGCGAGCGTCACGAGGAATGGACGGAGGAGGGGATAACCTTCAAGCAGACCACGGAAAAGGAGATGCTCCGCCGTTTCTGGGACGGCGCGGAGAAATATAACTGCTTTGTAAGCTTCAACGGCAGGGGATTCGACGTGCCGTTCCTGATGATCCGTTCCGCGGTGCACGGCATCCGCCCCACCAAGGACCTGATGCGCGGCCGCTATATTTATCAGCACAGTCCGGGCGCCATTCATATCGATCTGCAGGACCAGCTGTCCTTCTACGGCGCCCTGCGCCGCAAGGGAAGCCTGCATCTGTGGAGCCGGGTGTTCGGGATCGAAAGTCCCAAAGCTTCGGGTATCACCGGCGACGACGTGGGCGCTCTGTACAAGGCGAAGAAGTTCACGGACATCGCCCGCTATAATGTCGGGGATCTCCGGGCCACCAACGAACTTTATAAGAGATGGGAGGAATACCTGAGCTTCTGAAATGAATTTGCAGGAGGCGAAGAACAGGCTGGAGAATCGGTTCGCTCCGCGCAAAAAAGAGATGCTCTTCTTGGCGATCCTGTTCCTCACGGCTTCATTGAGCTTCGGCCTCGGATATCTTGCGAATCGGGAGCTTTCGAAGCCGCCCATCATCATAGAAAAATGCTCCGAGTGAGCTAGCGAAAGAAGATTATCCCGAACAGGTTCAGCACCAGGAGCAGAAAAAGGGCCGCGATCACCCCCGCGGTGGTCCGGTCCCGCAGCCATTCCGGGAGCCTCTCCGGCTCGTCCTCCGACCTCTTTTTCTCGTTCAGTTCTTCGTTGACGCGCCGGGTGACATTCCCATCGTAATCCAAAATGACCGCGCTGCGCGCCGCGCTTCTGCGTTCCGGATAGCGGGGATGGAAACGGCGCAGAAGTTCCTCCGTGAACTCCGGACTGGGCCGGAAGGAACTGACCATTTCCTGCATTTCGTCGTAGGCGCTCTGGACCCACTCTTTGAGCGAACCGTCGATATCTTCGGCGTAGATCTGGAAGCTCGCCAGGCTGAAAGCGAACTCCACTTCCATCCAGATATGCCGCCGCCGGTCGTTCTTTACCTCGCTGCGGCCGAAATTCAATTTCTGGACGTCATCGTTCTGGGACAGGAGAAATTCCAGGTCCTTCTCGAACTCCTCGAATTTGGTGTAGACCGTGCTTTGCCGAGCCGCGGTCTGCAGGGATATCTCAAGCGTTTTAGACCCGAATTTACGATGGAAAAAATCAGCGATCTTCAAAAGATCTTCGCGAGTGACGCACCAGAAATTGATGCGCAGGGCGGGACCGGAGTATTTGTTTCGCACTGCTCAACTATACGCAGTCCGGGGGCTTTTCGGATTCGAGCTGAAGAGCGGGCCGCGCGGGGCCCGCTCTTTGCCTAATCGATCGGCAGGAGTTCCGGCCAGATCTGCCGAACGGCCTCCGCAATGCGCAGAAGCTCCCGTTCGCAGACCTCCGCGGTCATCTCCTCTCCGTCCCGCGGCCGGATGGCGGTGAAGACGCTCAAGCGCGGCGAGTTCTCGCGGAGGAGAAGTATCCGCAGCAGACCGGCAGCGGCGGCGTGGGAATTCGCCGCCCGGATCCGGCCCTCGAGACCGGCACCGGCCGGATGGTCCAAGGTTTGCGACAATTCGAGTCCCAGCCATCCGCCTTCTCCGATCCAAAACCCGCTTAGCCTGAACTTGCCCGCTACCGGGACCTCCAGCCAGGCCAGGATACGGTCGCCGACCTCGACCGGCATCGCGCCCTGTTTCGCGAGCGCGCCGTGCAACGCCTGCAATTCATTCGTCACCGCATGCCTCCTATCTCTGAAGTTGGCAAGAGCCCGGGATTCGGGCTTGTCCGTTGAATATGTACGCGGCTGAGCGCCTTACAGATATTCGATGCGCCGGAGCCACTCCTCGTTCTCCCATTCCCATAATCTTTTCGCGCCCAGAAACGCCTCGAAATCGGTCTGCCAATAAGGGAATTCCTTGAGTTCCACCTCGCCCTGGGTATCGGACCATTCGTGCCCGTCCCGGCACAGCGGCCGCCCGTTCCATTTTATCTTCTCCCGCCCGCCCTTCACCCGCCGCCGGGCGCCGCAGCGCGCGCAGATCTGAATCTGGTCGATGCGCAATATCCAACGGGTCTGCAGATTCTGGAACTGGTCTTTCAGAGCATCCATATAGGCGGAGGTCTGCAGGTTATAATCGCGGTAGATGGCCTGGGAGGTCTTTATGTCGAGCACCCCGAACTTCCCGCCGATAAGCGCCAGGGCGTCCACCGTCCCCGCGTACCGGTTGGCGTAGCTCACCACCCTCTTTTCCACGAGTTCGGGGGTCACCTGGATGTTCTGACGCTCCACGAACGCCTGAAAGGCCCGGACGGCGGGGGAGATCAGAGGGGGGATCTCCGGATTCTGGCCCAAAAGCAAGCCTTCCACCGCCTCGTGGATCATGGTGCCTTCCTTGGCGGAAAGTTCGGTCGCGGCTTGGGCGGCTTTGAAATTGACCGCCTCGCCGTAGTAGCGTAAAAGGGCCGGTTTGGATTTGATGGAAACGATCTTCGTCACGCGGGGATACCAGGCGCCGTCTATGATATAGCCGCACTTCTCTTTGAAATCATCCGGGCTGGTGAAATCGAACACGCAAGAATTATAACCGGGAAACCGCGCGGCGGAAAGCATTATGAGGTCTCAAAAATGCATTGAGGCCCGGACACATACGGCCCGGGCCTCGACTGCACTGCTGTCCCTCACCGGGTGGTGAGGGGTTGCGACCACCAGAAGATCTGCTGCGCGGGAACGCAGTCGTTCCGGCGGAAGTAGACGAAGGAAGGATCCGGCGGGTAGAACGCCTCCGACTCGAGGCAGAACTTCCCGCCCGCCTCGATGTTCCCGGCATACGGCGACACCGGGAAGGACCAGTATATCGCGCCGTTGTAGCCGACGGGGAGCTTGCCGTTGAACGGCACCTCTCCCTGGTTCGAGTCCGGCGCGTTGTATCCCGGTCCCCGGAGCCGGAACCGCAGGGCGATCCCCGGGCGCCAGTCGTTGTACCCGTTCGTGAGGGGGAGCGCGACGCCCAGCCGGAGCTGGCCGTTGCCGTCGTAGAACCAGTACATCTTGGGCTCGCTCGACTTCACCGCCGACATCGGCCACATCTCAACGAAGCCCGTATAGGCCGCGCCGTTCTCCACGCGCAGTCTGTCGATGCGTGCGTAGCGATCGCCGGTGAAGGCCCGGAAGACGTACTCGCCGTCGGGGATGGGCAGGCCGTCGCGGCCGGTCGTGATGTTGTAGCTCGCCTGCTCGGGGTCGATGCAGTTCACCCCGGAGACGAGCCACCCCATGGCCTGGCTCGGCCGGCACGCCTCGATCTCCGCGAGCGGCTTCGCGTCCTGCATCTCGCCGCCCTTCGTCCACTGGAGCGGGGTGAGGGAGATGGTCGTCGTCTTGAGGACCGCCTGCTGGGCGTTCCAGTCGTAGACGTCCGACGCCCAGACGTACCCGGTCACCTGCGCCGCCGCCGGGACGGGCGCGAGAGCGAGGAGCGCGAGAACGAACACGAACGAGAATCTCTTCGTCATCTGACTGTCCTTTCTGTCTGCTTGTTCTGTGGTGGTCTATCAATGAAGGCTCGTAAAGCC
>CAZCTJ010000050.1:0-4467 GCA_964501675.1 uncultured Candidatus Saccharibacteria bacterium
GCGAGAGCGCCTGGCGCAGAAGAAGGCGGCCTATCCTGCCGAAACCGTTTATAGCGATATTGGCCATGCTCCAATTATACACCCAACGAGTGCGATACAGAACGCCCGCACGCCGTCCTCGAGAAACGCCGGGCCGCGCTCTTTTCGGAGAGTAGGACTCGGCCTAGCGGCCCGGAGCGCGCTCCGAAAAGAGCGCGGCCCGAAAGCGCGGGCGTTCTTATCGCCGAAGCTCCATCTTATCCCCCGCCTCGAACCCGTACTTGTCCGAAAGCCCCGCGCGTATCTCGAGCACTCGGTCCGCCTTCCCGGGCGAAGCATAGGATTTCAGGTTCAGTATGGACGCGCCCGGTTCGGGCGGGACGTTCTTCGCGATGCCGATGAGCTCATCCCCGCGGAACCACAGGATGTCTATCGCGAAATTCATATCCTTCATCCAGAACTTCTGGACGGACGGACGGTCGAATATGAAAAGCATCCCCTCGTCCTCGGCCAGAGACCCGCGGTAGGAAAGCCCCCGGGCGCGGCTTAGCATGTCTTCCGCTATTTCCACCTGGAATTCGCGGTTTTTGAGCCGCGCCGTGCCCCGGTCGAGCTTGCCGGACGCCGAACCGCGGAACGTGAGAACGGCGGAGACCACGGCTATGACCAGCACCAGGATTGCGAGCGCGATCAGGAGCATTTTATTTTTGGCCATCGATACCTGATATTATACTCCCCCGGGCGCCAAAAGGGCCGCGTCATTCGCGGCCCTTCTTTCTCCTTACGGGAGGATGCAGGCCCCGCAGGGCGGGAGGCAGCGCGGGGGTCTCGCCTCCGCACCCCGGACAGCGCAAGGCGCCCGATTCCGTTTCCTCGAGCAGGCGCCTGCATTTCTTGCAGACGATGCCGAAGACGAACTTTCCGCCCGCCGAACCCTTCCCTTTTTTCATCCGGTCCTCCGAAAACGTCAATCCGAACCCGAATTCTCCGGGTCCGGCACCGCTTGTATTACGAAGCCGCTCCCGTTATCCGCATAGCTTTGCCCCTTGGGTATTTCCGTCCAGGAAACTTCAGCCGCCACTTGGCCCGCCGCATCATACAAGACCACCGCGTTCGAAGCATAGGCAAGCGTGTTGGAGGTGGCCCACGCCGCGTCCGGCGCGACACTGCCCGCATATCCGCCTTCGTTAGCGAGAAGGAAATGCCTCCCGGCCGGGATGGACTTGCCTTCTAAGCGGCTCGCGGCCATGAGCGCATACTCCGTTCCGCTCGCGGTCCGCTTTCTCACCGTCCAGCCGGTGAGGGGCACGGCCTCCGTTCCGGGGTTCCACAATTCCACGAACTCGTAAGCGGCGGCGTCTTCCTTGCCCGCCATCACCTCCGTGATCCTCAAGAATGCCGGGGCGGCGGACGGAGGCGTCCCTACGGGCGCAGGCGCGGGGGCGGGAACCGGCGCGGACGGAGGGAGCGCCGCGGACGGTTCCGAATTCGCCCGTCCGGGCGTGCCGTGCGACTCGGCGCTAGTGTGCCAACCGAGGTCGGCGGAATTGCGCTCCATCGTTCTTTTCTCGCCGTTGTCCCCCGCCGGCCAGCCGAGCGACGCGTCCGCCTCGTCCGCAAGCCCGCAATCGGCGTTGAACAGCCGCAGCGCCGTTCCTTCGTTCGGCAGACCGCCTTTGTATATCCGGTCCGCGGAAACGTTCAGCACCGTGGAATCGTCCGTGCGCTCCAGAAGAAAATATCCGTCCGCGTGGATAACGTCCTCCTCCCCGAAAACCACCTCCAATCCCTCGCCCGCCTCAAGCCGCCAGCCGCGGAGAGATATCTCCTTGAGCGTCGCGTTCTTGAGCTCCAGCCATTCGCCGGCGGGGTCGCCCACGCGGCCCATCCAGGCGACCTCGTTCAAGATGACCTCGGCGGTCGGCCGTTCGCCCGCCAGGCGGACGCAATCCGGAGGGTCTATCTGCGTTTCGCGCTCCGGGTTCGTTCGGGTTCCGTATTCCGTGCTTTGTGTTTTGTCCGTATTTTGTATCTCACTCGTATTTTGTGCTTCGCCGTTCTTGTCTTGCGTTTCATTTGTGTTTTCATCAAGCGGTATCTCCATCAGCGGCCTCCGTTCCGGAGCGGAACCCGTCATATCCCGGAAGGTCTGCGATATCGCGCCGGTCAGTTTTTCGGAGACGGAGCTTCCGGAAGCTTCGGGCCGGCCGGAAATGCCCTCCGGACCTGCCGGAAATAAAAAATCCTCCGCAAGGAGGCCGGTGACGAACGCCGTGATCGTAAGCAGAACCGCAATCAACCCCCGCCGGCGGGGAGCGGCGTTCCGCTCACAATCCCCGTGAGGATCGTCCATGGAAATTGCGGTTGAAAGAGACCCTTAAGACCCACAACCGCGGAGCAATTTGATTCCATTATACTCCGCTCGTTCCGCGCGCGCCACGCGAGATATCCCCAGCTCCGCAACGGAAATAGCCAAAACACAAAACCACAAAAGCACAAATGTTTGTGGCCGCAGCGAAAACAAACAAAATACAAGAAAACAAATCACAAATGGGGGGTCCGGCCCTTTACAACTCCGCGACGGAAACAGCCAAAACACAAAACCACAAACGTTTGCGTTTTGGGTTCTGTGCTTTGTGTTTTTATCTGGGCGGTGCGGCCGGAGACGAGGAAGGCAGAACCTTGGGAACTTCGGAGGGGCCGGTGGGGACGGGCGGGTCGGGGGCGCGTTCCGTCGATACCTGCCTGCCTTCCTGCTCGTCCTGCTCCATCGCCGTAAGACCGGGATCGGAGGAAGTGCTCCCGCCGAGGGCATCCCCTCCCGTCCGGGAAGGGGCGTTTTCCCTGCCGAACCTGAACCAGGCCGCAAGGACCAGCGCGACCAGCACGACTGCCAATATCCCTAAGATCAGATTCCGATTCGTCATTTTGGGTTTCTATTCCGGCCTTGGGAGCTCAACGATTATTTTTGTCGCCTCGAGACTGGTATTGTCCCCTATGGGAGACGCAGTCGAAACATCAATGAAGTTCCCGACCCGCAGATCGGAAAGAACTATATTCTCCGACTTGATCACCGAGGGTGATTGCACGGACTCCGAGGAGGTCGCTCCGGCCAGCTTGGCCCGGTATTCCCGGAGATCGGCCGCTTTTTCCTCGTCTGATTTATACGCAAGCCTCACAAGCAGGGTGCCGTCGCTCACCACCACTTCCCTCTTTACGGACTTGCCGCTTATGATGTCGCTCGTCTCTATGGTCAAAGTATTTCCGTTTATCGCGGTCACGCTTCCTCCAATCACATTCCGGGGCTGGATATCGTCCAGTATCCTTTGAACCACCTCTGTTTTTTGCGCATCCGTGCGAGCGCGATATCCGTAACCCCAATAGAACGCTCCCGCGATGAGGACCAAAACCGCAAGACCGAGAATCAGATTTTTTTGCATATTTTTATTCGACTAATTTTATTTTTATCACCGGTATCCGCACATGCTTCCACCGAGCGGCGGGTGGTAGGCCAGCCAGCAGCCGGTTCCCTGGTAGGCGTTGCAGTACGGCCCGCCGCCGCCGCCTATGCCCGAGCAGGCTTCCGCTCCCTGATTCGCGCATTCATTGGTGCATCTGGAGCTGGGATAGGTATACCAAGTATCGTAGGATTCCCATGTATTAGTGCAGCCCCCTCCCGTTTTTACCTCATATGACCCGTCCCAGGGATCGCAGGAATTGCATTCTCCGAGCGTAACGCCGGACAGACTTCCGGCCGATATGTAGTTCCGCGCCGTGCTCCATTCGCTCCAGGTATTGTCCGGCACGAAGATCCTGGTGGCGCTGTTGTTCAGGACGTTATTGCAAACCCCGTGCTGGGAACCGACCGATTGCCTGCCGCCGTTCGCGTTCACCGAAACGCCCACGCCTCCGCGCGCGAAATAGAATCCTCCTGCCGCGAAAAAGACCGAGATAGTGAGAATGATGACCGCTTTTTTCATTTTTTGAGCTCTTTGATTTCCGCCTCCAGCCGGTCTATGACGGCTTGCTGGGCCTCGACTTTGGCGTCCAGCTCCTTTATCGATTCTACCATGGGCGCCATCAGCGCGGCACTGTCAACGGTCTTCATCCCTTTGGCGTTCACGGTGACGGCCACCGGCAATACCTTCTCCACTTCCTGGGCGATGAGCCCGGCGCCTTCCTCCCCCGTTTCCCTCCATTTGAAGGTATAGCCGCCGATATTCTTGATCATCTCAAGGCCCGCGATGGGTTTGAGATCCGTCTTGAGGCGGATATCGGATTGATAGTAGAAGGCGGTCGCCCAGACCGGGTCGTTCACCTGCACGCCCGCGCCGGCGTCCCAGCTTAGGTAGACATAGTAACCATCCAGAGAGTTTAGAACTATATAACCTCCGTTGCCGCGGAACCAGGGCATGCCGGGACTGGTACCGGAGTCATCCGCCCTCACGTACAACCTGCCGCTCATGTTGATTCCCCCGCCTACGGTCA
>CAZCTJ010000051.1:0-4397 GCA_964501675.1 uncultured Candidatus Saccharibacteria bacterium
AGACCATGTCAAGGCGACGGCGGCGGCACGGCCGGCGGCACATGAACCACCATGGCGAGCAAGAGAAGAACGCTCGACCCGGAGGCAAGAAACACGCATCCAGCGACCCCGTGAAAAGGATCGCCAGGTGCATGGAGTACTTCGACACTCATCACGTCCAGTTCGGAGCAGGGATGACGCTGGTGATCCGCAGGGCCAGGAACATGGGCGAGGAGAGCGACGCCAGGGAAAACCTCCCGACGCTCGCGATCGAACTCGCTCCCGTTTCAAGGGAGCGGAACGAGACCCCCGAGCCCGCATAACCGCGTCTCACGCAACCGAACCGTCATACGGAGGGCGCCCCTTGGAGGAGGCGCCCTTTCCATTTTAAACATAAAAACGAATCGGGGCCATTGCGACGAAGCAATGGCCCCTACAAGAAACCGAAGATACGCAGGAGTCCGGCCAGCCGACCGGGCACCCTGCCCATTCGCGCTTCGCGTTCGCACTGCGCGAGGAACGCCTGCGGGTCCTGCCAGCCCTGCCAGCGTTCGCCGAGCGCTCCGTCGCGGAGCAGCGCGGCGATCCATGCCGCGGAATGCCCCGCGTGGTGCAGGTCGTCCACCGTGCTCAAGAGAACCGACGGCATGTCGAGCACGCGTCCGACCGCGGAGAGCGGGGTCTTGGACTCCGCGATTTCCCCGCAGTAGTGCCGCCAGGCCTCGCGCGGGCCGGACCAGTGGCCGACGAGGGCAAGACCTACCGCGTTCGCGCGGTAGTGGCCGTTCACGCGAGCCATCCAGAGGCCCTTGGCTTCGCGCACTTCGCTATCCCGAACGCCGCGTTCGATGAGCTCCGCCAGACGCCGGCTTCTCTCCATGGCCGCCTCCTTGCGCCCGCACCCCCGACCGGCGGGCAACGAAGTCCCGAACCGCTCTTATTTAAAAACCGGGCCTTGGCCCCGGCGCCTCTTCCATCCAAACACGGAAACCGCCTTTAAATCAACATAAATGAATTCCGGACGAGGCGGGGAGCCTCGTCCGGGATCGGAGAGAAGAAATGCACGGGAGGGTCAGGCCACGTTGAGCTCGGGCCGCGGCCGCCGGTTCTTCAACCGACGCTGAACGCGCTCCAGAAGCCGGATGGCTTCGACAACCGTGCGGTTGCCAAAGAGCGCATGGAACAACTCGTGCTTGTCGTTCCACAAGAGAAGGATGTTGTCCGGCGCACCGTTCCCGCCTCGCGTTTTCGCGAGGTTGTGGTGCCGGGTCCGGTGTTTGCGGACCCGATGGCAGCGGCTGTCGATACTGCCGCGGCCCCGGAACTGCCGCCGGCGGCGGCGTTCGATGTGGAAAATAGCCCCAGTGCCAGTACCCGTAACCCACCTCCTTGTTCGATGACGAGCGTCCTGCCTTCATTATGAACCCGCCGGGGCAAGAACGGAATTGTGGATAACCCGCCAGGTTGACGCGCGGGTCCCGGCGCGGGATAGTGAAAACGGAGGTGGGTCATGACCAATGGCCGCCGCGGCAGGTCCTGGATCATCGTATTGCTCGTGATCCTGGTGCCGGGAGCGCTGGTCTTCCTGGCCCTGTGGGCGATCATCGCAGCCGTCTACAGCGCAATCGCCGTCTGGGACTTCCGCATGCGCATCCCCTGTCCCGTCTGCCGCCGGCCTTCCCGAAGGCGATGGCGGCCGGGGAGTTCCGTGGCCCGGTGTCCGGAACACGGGACTTTCCTCCGGACGGGGGAATTTCTGGAGTAGGGCGGCCGACCGACGCGGGAGGCCGCCCGATATTTTAAAGAGACATGAATATCTAGGAGGGAATGCGCAGGACGACGGCGGTCATGTCGTCCGCCCTGGCCCGCAGGCTGGCTCTTTCGGGCATTTCCTTTTTTTCCAGGCTCCGTTTTCGGGCGGACTCCGCAAGACCCGCGGCGACGTCCTCGGCGCTCAATCCTTCCGCCCGGGACAAAAGTTCGATCTCCTCATCCGTGAGATTGTCGTGAATGCCGTCCGACGTGAGCAAGAGAACCTCGCCGGGCGACACCTCCAAACTTTGCACGGCGGGCTCGGTACGCCCCCCGCCCAGACACTGGGTGATCCGGTTGCGGGCACTGAACAGATTCTGTTCGGGATAGGTGAAGGTGCGCGGGTCGCGGCTCAATTTTTTCTGCATGTTCCGCGCTTCATCTTCGTTATGGAAATGCTCCCGGATCGGTCCGTCATCCAGAGTGACCTGCTCCAGCTTGCCGCCCGCGGCGAACCGGTACAGGCGGCTGTCGCCCACGTTCCCGACCGCGGCCCACAGCCGGCCCTCGCTCCGGAAAATTTTCACCACCGTCGCGGTGGTGCCCATTTCGTAATAAGCCGGGTCGGCGTGAGATTTCCGAAGCACCTCCCCGTCCGCGTCCTCCAATATCTCCCGGAGCGAATTCTCCGCCTGGGTCCGGTCGAGATCCGGCCCCAGTTCCGCGAGCCGGGCGGAAGCGTAGTCCCTGGCCGAAGCGGAAGCCACTTTCCCCGCCGCATGGCCGCCCATTCCGTCGAAAACCCCGAAGATAAGACGCTCGGGATCGTTAAGCCAGGCGTCCTCGTTGGATTCCGGATGTTTTTCGCTGGCCAAACTGCAGACCCCGGTTTCGACATGCTCGAGCCGGGGATCCCGGTCTTGGGGGAACCCCTCTTTCATGGCTTCATGATAACATGAAAAAACGCCTTTTTCAGCGAATGATATCCGAAAGCTTCCGGGAAAGATCGAGCATGGCGGACAAGCTGTCCAGGTCCGGCTCCGGACGGATCCGGTCCAGGTCCTCGTTGCCCAGGGCCGCGATGCGCGCTTCGATGCTCTCTTTGATCTGGGGCGGAAGATCGGACCGCTCGCCTTCCGCGCGCAGACGGTCGAAAAATTCGATCCGGGCGGCCAGAAAATCGCCCAGGTATTCCCGCCATTCGCGTCCCAGATCGGCCAGTTTCTTGTCCCGGATATCGGAAACCGGCGAGTTCACGAGCGCGTGATGTTCGTTCCAAATGGAGCCGAGCATCGTAATGGCATCTTCGAGCGCGATCGGAAAACTGCCGTCGAATTCCAAAAGCAGTTCCGCGGCGCCGAGGTGCGCCGGTCTTTCGGAGGACCGCGGGAATTTGAGGAGCCGCCCGCGCTCCTTGGATCCCCCTTCCCCGCCGCCCTCCGGCGGAGCGCCTTTTTCGTCTTCCGGTCCGGGAGGTTTCTCGGCCATCAGTTGGCGGGGCGGATGCCCAGTGCTTCGAGCTGTTTGGCGACGAAAGAGCGCAGAGCCGCAAGCGCTTCGTCCTTGGGCTTCAGAAAAACCTCCGCGACGTCCGGGCTCCCGAGAAGAGCCAAGGCGGAGTCCAATTCCAATTCAAGTTTCGGATCGGATGCGCCGGACCGGGCAAGCACTTCTTTCTGTTCGCCCAGGGAATCGAACCAGCCCTCCCGGGCCTTCTCGAAATCCGCGATCTGCCGCTTCCAATCCTCGTCCGTCTCTTCGAGCAGGTCCATGTAATTCAGGGCCGCGCCCAGGCCGCCCAAAAATTCCGCGACGTAGGAGTCGAGGAGCCGGTCCGCGTTCTCCATCTCCCGCGCCGCTTCCGGAGAGACGCCCTTGCGGAGCTTCAATTCGCCATCCTCCACGACCCCTTCCTTGGGTTTGGGTTTGAATTCCAATATACGCGCCGGCCCGCGCTTCGGCGGCTCCGGTTTCTCCGCGGGTTGTTGCTCTTCGGGCAGGTCTCCGCCCTCCAGGGGCACTTCCCGCCACCCCGTACCTTCTTTCATTACCATAGATTATACCTCACCGCAGGAACATCGCATCCCCAAAAGAGAACAGCCGGAAGCGCTTCTTTACCGCCTGCCGGTAAAGGCCGAGAACGGTCCTGCGCGAGGCGAAGGCGGAAACGAGCATCAGAAGACTCGAATCCGGCACGTGGAAATTCGTGATGAGGCGGTCCGCGAAGCGGAAGCGGTAGGGCGGCCGGATGAAGATGTCCGTTCCGCCGGAAAGCTTACGCAAGCGGCCCTTGGCGTCCGCGGCGGATTCGAGCGCGCGGACCACGGTGGTGCCCACCGCGACGATGGGACGGCCGGCCGCGCGGGCGCGGTTCAAATAAGCGGCCGTTCCCGCCGGTATCTCGTAAAATTCCCGATGGAGCTTCCCGGTACGGAGCGCTTCCTCCGTGAGCGGCGCGAAAGTCCCCAGATTCACGTGAAGGGTGAGGAATCTGACCGCGTGTCCCGCCCGCCGGAGCGAGCGCAAAAGAGCCGGCGTGAAATGCAGGGCGGCGGTCGGCGCGGCGACGGAACCGGCCCGCCGCGCGAAGACGGTCTGGTACTCCCTCCGGAGCCGCGCTTCGCTTAAGGGCGGATTCTTGATATAGGGCGGGATGGGCGTCGTGC
>CAZCTJ010000052.1:0-4094 GCA_964501675.1 uncultured Candidatus Saccharibacteria bacterium
ATCATTTTGGTACGCGTTCTCGTTTTTGGTTTTTACCGCGATGCTGGCGCCCTTCTTCGTCACCGCCCAGTCCCAGGCCGATGACATGGAAGGCCGCAGCCGCGGCGCGAGCGGACTCCAGATGTCGGTGAATTCCCAGCAGCTGTTCGACGATTATCGGAACGTGCCGGAGGCCTTTGAAAGGGGCATGTTCAAGTTCCGGGGCGTGGTCACGGCCATGACCGTTCCGACCGTGGCCACCGGGATCCAGGCGATGCCTACGCACGTGTCACTGAACGGAATGCGCGTGAACTTGGATTCGATCGGCGGGATGGTGGATCTGACGGGCGTGAGCCCGGATATGCTCCGGGTAGGGGACAGGGTGGAGCTCACCGGACAACTGCAGAACGGCCGGGCGATGGTCGAGGTGAAGGTCATCGGCAGGCAGACCGGCCCGGCCGTGACCGGGAACGGGGCCGCCACCGGTTCCGCCCTGAACTCCGGGCTCATTCAGTCCATTGCTTCCCGCCTGCAGGACATCCGGCGGCAGCTCGCGGAAATAGTGGACCGGGTGCGGACGAGCAATGGCAACGGCGCCTCGGCCACTTCCACCGCGGACGCGGGAGTGAACGCCACGTCTTCGGCGACCTCTACCGATATCGGCACGCCGACCTCCACCGCCACTTCAACGCCCTAGTCCCAGCGGCGGATCATAAGGAACTCGGGCAAGTTCTTATCCCTCACCGGTCCGGTGGGGGATAGGATCTCCTGATAGACGGCTTCCGTGACGAACGGCACGAAGGGATGGAGCATGGTTATGCTTTCGATGAGGATGGTCGTGAGGGTCCGGTAAGCGGCGGAACGCTCTGCGGGCGTTCCGCTTTTCAGTTTGTCCTTCTCGCGTTCGATGACGACATCCGCGAAGGTGTGCCAGAAATAATGGTAGGCCTTCTCGGCCGCGAGGTGATATTCATACTCGTCGATATGCTTGGTGATCTCCGGCTTCACCTTTTCGAGGAGCTCCGCGAGATATCCCTTCTCCTCTTCCGAAAGCGGGGCGTCCGCATCCGGGTCCGGGGGCCTGTTCGAAAGCACGAACCGCGCGGCGTTCCATATCTTGGTCGCGAAATTGCGGTAGCCGCGCACCTTGTCGTCCGAAAGCGCCGTTTCCGCTCCGGCCGGGTTCCCGACGATCAAAGCCATGCGCAGGGCGTCCGTGCCGTATTTCTGGGTGAGCTCCAGGGGATCCACCACGTTGCCTTTGGACTTCGACATCTTCTTGCCCTGGGGGTCGTTCACCAGGCCGTGGAAGTAGACCGTATGGAACGGCACCCGGCCGGTGAGATACAGGCTCATGAAGACCATCCGCGGCACCCATTTGAACACCAGGTCGTGCGCGGTCTCCATCACGTCCGTGGGATAGTAGATCTCGAAATCGCGGTGGTCGGGGTAGCCCAAAGTTAGAAAGGGCCACTGGCCGGAGGAGAACCAGGTGTCGAAGGTGTCCGGGTCCGCGTGCACCGTCCCGCCGCACTTGGGGCAGGCCTGCAGGGTGTCGTCCAGGTCCGCCGCGCCGCCGCCGCATGCCTCGCAGATCTTCGCGGGAATGGGGATGCCCCAGACGATCTGGCGCGAGATGTTCCAGTCGATGGTATTCTCCATCCAGTAGGTGAACATTTTCTCGAAGCGCTCGGGAATGAACCGGACCTGCTTCTTCGCCACCGCCTGGAGGGCGAGTTTGGCCAGGGGTTCCATCTTAACGAACCACTGGTCCTTTATCTGCGGTTCGATGGGCGTCTCGCACTTGTAGCAGACGCGCACGGTATGGGCGTAGGTCTCATCGGTTTTGACGAGCAGTCCCTTGGCCTTGAGTTTTTCCACTATCTTCGGCCGCGCCTCGGCGATCTTTAGCCCCTGGAACTCGCCTGCAATGGGCAGGAGCTTGCCGTGCAGGTCTATTATCTGCTCCCGGTCCAGGCCGTGCCGCTCGGCTATCTCGAAATCCACCGGGTCGTGCCAGGGCGTGATGGTCATCGCGCCCGTGCCGAACTCCATGTCGACGGCCTCGTCCTTAACCAAGGTCGCGGTCACCGGTCCGTTTATCCACTCGAAGGGCCCGAGCTTTTGGCCGTGCTCGTACTGCTTGTATCTTTCGTCCGCGGGATGAACCACTACGTACTTGTCCCCGAACTTGGTCTCCGGCCGGGAGGTGCCGATAACGAACGGACCGTATTGGAAATAATAGAACGGCTCGGTCCTCTCTTTGAACGAGGTCTCCACGTCCGAGAGAGAGGTCTGATGTTTGGGGTCCCAGTTCACGATGCGCTTGCCCCGGTAGATGAGGCCGTCGTCGAACATCTTCTTGAAGGTCCGCTGGACCTTCGCCACTATCTCCGGGTCCAAGGTGAATTTTTCCCGCGACCAGTCGCAGGACGCGCCCATGCTCCGGATCTGGCCGAGAATGGTCTCCTTGTTCGCGAGGGTGAAATCGTAGATCTCCTTATAGAGCTCCTTGGGGTCCATGCCGAAACGGGAGCGGCCTTCTTTCTCGAGTTTTTTCTCATACACTATCTGGGTCTCGAAACCGGCGTGGTCCGTGCCGGGAAGCCAGAGCGCCCGCCGCCCCTTCATCCTGGCGTAGCGGGTCATGATGTCCTCCAGGGTCATCACCAGGCCGTGTCCCGCATGCATGGAGCCGTTCGCGTTCAAGGGCGGCATGATGATGACGAAGGGCTTGGCGTCCGCGGGCACGACGCCCTTCTCGGCCAGAACATCCGGATCGAAATATCCGGAGTCCTCCCAGCGCTTGTATATTTCCTTTTCCCGGGCGTGGTCGTAGCGGGTCGGCAGTTCGGGCATATTCCGGATTCTAAGCCAATTTCCGGGCTTTTTCCAGGTTTTTCCCCGTTTGACAGCCCGGAGCTTTTCCGTTATTTAGAATCCGGGAGGTGCCGAATGGCGCATGCGGCAGAGCACCCCGGAGTTCCGGTTCCGCGGCAGGAGGTCGTGCGGGCCATGGCTGGACAACTCCTCGAAAGAGGAAAGACTCCGGACGTGGTAGTGGTCCTCCTCCGGAATCAGGGGATCCCGGAGAGGGCCGCGCTCGAAGCGGTCCGGCAGGAGAAGGAAGGGGGAGGCTCTTTGTGAGCCTCCCGATTCATTTTTACAGGTTCCCGGAGGCCGCGGAGCGGGAAGATTCATATTGACTTTATATAAAAATAGTGGTATAATATAAAGGTACCCTGTAAATCAGGATGGGCATAGGAGGCCCGCGCCATGTCGGAATATCTGCTCTTGGTCCCGCTCACGCTGGGGATGATCTCCGGGCTCGCGGTCTTCGGAGCCGCCGTCCCCGGATCGCCCCGCCCCCGGCTCATCGCCGCCGCCGTCGCGGCCGCGCTGGCCGCTCTCGCGATCTGGTCGCCGGAGCCGATGTATCGGGCCCTTTTCGCCGGTGCCATCCTCGGCGGCGCCATCCTCCGGGCGGACGATTGGATCGGCCGCTTCCTGAACGGTGAATGATCGGTCCTGTCTTTCGAGATGGGACCGATTCGCATTTTCAGACGTCGAGCGTCCCGTTCGCTTCGAGCTTATATCTTTTCTTGCGCAGGAACCCGATATAACCGGCTGCGGCGATCATGACCGCGTTGTCGGTGTTGTATTTCATATCCGACACCAGGAATCTTGATCCTTGCTTGCGGCAGGCGGACGCGAGTGCTTTGCGCAGGTCGCGGTTCGCCGCCACGCCGCCCGAGAGCATGACCGATCTCGCGCCGGCCCCTCTCGCCGCGCGCATGGTCTTTTGGACCAGGACTTCGATCGCGGCGGCGGTGAAGGAAGCGGCCACGTCCGCCGGCTTTTCCGCCGGATTATCGCGCAAATGGTAGAGCACGGAGGTCTTGAGGCCGGAAAAACTGAAGTCGTAATTTTTTTGGTTCAGCATCGGCCGGGGAAAGGGAACTGCCGCAGGGTTCCCCTGCGCCGCGAGCTTCTGTATCTCCGGTCCGCCGGGATAGGGGAGCCGCAAAAGCCGCGCCACCTTGTCGAAGGCCTCGCCCACCGCGTCATCCCGGGTCTCGCCCAAGCGCTTCCAGGCCGTAAGGTCCCGCATGGAG
>CAZCTJ010000053.1:0-4072 GCA_964501675.1 uncultured Candidatus Saccharibacteria bacterium
AAGGTCCGCCGACCCGCTTCTGCTCGACAACGATCTGGACCAGACCCAGCTCGTAGCCCTCAAGGGCGCGGGCTTGCCGACCCTCTCCGTGGCGAGCAGTTTCCGGCGGGACTATCTGCGGGGGCCCGCTTTCGGTTCCGTGCTTGGCTATATCGGGTTCACTTCGCCGAGCGATATCGAGCAGAATCCGGAATTGAGCGGGCAGGACCTGGTGGGCAAGTCCGGCATCGAAGCGAGCTATGACGGGATGCTGAGAGGCAAGCTCGGCGCGCGGGTGCAGGTCCGGGACGCGCAGGGAAGCGTGCTCATGGTGCAGGAGCGGAGCAAGCCGGAAATAGGCCGGCCCCTCGAGACGACCATCGATGCGGACCTTCAGGAATATTTCTTCGAGCGCATGAGCCGGGGCCTGCGCGAACTCGGGCGGCAGGCGGGAGTGGGGCTCGCGATGGATCCCCGCACCGGGGAGGTGCTCGCGTATCTCAACTTTCCGGCCTATGACAACGACGTTTTCAATTCCGGCGGACGAAGCGAGGAACGGCAGAAGATATTGAGCGATCCCAACCGGCCGCTCTTCAACCGCGCGATTTCCGGATTATACAGCCCGGGTTCGACCATCAAGCCCCTGGTCGGCTTGGCCGCGGTGCAGGAAGGGGTGATCTCCGCGGAACGGACCATATTCTCGCCGGGATATCTGGACGTCCCGAATCCTTATGATCCGGAGAAGCCCACCCGCTTCGTGGATTGGCGTTACCAGGGGGACGTGGACCTGTCCGCCGCGCTCGCGCAGTCCTCGAACGTCTATTTCTATGAGGTCGGAGGAGGATTCGGGGATATCCGCGGTTTGGGGATCAACCGCCTGCGGGAATGGTGGCAGAGGTTCGGATTCGGAAAATCCACCGGTATAGATCTTTTCGGGGAAGAAGAGGGATTCCTGCCCACGCCGGAATGGAAGGAAAGGGTGAGCGGCGATCCCTGGCTCCTGGGGGATACGTATAACGTTTCGATCGGTCAGGGAGATCTCTTGGTCACTCCCATTCAGCTCCTGAATTACACCGCGGCGCTCGCGAACGGAGGCGTGTTCCGCAAACCCGCCCTGGTGCGCGGCAAGGTACCCGAGGTCATCGGCGACATTTCCAAGTACGAAGGGGCGTTCCTGGAGGTCCGCCGGGGCATGCGGGAGACCGTCACCTCCCCGCTCGGGACCGCGAAGCTCCTGGATGATCTGCCCATAGCCGTGGCCGCCAAGACGGGCAGCGCCCAGACCAAGAACAAGGCGGAGGAGAACGCGTTCTTTATAGGCTTCGCGCCCTACGAAGAGCCGGAGATCGCCATTCTCGTCCTGGTTGAAAATGCCAAAGAGGGGAGTTTGAACGCGGTGCCTATCGCCAAGGACGTTTTCCGGTGGTATGCCGAGCACAGAATTCAGAATTTAGAATCTAGAAATTAGAATGGCGGATTTTGTATTCCAGGTGTAGAATGGTGGAGTCGGTGATTAAATTCTAGATTCTGAATTCTAGATACTGCTCCATGTCCGAATTCCGCCAAGACCTTGTTTCCGGCGAGTGGATAATCCTCGCGCCCGAAAGGGCCAAGCGTCCGCACGAATGGCCCAGGAGAAAGCCCCGGGTGGCCGCCCCCAAGAGCAAGTGCCCCTTCGAGGATCTTAAAAGGTCCGGCAACTGGCCGCCGATCCTTCTGGTCCCGGACGAGAAAAACTGGAAGGTAGCGGTCATTCCGAACAAATATCCGGCGCTCACCCACCGCCATCTTTGTGCGCAGGTGCTCGAAAAGGGCCCGTATAAGGTCGCGGAGGGGGTCGGCCATCACGAGGTGGTCATCGGCCGCGATCACGACCGGACCCTGGCCCGGATGTCCCCCGAAGACGCGCTCCTGCTTTTGCGGACCATCCAATCGCGCTACCGCTCTTTGGCCGCGGACGATTGCGTGCAGTACGTGCAGGCGTTCTTTAACTGGGGGCCGACCGCAGGCGCTTCCATTTACCATCCGCATTATCAGATAATCGCCCTGCCCATCGTTCCGCCGGAGATCCAACATTCTCTGGAAGGTTCCGAGATCTACTTCCTGCGTCATCAGAAATGCGCTTACTGCGTGATGCTCGCCTACGAGCGCAAGAACAGGTCCCGGATAATCGCCGAGAACTCCCAGGCGGTGGTTCTGGCGCCTTATGCGCCCCTGCACCGGTTCGAGGTCCGTCTTTTCCCAAAGAGGCACGGCGCGTTCTTTGAGGACGCTTCGCTCGCCGAGATCAAGGCCACCGCCGGACTTTTGCGCGACGTATTGGGCAGAATAGCCAAACATTGGGGCGATCCGGACCTGAATTTTTATATCCACAGCGCGCCCTCCGGGGATCCCAGCCGCTCTGATTTCTACCATTGGCACCTGGAGATCGTGCCTAAGGATATCATCTCTCCCGGCGGCGGCTTCGAATTGGGCACCGAGATCGACATCAATCCCATGGACCCGGACAGGGTCGCGGCGATGCTCCGCGGACGGAAATAGATGACCGATCTCATCTGGCATCGCATTCTGAAACACAGGCTCGTCTCCGCGGCCTTCGGAGCTTCTTTCCTTTTGACCGTGGGCGGCTGGTTCTGGGCGGTTCTCGCCCTGCGCGACCTGCGGGAGCCGCTCATCCTTCACTGGAGTAACGAAGCCGGCATAGACCTGACCGGGGATCTCTGGGACCTCTTCGGCATGGGCTTCCTGGGCGTGGCGGTGGTTTTCATGAATTTCTTCCTGGCCACCGACCTGGAGGACCGGGACTGGTTCCTGGGCAAATTCACCGCGGCGGCGACCCTGGGGTTCGCGGCCTTGATTTTCATCGGGTTTGCGGCTATCATAAGCGTCAACTGAACCCATGGCTAAATTCGCGATTATCGAGACCGGCGGCAAGCAATACAAGGTCGCCGTCGGATCCAAGCTGAAGGTGGAGAAACTCGGTTCGGAAATCGGGGAATTGGTGTTCGACAAAGTGCTCCTCGTCGCGGACGGCGAGAACGTCAGTCTTGGGATGCCCTACGTCTCGGGCGGCAAGGTGGAGGCCAAGATCCTGCGGCAGGGCCGGGACCGCAAGAAAATAATCTTCAAATACCATTCCAAGACCCGCTACCGCCGCAAAAAAGGCCATCGCCAGCACTTCACGGAAGTGGAGATCGTGAAGGTCTAAGACGGATAAGGGAGCCCGCGGGGGCTCTTTTTGTTTTTTCGGTTTTTGCCGTAAAATTGACCGCATGAAAAGAAAAATAAGGGTCGGCGTGATTTTCGGAGGCAAGTCCGGCGAGCACGAGGTCTCGCTCCAATCCGCGCGGAGCGTGATCGAGGCGATGGACAAGGACAAGTATGAGCCGGTCTTGTTCGCGATAGACAAAAAGGGCAAGTGGCACCTTAGCGATTCCAGGCGTTACCTCCTTGACGCCGGAGATCCCGCGGCCGTCAGATTGAGCCCGGACAAGAAGGAAATGGCGCTCGTGCCCGGCGAAGAGAAAGAAAGGTTCCTTACCCTGAACAAAGAGCGTCCGATCGGACGGGTGGACGTGGTTTTCCCCGTGCTCCACGGCCCGTTCGGCGAGGACGGCACGGTCCAAGGGCTCCTGAAGCTAGCGGAAGTCCCTTTCGTGGGTCCCGGCGTGCTGGGCTCCGCAGTGGGCATGGACAAGGACGTGATGAAAAGATTGTTCCGGGAAGCGGGCATTCCCACGCCGAAGTTCCTGGTCTTTAGAAACCGGCGCGAAGCGGATTTTAAAGCGGTCAAGCGCGAGCTCGGATTGCCGTTCTTCGTGAAACCGGCCAACCTGGGTTCTTCCATCGGCATCAGCAAGGTGCACGACGAGCCGGAATTCCGGCGCGCGATCGCGGACGCTTTCCGTTATGACCGCAAAGTCCTGGTCGAGGAGGCCATCACCGGCCGGGAGATCGAATGCGCCGTGCTCGGGAACGAGAGGCCCCGCGCGTCCGTTCCGGGCGAGATAATCCCGCGGCATGAGTTCTATTCCTACGAGGCGAAATACCTGGACGAGAACGGCGCGGCGCTGCGCATCCCGGCCGACCTGCC
>CAZCTJ010000054.1:0-3853 GCA_964501675.1 uncultured Candidatus Saccharibacteria bacterium
CTGCCGCTGGGTCCGGAAGGCCTGCACCAGTCCTCCGGCCGAGATCGAAACCACCGCGGAGAAAAGCCCGATCGCGACCAGAAGCTCGATCAGGGTGAAGCCCGCCCGAGTTATTTTTGGCCGTTCGGTTCTCTTCGTCATTTAACCGGAGGTATCTCTTTCAAAACGCCTTCCGAGAACCGGAACGCGCGCACGGTCGCTTCGAAATCGCGCCGGACGCCGTCCTCGCCCAAACAGTTCAGCGTGTAGGTGGTGGTCTGGGACACGCTCACGTTCCGGCTGCCCGAGGAACCTACCGAGCCGATGCCCTGGTTTATGGCGCAGTTCTGGCCGGGCGGCACGCCGGTGCAGGACCAATCCAGAACGGCCGAGGCAGGGGTGGGCGGCAAAGTGACCCGGCTCGGGGAAGCGCTGAAGTCGCAGTTCGCGGGCGGCGGCGGGCTAACGACCACGGGCGAGACCACATTGGCGGAAGCGGTTAGGCCGTCCCGCGATACTTCCACTTTGGGCATATAGGTGCCTGCGGAGGCGTAGTCGCAATAATTCGAGGCGGTATAGGTCGCGGAAGAGCTTACGATCGGCGCGCCCCAGGGATCGCCGGAGTCGCAGGCGAACCGGTAAGTGATGGGGCCGCTCGCGGTGCCGGAAACGGTCGCGGCGAGATCCACGTCGTTTATCGGCGAATATCCCGCGACCGGATCGGCGGTGAGCGACACACCCAAGGTCTTAGGCATGCACACGGTCATCCGGATATTGCTCACGTCCCCGCGCCAGTTCCAGTTCGCGTCCGGATAAGTGTAATTGCTTCGGGCGTACATCAGGAACTGGATCCAGGAGGCGCGCCCGATGCCGCTTAAGTCCTGGTTCCGGCTGCCGGAGTTAAAACCCCAAACATCGTTCTTCCAGACGTCTATATAGCCTCGCGTTCCGGCGTAATTCACCGCATCCATCCCCAGATACATGATGTTGTTGTCGTAGTTCCCGCTGAAATCGAAGGAGACGCTCTTGATCCCCAGGCTGCCCGGGGGCGCGTAGAGCACCAGGCCCCGGCTGGTGCCCGAGGAGAAATAGAGCGGTGCGGAAGCCGGCCGGAGGGTCTCCCGGTTTTGGCTGCGATCGAAATTGGCGATCGAGCCGTCCGAAGAAGGTTCCAGGACGAAATTCGAGGTCCAGTTGCCCATGCCTCCCCGCGCATATTCCTGAAGCCCTATCTCGGGGCTCGCCAGCGTGAAAACCTGCTCCGTTTGGCACGGCGGCGCGGCCTCCCCGACCTCGATCTGCAGATTGGGCGCGTAATCCCCGAACCAGCGCACGAACTCGTCCACCATCCGCCACTGGAAATTGTACGTGCCCGCCGTGGAGGGCGCGGTGATGACAAAATTGAATGTTTCGGTCTGGTTCTTGGGGACCGCGTTCGACACGCCGATGCGGGCCAGGTTCCAGGTGGTGTTGTCCTGGGGGTTCTGGGAACCCAGCTTGAAACCAAGGTTGGTGTTTATATCCCCTCCTCCGGGCGGGGTCCAGGTCTTGGTGCCGCAATTCTTCATGGTCACCGAAACCGTGGAGGTGGAACCGGCCGCGAGCGAAGCGGGCGCGCTTTGCGAAATGTATTCCGAGCAATACTGTTCTCCGATCGGCGGCTCGCCGCAAGCGCTTCCGACCGGAGAACATTCGTCCGCGCCGTTCTCGTTGGCCACGAAGGTGCAGGAGCTGTTCACGCACTTGTTCCGTCCCGTGACGGGCGGCTGGCCGCCGCAGTTCGAGGGTTCGGTGCCAACGCTTTCCGTGTCCGATTGCGTGCTGCCCAGGGAATTAACCGCCTTGATGTAATAGTAATAGATAACGCCGCTCGAGACGCTCGAGTCCGCATAGGAGCTCTGGGTGAGTCCGGTCGCGATCGTCCCCAAGCCGTCGCAGCTCGACCAGCGGCACCGCCAAACCTCGTAGGAAGCCGCTCCGGACGAACTGTCCCAATCCAAGCTGACCAAGGGGCTCGCGCCTCCGCTGCAATCCGGAGATTCCAGGTCGAAACTCTCGGGTGGCCCGGATGCTCCGCCTACCGCGATATCCTTGCTCGCGCTCCGCGCAGTGAGACCGCCGTTGCTAGGTCCGGTGGCGTTCAAGGTGATGGTGCCGGTCCCGGAACCGGTGATACCGCAGGTCTGGGAGCCGGAAAGTTCGGTCGAGCCCGGACAGTTCACCTTGCCGCTCGAACTGAAAGCGGCGGAAGTCGCGTCTGTGGTGGACCAGGAAGCGACGAAACTATCAGAGACCTCGTCCGGCGCATCCACGGCCGCCGCCGCCCGCCGTCCGTAGAGGGTCACGTACGTCCGAACCTCGGCGTCTTTCACGAAGTTATAGATGGTGACATAATTGCCCGCCGTGCTCATCGAGCCGTACAGGACATCGTCCGACCACAGGAAATTGAAAGGGTGCTCGCCGCCGTACTCCTCGCCTATCTGGCTTCCGGTGAGCGTTCTTTCCGTGCACTCCCCATCCTCCCAATTCAGGAGACAAACCCGCACGGTTATCTCCGAACCGCCGTGGCGGTGTCCGTAGACCGACACGCCCGTTTTGTAAAGCTGGTAGGAAGAATCCGGGATATACGCCGTGAAGTTGTCGCTCTTCGTACTGTTATGGCCGTGCCGCGAGGTCTGGTACATTCCTCCGTCGAAGCTGGTGGTTTCCGCCCGGACGCTCGAAGGCAGAAGGGCGGCACCCAGCGACAGGACGACGACGAGGAGCGCTAAATTTTTAAAGCTCGCTTTCATTTTCGTTCGAGACCGGCTCCAGGCCGACCCGGTAGAGTATCCGGGAAGCCCGGACCTCGTCCCGTCCATAGATATTGGAATCGAATTCCGCGTTCACCCAGATATTGGAGGTCCGCGGAAGAAGCGCGGCGAGGTCGCTCACGGAACCGGGAGCCTCTTCTCGTTTGAGGTCGCTCAATCTATAACTTCCCCCCAGTTGTTCCGCCTCCTCGGGCGTCGGGAAATGGAACACTTCCTTGCGGATAAGGGTCGCGCCGTCCGTTTTTACGCGCAGGGTCCGCTCTTTGGCGTCTTCCTCGCTGAGCGCCTCTCCGGACACATAATTCCCGCGGACGACAAGCTCCTCTCCTTCCACCGCCTGCAGTATGCCGCCGAATTTTTGGGCCCGGACCCGATTCAGCGCCTGATATTCTCCATAACGATCGAACAAAAACCAGCCGCCCGCGCCGAGGACCGCAACGGCCACCGCGAGACCGATCAGGGTGAGTTTGGCCTTCTTCCGACCGGCATCTTCCATGCTTCAATTTTAGCATATCCCAAAAACGAAAGGCCGCGGCCAGGAATGTTCCTGTCGCGGCCTCGAACTCTCGCGCGCTTACGCGGCGCGGGCGGGCCCCCTTGAGCCGGAAGCCGATCTTCACCCGCCAGTCGGTGGGGGTCAAGAGGTCCTGCCGGGCTTCGTTGAACCACGCTTCCGCGTGGTTCTCACCGGCGGCAGTGAGAGAGGAGAACGACCGCGCGATGCAGACCGGCGACCTCTTCTCGCTCTCGTCGAAGAGATCGAGAAAGACGGTGGGCAGGAAACCGCTGATCTTCATCGCGATCTTCCGCCCGGTGACCTCGGGATGAGCGACGCACAGGCGCAGAGTGTACTTCACGTTCCACTCCAGCACGTACGTTTTTTCGGTTCCCGAGATCTTCAGATCGTCGCGGTCCGTGGGGCCGAAATCCTTGGAACAGGCCTTCGGATCCGCCTCGCAGTCCTCCGCGAAGACCGCGTAGGTCGCCGACGCCCGGACGCCTTCGCCCGGTCCCGGCGGCACGTTCCCCGGCCCGATGGGCTTCGAGGGATCGTATCCGCT
>CAZCTJ010000055.1:0-2742 GCA_964501675.1 uncultured Candidatus Saccharibacteria bacterium
CTTAGATCTTCCTCCGGCGCAGCATGACCGCGTTCACCGCCACGATGACGGTGCTAAAGGACATGAGTATCGCGGCGACCGCCGGTTCGAGCATCACGCCCCGGGTCCAAAGGACGCCCGCCGCGAGCGGCAGGGCGATGACGTTGTATCCCGTCGCCCAGAAAAGGTTCTGGATCATCTTCACATAGGTCAGGCGGGAAAGATTGATTATCTTCGGAATGTCCCGGGGATCGTTCCGGACGAGTATTATGCCCGCGGACTCGATGGCCACGTTCGTGCCCGCACCGACCGCGATGCCCAGGTCCGCGCGGGTCAAGGCCGGCGCGTCATTGATGCCGTCGCCCACCATCGCAACCTTGAGCCCCCGCGCCTGAAGCACCCTTACCTTGGCTTCCTTTTCCTGGGGCAGGACGCGCGCGAAATATTCGTCGATGCCCAGCTCCTGCGCCGCCCAGGAAGCGACCTCTTCGGAATCCCCGGTGAGCATCGCCACCTTGACGCCCATGTCTTTGAGCCGCTTCACCGCTTCGCGGGATTCCTCCCGGATGACGTCGCCCAGGGCAATCGCGCCCAAGAGCCTGCCGTTCTTCACGACGTAGACGACGGTCTTGCCGCCCTTGGCCGCCTCGCGGACCTGCGCGCTGAAACCGGCATCCAGGGATATCCGCGCGTCCTTCAAAATGGCTTCGCCTCCCGCGAAAACCTGCGCGCCCTCCACGTTGCCTTTCACCCCCCTGCCGGACAGACGCTCAAAATCGGATACCGGCGGGAAAGATATGTTCTTTTCCTTGGCGTCCGCGAGAATGGCCCTGGAAACCACGTGCTCGGAATGGCTGTCCACCGCGGCGGCATATTTCAGGATCTCCGCTTCGGATGCGTCTCCCGCCGGAATGATCTCCTCGACTCCGTACTCGCCCTTGGTGAGCGTTCCGGTCTTATCGAAGATGACCATATCCACGTCCCGGGCGGCCTCGAGCGCCAGGCGCTGTTTGACCAAAAATCCGTTCCGGGCCGCCATGGTGGTCGAGAGAGACGCGACCAAGGGCACGGCGAGACCCAGGGCATGGGGACAGGCGATGACCAGGACCGCCACCAGGCGTTCCACGGCGAAATTCAATCCCGCCCCGGTCGCAAGCCAAACCGCGAACGCCGTGCCTCCCGCGCCCAGGGCCGTGAGCGTGAGCCAGAACGCCGCGCGGTCGGAGAGCACCTGCAGACGGGACTTGGAGGCCTGCGCCTCCTTGACCAGCCGCATCACGCCGGAAAGGAAGGTATGCTCCCCGATCTCGGTTATCCTCACCTGCAGGGTGCCGTCGCCGTTCGTACTGCCCGCGATGACCTTGGCGCCTTTTTCCTTCACGACCGGGCGGGATTCTCCGGTCACCAGCGCTTCGTTCACTTCGGAACGGCCCGTGAACACCTCGCCGTCCGCGGGAACCTTGCCGCCCGGCCGGATGAAGACCGTATCCCCCGCCTTGAGCTCCGCGAGCGGAATGGTGCGGGTCTCGAGCTTCTCCGCATTGAGTATCAGTTCCGCGGTATCGGGAAGAAGCTTGGAAAGTTCCTTGAGCGCCCCTTGCGCGCCCTGGACCGCGCGCATCTCAAGCCAGTGGCCCAAGAGCATGATGGTGATAAGCGTGGCGAGCTCCCAAAAAAGGGTTTCCGAACCCGGCGAGAAAAGCGCGGCCCAAATGCTGTAAAGATATGCGGCGCTCACGGCCATCGCGATCAGGGTCATCATGCCCGGCAGGCGCGCCTGAAGCTCGCGCTTTGCGCTCGCAAGGAACACCCAGCCACCGTAGAAGAAGATCGCGCTTCCCAGCACCAACGGCAGGTATTCCGACCCGGGGAATTCCGGAGCGTAAAAACCGAACACCTCCCGCGCGAGATGGGAATAAGCCACGACCGGGACGGAGAGGACCAGGCTCACCCAGAATTTCCGGAGAAAGGAGGTCGTTTTGTGCCCGGCGTGCTTATCGCGATGTTCCGACTCCCCACTGCCGACTCCCGACTTCCGAGCTTTAACCAGGGCCATGCCGCACTCCGGGCACATGCCCGGCCGGTCGGACCTCACCTCCGGATGCATCGGGCAGGTATAAGAACCCGCGCCCTCCGGTTCCGGTTTTCCGTGCTGCATCTCCTGGTGATTATGACGATCGTGTTCCATTTATTTTTGAGCATTTAATTCCCATCTGAAGGAGCGCTCCGGCGCTCCGCCTACGCCGTAAAGCACCAACTCCACGGAATCCGGCGGGGGCGAGAGGGGGGCGAATTCCAGGGAACCCGTCCGGTGGTGCCCTCCCGGCGGATCACCCGTCCATGCGAGCGGCCGCACCGTCCTGCCGTCCGCTATGAGCGCCGCCGATGCCGCGATATCCTCGTCCAATTCCACGGAATGCGTGTTCAGGGCGATATCGAACCGCCAGACGTCCGAAGAGAAGACGGGCGACACTTCCACGCTAACGTCCCCGCCTTCGCTCGTAAGCGCCGGCCAAGCGGGGGCGACCGCCTCCTCCGCAGCCGGGAAACGGAACCAAGCCAGTGTGATAAGCAAAAGCCCGGCCAGTCCTATCATGATCTTGATACGTTCAGGCATGATGTTTTCGGAACAAATTCCACTTCCGCCAGAGATAAACTACGCCGAGAAAGTTCAGTATCAAGCCGAACCAGAAAAGCTCTATTTGGTACTGGGCCGCGAACGAGGCCAGACCGGAAATGCCGATAATGGGCAGGATGTTCACG
>CAZCTJ010000055.1:2752-3746 GCA_964501675.1 uncultured Candidatus Saccharibacteria bacterium
ATGAGTGCAGCAGGAAAGCATGGCCCCGCCGGAAGCGGTTCCGGAAACGGCGAGCACGCTTTTGCTCGCCGCCGACCGGACCGCGTCCCGGATGCGGAGATACAGCCCGACCTGCACCCCAAACCCGGCGGATAACGGCAGGATGAAGTACCAGAACTCCGAGAACTGCGTACGAGCGAATCCCCAATCCGAGATGAGCGTGATCAGGGAGAAAAAGAGCGCAAGCAGACCCAGAGCGGATGCCGCTCCGCCGAGCAAGGGGCCCTTCCTCATGCCCGTGATCCCCGCAACGAACGGTTATAGATCCAAGCGAAGACCCAGAAAGCCGCGTAGCCGTACACGAACGCCTGCACCAGGCCGCTCAGGAAAACACCCCAGGTGATCTCGGCCGCCTGAAGGTTCACGAGATGCATAAGCGAACCGGCAAGCCTCTCCGCGCCCGCAGGCCAGAGGGCAACCACCGCCGCGCAGATGACATCCGCGACCGCCGCAGTGAGCGCACCCGCCAATGCGAACTTGCTCCTATTGAATTCCATATCTTGATTTTTTGTTTTTCGACCTTTGGTCGCTTTCCTTATTTGCTGGATAACACGTATATCTTCACCAGCTCCTTAACCGCCTTTTCCTCTCCGCCCTTGTTCTTCATCTGATGCTTCACGTGCGCCCGCAAATGATTCTCGAGCAAGAAGGCGTCCAGACTCTTCAGGGACCTCTGGATCGAAAGCGACTGCGCCAGGAGCTCCGGGCAGTAGGCCTCCTTCTCGATGGCCTTGATGAGACCGTCCAGCTGGCCGCGGATTATCTTTGCGCGGTGAACGGATCGTTTTTTAAGATCGGGTTTGATCATGTCTATACCCTATACCCCCACCCCCTATTCTGTCAAGGTGCGGAGCTTTTAGGACTTTATAAACATACACGAAGGTTTCTGTCCTGTCCGGGCGTTATCGGAACCCCGTCGGCTCGGTTCTGCGAGGGGGTGAGATACAGGCCGCCT
>CAZCTJ010000056.1:0-3265 GCA_964501675.1 uncultured Candidatus Saccharibacteria bacterium
GTCCGCAAGGCCTCGAAATCCGCAAAGATGTCCATGCTGTCCGCGGCGATGGCGGGAGGGCGTTTCTCGCCCCAAAAGCCGATCGCGAGCAGTATCAATACCAAAACCGCCGGGATCGCGAATCGGAGCCGTTCAATGGTCATGTAAGCTTATACGCAGGCGCCCCGGGATTCCGGTTCGCGCCGATTTTCGCCCCTCCCCGCCGAAGCTGTGCGCGCCGCGAAGCCCCGTAGCAGCGAATGGGGTGGACCCGGGGAGAATGGTTCGGTCAGCTCACCACAATGTCGGACTCCCGCCTCCGCAACCTCGCACTAAAATTTAGCTTTACTTTGTGGACCTAGCCGGAATCGAACCGGCGTCCCGGCAATGCGAATGCCGTGTTCTACCACTGAACCATAGGCCCTTGTTCCGAGCCGCAGCGAAATTTAGTGCGGGACACGGTGCGAATGTTCCCGATTTTCTTAGTGAGTGTAAACGAACTTTAGAAAATCGCAATCCCGCTACACGAAGTATGGGCGGGGCGGCGTTATGCCACTTAACTACGGGCCCCAACAGAGCACCTTTATCTTACCCGGCGCGGTCCTTTTTTCAAACTCAATATCCCTGGAATATCAACGGCGCCACGAGCGACAATGCGATGAGCACGATGAACGCGATAAGCAAAGCTCTCTTCATTTTTGCTTTTCCTTTATTTCCGCGACCATTTTCGACAATTTACGGACCTCGTCCCTTATCTCCGCGATGGCTCCCGTTTCGGTCTTCACCTCCGCTTCGGTCTTTTCCGCCAGTTTTTTCTCGCCCCGGAGCCCGGAAATGATTATCTCGTTGCCGATGAAATTGGAAACGAAAAGTCCCGTGAGGAGCAAAAGGACGGAACCGATGATAAACGATAACGGTCCATCCGGGAAGGCCGCGAGATCCACCGTGCTGTTCCCGGTCCGCCAGTCCATCAACACCGCGGATATCCAGTCGGTCGTGTGCCACACGCCCCGCCAGAAAAGCACCACCCCGATACCGCCGATGAATCCGTAGATGATGGGGTAGTGGCTGAACCAGCCCCGTATCTTGTCCTCCAGCTTGTCCAGCGAACGGTATAGCCGCATGGGGTCATGATACAAAACTTAGGCACCGGAAATCAAAAGGAGCCCTGGCGGGCTCCTTTTTTCCGGATAACGAGCTTAGTCGTCCTCGGCGTCCAGATTCAGGTCCAGATTCAGCCGTCCCCTGCCGTTCAGACCCGGAAGGGTGGATGTGCTGGAGGTCGCGTTCCCCTCTCCGGAGAAACGAAGATTCATCTTGAGCGGCAAACGCAGTTCGGCGCCGGCATGCAGAGTGATCTTCACCTCGTGGGCGGCCCGGAGAGCGTCATTCCCCAGGGCGAACGCCTCGCCATACGCTCCGGCCTGGATCTTGGCTTCCGCCTGAGCCACCAGGTCCTCCGCGATCTTCAGCTTGGCTTCCGCCGCAGCCACGGTTTCCGCGGTATAGTCGTCCTCCTCCCGATCCAAATACCGGCGGGTGGCTTCGATCACGTTCCTCGCGGCTCCGATCTTGCCCTCTGCGGCAGGCTTGGCCACCGCCTCGCCTTCCGCTTCAAGCTTGCTCTCGGAATCCATGCGGAGCTTCTTCACGGCCTCGATCTCGGCCTGCAGTTTCTGTTTTATCTCGCCGTTCGCTCCCACATTGTCCAGGAGGCGAATGTGGGCCTCGAGAGCGGATTCCGCCCGTGCGGCGACCTCCGCCGCCCGAACATTCTGCTTATCCTGCAGATACTCGATGCGGGCCTTCATGCGCTCCGCCTGAGCTTCGAAGTTGGCGACGATCCGGGCCTTGACCTCTTCGCTCAATTTGCCTTCCGCTGCCAGCTTCTCCGCCTCCTCTATCCGGAGCCGGGCCCGTTCCGCCTGCCATTCCGCCTTAGCTTCCGCGGACAGGGCGAACACGCCCCGGACCTCCTCGTTGATGTTCACCTTGACCGGGTACAGCACGTCTCCGGGCAAAGCAGCCTGGGCCGCAAGCGAAGTTCCGCCGCCGCCCAAGAGAACCGCCAATGCAATCGCTGCGAATATAGACATAGGTTTGTTTGGTTTGAACCAAGTTATTAGCGACCTTTGATGTAGATGACGAATATCGGTCTCGCCTCTTACCGGGGCGGATTCCATGAACTGAACCAGCCGGGAGCGGATCTCCCGCTTGCCGGATTCGGACAGTCTCGCGTCGGCGCCGAATTTTTTGAATTTTCCCAGGAAATCAAGCATGTTGGTTCGTAAAAATATTTCTTAACTCCTTGAGCGCCCGGTTCAAACGGACCGAGACGGCATTGGGAGTGATGCCCAGGACCTCCGCCATCTCTCGGGGGTCCATGTCTTCAATGTAACGCATGGTGACCACTTCTCTGGTTTGCGGCGGAAGCTTGCCGAGGGCCGATACGATCTCCCGGCCCAGCGCCCGCCTCTCCAGCAGCAGATGCTCCTCCGATCCGGCCTCCCAGCCGCTTTCCATGAGCGCGTCCAGGCTGTCTTCCTTTTTCCGCCGGGACTCGTCCGCAAGGAGATTCCTGGCCACTTGGTAAAGGAACGCCCGGATGTTCTCGACCTGCCTGCCTTCCGAGATGTATATCCAGGTTTTCATGAAAACCTCCTGGGTCATTTCCTCCGCGCGGGCGCGGGAAAACACCCGGAAATACAAGTGGCGGTAAATAGCGTCGGCATGGTCGTCGTACGCTTGGAGGAACATTGTATTTAGCTCCTTCGACATATATGACGCGGGAGGGGGGCTGTTCTTACGGCCTACCGGTCTTTCTCCAGCATTCCCCGCATCGGCTCCCAGTAGAACTCCTCCCATCCCCGCTCGATCTCTTCGGCTTGCTCGTCGGGCACCCCGGTTTGACTGAAGGCCAGCCGGGATCCGGCTTTGGTCTTGGTGATCTTGAACGTCGCTTTGGACACGGCGCCTTCCGGCCAGTCGTTCGCCCACCACTCCTGCACAATGAGCTTATCCGGCTCTATTTTGAGGTTCTTTCCATGGATATAACCGTCATAGGCGCTGAATTTCCCGCCGACCTCCCTGCTTATCACCGCTTCCTGTCCCGTGAATTCGGAATGTTTCCGGGAATCCATGAGCGCTTCGAAAACCTCATGGGGTTGCGCCTTGAACTCCACGGTCTGTTTGATGGTCTTCATATGTATAATTGATTATACGTTAAAAGCCGCCGATTCGGGACGGGCCGGGGAATCTCGCGCGCGGGCCGCCGGGACGCTCCTGC
>CAZCTJ010000057.1:0-3222 GCA_964501675.1 uncultured Candidatus Saccharibacteria bacterium
ATGGCCCGGCGGCCCGGCAGCAAGCCGACGTTGAATTCCGAACGCAGCTGCTGCTCGTAGCGGTCGATCTCTTCGGCTATGTCATCCTGCTGCTTCTTCAGTTCCGCAAGCTGCTGTTCGTAGAGCGATTCCTTGCTCTTGGTTTGGACGAGAATGACCTGGCGGTCCTCCTTCTGCTCCTCGATCAGGGATTTTTTGACCTCCGCGGCGCGGCGGCGGATCTCGATCTCCGTTTTTTTCTGGGTCACCGAAGCGACCTTCGCGCCCAGCTGCTCCCGCAGGCCGACCAGGTTCACGATGTCCACGCCCAGCTGCTCCCGCAGGTTCTGGAGCGATTGGACCTTCATTATGCCGTCCGCCAAGCTGTCGTTGGTGAGCAGGGTGTAAAGCAGGTTGCGATCGTCATTCCGCTGGATCTGACGCAGGATGGCGTTCACCGCCACCTCCTTGGTGGCGATGGAGTCGGTGATATCCGAGATGTCGTAATGCAGCGAATCTATCTCCAGCCCCAATTTCTGGTTGGTGGCCTCGTCCGCTCGGATGCTCAACTGGAGCTGGCTCACGTTCGTTTGCAGGCGCTTCAGTTCGCTCTGCAAGCTCATTCGCTCGCTTTTGGTCGATTCCAGGTTCTGCCGCACCGCTTCCATCTGCCGGTTCAAATTCTCAAGTTCTTCCGATTTGGAGCGGATGCGCTCCTCGAGGTCCGTTCGGCGGCCCAAAAGCTCGGAGGCTTCTCCCGGGGCGGTCTGGGCGCGGATATCCGCGCCCCACAGGACGGATATCGCGGCAAGCAGCGTGAAATAGGATAATTTCTTGATCATTTCTTTAAAGAGCCAGGCCTATCTGATTCAAGCCGAGCCGGAGGCGGCGCAAGGATTCATCCTTGCCCAGGATGGCCGCGATGGATACCGGATCCGGCGAAGCGTCCGAACCGGACAGGGCCGCCCGGACCGGCCAATAAACGCTGCCCTTGCCCTCGCTTTCCGCCAGGGAATCCAGGCTGGCCGCGATACCGGCTTTATTCTCGAAATCGGCGGCGGACAGGCCTTCCCAGGCGGAGACCATCTTCTCCAGGATGCTCCGGGTCTTGGACGCGGAATCCCCTTTCCAGATCAAAAGCTGCGGATCGTACTGCGGCAATTCGAAGAAGAATCCGGTCAACCGGAAGAAATCCGTGAGCTTCTTCATCCGTTCCTGCTCGACGGCGATCAGTTTGACGAGCAATTCCTCCGATGCCTCTATCCCCCGCTCCGCGAATAAGGGCCGCAGGCGCTCCAATACCTCTTCCGGAGCGAGCGCGCGGATATACTGGGCGTTAAGCCAATCCAGCTTTTCCCCGTCGAAGATCGCGCCCGCTTTTTGGACGCGCTTCAGATCGAATTCCCGCACGAGATCTTCCCGCGAGAAGATCTCCCGCTCGTGGCTAGGATGCCAGCCCAAGAGCGCCAGAAAATTCACGATGGCTTCCGGCAAGTATCCTTCTTCGCGATATTGGAGCAAAGACGTTTCCGCGTAGCGCTTGGAAAGTTTTTTCCGGTTCGGTCCCAGGATGAGCGGCAGATGGCCGAATTCCGGCTCTTCGAATCCCAGGGCTCTCGCGATCAGGATCTGCTTGGGCGTGTTCGACAGATGCTCCTCGCCGCGGATGACGTGGGTGATGCCCATCTCGGTGTCGTCCACCACCACCGCGAAATTGTACAGGGGCGAATCCAGGTCCTTGGCGATGACCACGTCGCCGAAAAGCGAAGCGTCGAACTTCACCGTGCCGCGGATCATATCCTTGAATTCCACCTCCGCTTCCGGCATCCGGAACCGGATGAGCTCCGGCGTCCTGCCCGGAGGCGGACCGCTCAAATTCCGGCAATGGCCGCTGTATTTGGGCGCTAAGCCCGCCGCGGCCATGGAATCCCTCTCCGCCGCGAGCTCTTCCTTGGTGCAATAGCAGTAGTAGGCCTTTTTTTCCGAGAGCAGCTGCTCCAGGAATTTCCGGTAGATATGCTTGCGCTCGCTCTGCCGGTAAGGCCCGTTTTCGCCGCGATCGGCGGAGCGCCATTCGTGATTCACCAGCTGCCAATCGGGACCCTCGTCCCAATCCAAACCCAGCCATTTCATGGCCTCCGCTATCTCGATCTCGAATTTCCGCTCGGAACGCTCGGTGTCCGTATCTTCAATGCGCAAAACGAACTGCCCTCCCGTTTTCCGGGCGTACAGCCAATTAAAAAGCGCGGTTCGCGCGCCGCCCAGGTGCCAATGCCCCGTGGGACTGGGGGGAAACCTGAGTCTGGTAGGTTTTAGGGAGCCCGCCTTCATTCCTGGACATTTTAAGCCAAAAAAGGCCTTTTGAGAACCCCGGCCGGATATCGGCGGCTATTTGCGGGAAATGAAGCCCAGAAGCGCATCCGCCAGGTTCTCGGATGCCTGGGAGCGGAAGAAAGCCGCGGAAGCGGCGGACATCTTCGCGTGGACGCCGGGGTCGGAAAGGATCTTGCGCAATTCCGAAAGCAGGATGGCGGGCTGGAGGTTCGCTTCCTCGATCACCACCCCCCCGCCGGCGTTCGCGAACTCGTAGGCATTCGCCCGCTGGTGATCGTTCGCGGATTCTTCGAGCGGGATCAGTATCATGGGTTTCGAGAACGCCGCCGCCTCGAAGATCGTGCCGCTGCCGGCCCGCGCGACCACCGCATCCGCGGCGGATAAGGCCGCGGCCATATCATCCTCGAAATACGGGACCGCTTTGTATCCGGCGGCCGCTTCCGCCCCGACCGAAGTGCCGAGCATGGCCGCCTGGGAAAGCTTTTGGATGTTCCTGAAATTGGAGGTGCCGGTCTGGTGCAGGACCTGGCTCACGCCGAGGATATCCCGAAGGTTAAGCACCACGAACTCGTTGATGCGTTCCGAACCTTGGGAGCCTCCCAGGATCAGAACGAGCGACACGTCCGGGCGGAATCCCATGGCCTCTTTGGCCTGAGCCGGGGTCATCTTGCCTTCCAAGAGTTCGACGCGGACGGGATTCCCGGTCAGCAGGACCTTGCGCTTGGGAAAATAGCGCATGGCCGGTTCGAAGCTCACCGCCACTCGCCTCGCGAAGCGTCCGGAGAGCAGATTGGTCAGGCCCGGGATCGCATCCGAATCGTGGACGAGCACTGGAATGCGGTAGAACCAGGCCGCGAACACGACCGGGAAAGCCCCCGGACCGCCCTTGGAAAAGACGGCATCCGGCAT
>CAZCTJ010000058.1:0-1595 GCA_964501675.1 uncultured Candidatus Saccharibacteria bacterium
TTTCGCCTCTTCTTCTTCCTGCGGATTCCCGCCCAAGATAATATCCACCCCCCGGCCGGCCAAGAATTTCTCGGTGCCCGCGAGAACCGTTTTGCCTTGAATCTCCGCCCTAAGCCCGTGACCGGCCACGGATTCGAATTTACTGATGGGGTGAAGCGGCGTCGCGCCTCTCTTCTCCGCTTCCTCTAGGATGGCCTTGGCCAGAGGATGATTCGAACCGGCCTCCACGCTCGCTTCATAACGAAGTACCCCCTGTTCGTCGAAATCGCCTAAGGCCAGCACATCCGTGACCCGGGGCTTTCCTTCGGTGAGCGTCCCGGTCTTGTCGAGAACGATGGAATCCAACTTGGAGGTGTTTTCGAGGGTCGCGGCATCTTTGATCAAAATATTATGCTTCGCGCCGATACCCGTGCCTACGGCCACCGCGGTCGGGGTCGCCAGTCCCAAAGCGTCCGGACAAGCGATGACCACCGTGGACACCGCAAAGGTGAGCGCAGTGATGAATCCGGCGGAGGCCATAAAATACCAGCCGAAGAAGGCGAGAAGACCGGAACCGATGGCTACGACGACCAGCCAGCCGGCGGCTTTGTCCGCAATGCGCTGGCCGGGGGCCTTGGAATTCTGGGCCGTTTCCACCATCTTGATTATCTGTGCCAGAACCGTTTCCGAACCCACTTGGGTCGCCCGGAATTTGGCGGTGCCGTTCTGGTTCACGGAGCCTCCGATGACCTTCCCGCCCGCAGATTTCGAAACCGGGATGGATTCTCCGGTCACCAGGGATTCGTCGATGGAAGTCTCGCCTTCGGTTATCTCGCCGTCCACGGGAACCTTGTCTCCCGGCCTCAAAACCACGATGTCAGCGTGAACGATCTCCGCGCTGGGGATGCTTATCTCCTTGCCGTCCCGGATCACGTTCGCCTTCGGCGGCACGAGATCGAAAAGCGCCCGTAGGGCGTCGGATGTGCCCCGCCGGGAGCGCATTTCCATCCAGTGGCCGAAAAGCACGAAGGTGACGAGCAGGGCCGCGGCCTCATAGAAGGTCTCGGACTCGGGCTGGATCAATGTGAGCAATACGCTGAAAACGTAGGCAGCCAAAACTCCGGTGGCAATCAAGACCGCCATGTTCAGTTTCTTGGCCCGCAGGGAATAATATGTGCCGGTTATAAAGATGGAACCGGTCCAGAAAACGATGGGGGTGGTTAGAATTAGAAGCAGCCAGTTCGTCGGGATGGGCGAAGGCAAGGTTACGCCGAAGAAGCTCGTCATAACCGGCGAATAAAGGAAGATGGGGATGGACAAGATGAAAGATATGGAGAAGCGGCGGCGCATGTCCGCCTCCATGGCTTTGGCCATCTGCGGACTGGTCATAGCAGCTTCATGGTCCGCATGGCTCATTTTTTGCATATCGTGGACGGCATGCTCATCCGCGGCCGCTTTCTTTTTCTCCGGGATGAGATCCATGCCGCAGCCCGGACACTTGCCCGGTCTGGTTTCTCTCACCTCGGGATGCATGGGACAGGTGTAGATCACCTCTTCCGGACCTCCCCCGTGAATCGGATGCTTTAATTTCGCGTCCATGCCGCATTCATGCTGTT
>CAZCTJ010000058.1:1605-2820 GCA_964501675.1 uncultured Candidatus Saccharibacteria bacterium
TTTGGCCTCCATGTCGCAGCCGCAACTCACTGCGGTCAGTTCGCCTTCGCAGCACTAGCACTCCTTGCCGCAGGTGCAGTTTTGCCTTCGCCCCGCTCCGTTATTATTTGCACCCGAAATTTTATGTTCCATATTTTATTTTTTCATTTTCCCGTTCCGAACTGCGTGGTTAATGATCTCCAAATTACAGCTCTTATGTTCCCGGCACCAAGATCCGCACCGCTCGGCCCAGATCCTTTTTTCGTATTGTAGACCGCACAGCGGACAGAAGTACAGCTCCTCTGCGGCTGCTTGACCGCAATCTGGATTTGAGGGGCGGTTCTTCATGTTCTTGGGAATCTGCTTATCTTACGCCAAGCCAGATGTTCGTATATACCGGCCCATAGAAATCCCACACCCAAAGCGAACATAAGCTCTTCGATGGGTATGCCCGCGAAAAGAATGCCGGAAACAGCCGGAAGGTTCCACACGCGTTCAACGTAGCCGGGATAACTTGCGACGAGAGTCAAAAAATAAAAGAAATAAAGGACCAGGAATAAAAACGCGCCCATCAGCATCTTCTTCTTAAGATCCGGACGGCAATACCAAGTCGCGAGACCTCCGGCAATGAGCGCGATGGATGCAGAATAGATCGGATTCAAAGGGGTAGCAAAAATCAATATCAGAAAAACAGCCGGAGCGGAAACTATGGCCCAAAGATGGTATTGGTGCCGCGGACCGCTGCGTTCCGCCGCGGAAACCGGCGTATGCCGCACCTTGAAGATCAGACCGTAAAGCACGACCGCGATGCCTCCGATCGCGAACGAAAATATGATGCTTTCCAGATCAAAACCTGTCCGATGGGCGAGATCGAAAACCGAGGGCGGATTCCAGTACTCCGGAACGAACAACGGCTCGGTTAGACCCAAAAGCGAGGTCCACAGGCTAACGATCAGCATTTCCCTCTTACTCTCCCGGTCCTTGAACGACAGATATATTAAGGCCCAAATGCCCAGAAGCAAAAGGCTCCAGAGAAACCAGGCAAATTGCGGTTCGTGCGGACTCATTCCTTTGAATTCGATATTTGGGCCAGGAGAACGTCGTTGTTTATGCCCATTCTCGGATCATCCAAGACGGATCTGACGACGCCGCTCTTATCGATGAGAACATAAGTGTGTCCGGGAAGCGAGCCCGGATGCATTGAAGACGGGGTCCACAGCACGCCGAACTTAGCGG
>CAZCTJ010000058.1:2830-3058 GCA_964501675.1 uncultured Candidatus Saccharibacteria bacterium
CGAAGACCACCGTTGCCGCGCCAAGTTCGGGCATCTCCTCGACCGCCCGGAGCCAATCTTTTTGGGGATCGGCTATTACCGACAAAACCACGGTGTTCTCCCCCGCAAAACGAAGATCCTTGGAGAAAGAGGCGATTTGGTTCCAGCAAGCGGGGTAACACATAAGCCCCTCGTTGAAAAACAAAACCACATCCTTGCCTCGCAAATTGTCCGAAGTATAGACATTCC
>CAZCTJ010000059.1:0-3008 GCA_964501675.1 uncultured Candidatus Saccharibacteria bacterium
ACCCCGACACGGTGGTAAAGACCATCTCCCGGATCGCCGAGGCGGAGAAGAGGATATAGGATCCGCCGACCGTCTGGGCGGACCAAGCTCGGCGGGGTTCCGATAGCTTCCCGCGAAACAGAATCGCGCGTTTTTGTATGTTAGAATGAATGCATGAAGATCGCTTTTTTTGAATTGGAAGGGTGGGAAGAGAATTTGATCCGCGCGGCCCTGCCCGGACATGAATTGGTCTTGAGCCAGGAGAAGATAGATCCCCTTACTTTGCCTGCGGCGAACGACTTCGACGCCGTATCGGTCTTCGTGAATTCGGAGATCACGCCGGAGGTGCTCGCGGCTCTGCCCAGCCTTAAATTCATCGCCACCCGCTCCACCGGCTTCGACCACGTGGATGCCGCGGCCTGCAAAGCGAAGAACGTCGCGGTCTCTTACGTGCCGGGATACGGGGACAATACCGTGGCGGAATTCGCCTTCGGCCTGATATTGAATCTCACCCGCCGGATATACCGCGCGATAGATCAGATAAAGGAAGCGGATTCCTTCGATCTGCACGGCCTGCGGGGCATGGACATCAAAGGAAAGACCATCGGCATCATCGGTACCGGGCGCATCGGGCGGGAGATGATAAGGATCGCCAAGGGCTTCGGGATGAACGTTCTTGCCCACGATCCCTTTCCGAACGCCCAGGCGGCGCAGGAGATGGGATTCGAATATCTGAAGCTGGAGGAGCTTTTAGGCCGCTCCGATGTCATCTCTTTGCATACCCCCTACAATAAGGACACGCATCATTTGATAAACAAAACGAACATCGCCTTGATCAAGAAAGGCGCCTATCTGGTGAACACCGCCCGCGGTCCCATTGTGGAGACCGAGGCGCTGGTCGCGGCGCTTAAGGACGGAACGCTTGCGGGCGCGGGCTTGGACGTGCTCGAGGAGGAGGGCGAGACCAAGGACGAGATGAAATTCCTGGGGGCGGGGTCGCTCCAAGTCCAGGAGCTGCGGACCATGCTCCAGAACCACATGTTGATGAAAATGCCGAACGTGCTTATCACGCCTCACAATGCCTTTAATACCCAAGAGGCCATGGAGCGGATACTCGGCACCACCCTGGAGAATGTGCAGGGATTTGTGGCCGGGACGCCCAAAAATCTCATTCCGGGAACATGAGGATAGAGGAGATAAAACTGCGGGAAATATATACCTCGAACGCGGCGCGGACGCTGGAGGTGGAGATGCTCTCCGACGGCCAGTCCTTTCGCGCCCAGATACCCGCGGGCGAGAGTCGCGGCAGCGGAGAGGCCAAGGCCCTGACGCCGGAAGAGGCGGGCGAAAATTGGGCGAAATTGCGGCCGCAGCTTCTGGGGCTGGATTTCCGTTCCGTTTCCGAATTGGACCAGCTGCTGCTCCACGCGGACGGCACGCCGGACAAATCCAAGTTCGGAGGGAACGTCATGTTGGGCGTCTCCCTGGCCGGTGCCCGCGCCTTGGCCTCCGAAGGGAAGAAAGAACTTTGGCAGTCGCTCGCGGAGGAATTTTTCCCGGGCGGAACGAAGGAGGCCCCGCCGCGCATTTACGCGAATTTCGTGGAAGGCGGCGCGCACGCGCAAAGCGGGCTCGCGCTTCAGGAGTATCTGGTCATCTCGGACCGGGAGGGGCCCCTGGCCGAAAAGATCGCGCTCATGATCGAACTGTACCGGAAGACAGGCGGAGCGATCGGCCCGCGTTTGGCGGGGAGCGTTCTGCCCCTGGGGGTGGAAGGGGGTTATGCCGTGAATTGGCGGGACGACCTGGAACCGCTCAGCATGCTCGAGCAGTTGATCTCGGACACCAAGGCCGCCGCGGGTTTTCGCCTGGGGTTGGATGCCGCCGCGAGCAATTTCTTCCGGAGCGGGAAATACAGGATAGGCGGCGGGGAGCGCAGCGCGGAGGAACTCGCCGAAGTGTATGCCGGCTATTTCGGCCGGGTGCCGGCCCTGGTCGCCATCGAGGACCCCTTTGCGGAGAACGACCCCGCGTCGTTCTCCGCCTTGCGGGTCAAGTTCCCGGACAAGCTCATCGTGGGCGATGACCTCACCACCACCAACCCGTTCCTGATCGAGCAGTACGCGGGCCAAGGGGCCATGAACGGGGTGATAATCAAAGCGAACCAGATCGGGACGCTCACCGAGACCTGCAAGGCGCTCGCGCTTTCCAAAAAATTGGGGCTTGCGCGCATAGTGTCGCACCGGGGGGAGGAGACCGGGGATGCGTTCCTGGTCCACCTGGCCAAAGCTTCCGGGGCGGAAGGGGTGAAGATAGGCGCGCCCATCCGGGAGAGAATATTGAAATACAACGAGCTTCTGCGACTTTATCCTTAGAAAGAAAACGCGAGGCTGGGGGCCTCGCGCTCGCTCTTCGCGGACCTGCTGGGAAGTCTCCGCGGGGATTTCCAAGATGATTGCGGCTGTCTAGAAGAGCGCGGCGATCGGCCTTCCTTCGAGGTCGAACGCGCGTCCGCTCTTCGGATCCCAGAGGATGGACGCGACCCTGTCGCTGGCGAGAACTTTGTCGCACAGACGCAGCTCTCCCCTGACGACGATACGGGTCAGTCTCCACCGGGCGAGGAGGAGGTCCTCCTCGTCAAACCTTCTCGCGGCTTTGAGCATTTGGGTCTCCTGGGTATGAGGGTCCGGGTCATATTTTACCAGGTCTGGACATAAAATCAACGGGTTTACCTCCGGGGTCACGGGTTTATAATGTAGGTCAATGACGGAGACCCTGGAGGACGTCCCCCAAAATACCCCGGTTATCGAGCATTTGGACCGCGGGCATCTCGCCGAAATGGCGGAGTTGTTGCGCGCGGGCTATCGGCCGGAGAAGTTCAACGAAAGCCTGCCCGGCAAGATCTGGCGGACGACCCTGGTAGGGCATGAGAACTCCCGCCGGCGGGAGAAGGGCTTCGATTTCAGTTCGCCTATCCCCGTCATGTTCAGCACCGAGCCGGAATTACATGCGGCCGAGATGTTCTTGAG
>CAZCTJ010000060.1:0-2944 GCA_964501675.1 uncultured Candidatus Saccharibacteria bacterium
CGCCCACGCCTTCGCAGGTCGTCTGTCCGCCGCCGCCTATGCCTCCGCCGGAATAACAGGATTTTTGCAAATAAACCTCATTGGTCGAGGACATGACCTCCACCTTGGGATTGTCCTGCGGCTCCGGTTCCTTACAGGGACCGTCCACCATACATGGTTCCTCCTGATCCTGCGCCAGAACCGTCGGTGGCAGAAAGATGAACAACATTCCCAGGAGCAAAACCGCCAATATCGCACCATAAATCCGCATATCTCAATAATAACACATCCCCTAAAACGCAAAGGTCCGGTGTGCACGTTGCACACCGGCCTTTCTCTGACTCTCGCGAGGGGCTTACCACCCCTGCGTGACTACCACGACCGCCCGAAGCGGCGTGGGGTTGAGGAGGTTGCCGCCCGTCTCCTCCCCGGCGAGGGTGTAAGTGATGGGCTGACCTTTCCTCTGATCCGGACGGATCAGTGAATCGGTCGCCCTCACGTACGGATTCGGGTTGAACGGTTCTTCGAACCGCACGTTAGAGCCGTTCTGGGACGTGCCGTCCGTGAACGTCCACTTCATCTCCCGGCTTTCGGCGCGGGGGTTGAAGGCGGTAACCACGAATCCCATGAAGTCCACCCGCGGCAGAACGAAGCGGTAGGTCTTTACGCCTTCGGCCTCGGTCACCGATTCGGGCTCGATGATGGTGGTCTCGTTGCCGAGCCACATCTTGATGCCCGTGATGGACGCCACCGTGCTCGCCGGAACGCCGCCGCCATTGCCGCCGTTGTCGGACGGCTCGGTGGGTGTCCCGCCGCACGCCGAGATGCTGACCGCAAGGGCCAGCGCCACGAGAACGCCGATGAGAGCCTTCATGACTCCCCTCCTCGCACTGGCCTTGCTATTTTTAATCTTCGACGTCCCCGCAGGCCCAAAGGACATCAAAGTGGAGATTCCTCGTCTCCTCTATCTATATTATACCACGAAACTGCCTAAAAAGTCAACACCCCGGGAGGCCTTGTTTCACGGCCCTCTCCGCCCGCCTGTGGAAAACCGGGCGCGCCGAAACCGGGTCAAAAATATCTTTAAGATCCGGCCTTCAATTCGCGAAATACCTGAAGGAGGCCGCCTCCATCTCCGTTTTGCCGTAGATGTTCTTCTCCGACCTCACGATCATCCCATTCAAACCGAGCGCCTTCCAATCCTCGAGCGAGCCCTCCACGGTCCCTTTGGTCGCGAGCGAAAAATCATAGATACCGGTCTTCTCCGCTTCCGGCGGGAAGACCCAGGTCACCTTTTCCGCCTTGGTATCCGGCGTGAACTTCACCTCCATAACGAGCTCGTTCTCCGGTCCGGACAGGCCCTGGACCTCTTCGCTCGAATAATTCCCCTTGAGCCAAACCGTATCCCCTTCCATCCGCTCCATGTTCCCGGCGAATTCGTAAACCTTTATCTTCTCCCCCGGCTTATAGGAAATATACCAGGCGCCCAAGAGAAGCAGCACCAGAATACCGGTCAAACCGTAAAGCTTCCAGTTGTTGGCCATGGGTCCATTATACAACACAGCGTTCCGGGACAACAATAAATCCGGCCCGGGTCGCTTTCGCTTCCCGGGCCTGGTACCCCCGGCATGAACACATCTCATTTTCTGTCCACGCCGAAATCGAAGATGGTGTAGGCGTTGTTCGTCCAGCCGTATTCCCCGGGCTGGAGCGCGTTCGTGACGCTTACGCGCCAGATGCCCTCGCCTACCTGCTCCACGGCGAAGGGCATTTCGTCCTTCTCGCGGGTGCCCACCCGGTTCTCCACCCAGCCGGACTCGAAGATGACGAGCAGGCGCTCGTTCTTCTTACCCTTGAGCTTGAAGAGCCGCATGCTCCGGTCCGGAGCCGAGCCGTAGAAGTAGAACACGGGGTTCGGGCCGGTGCGCACGGGCGCCTTCCCGCCGCGGAACACGGCGTTGTTCGTGCCCTTGACCACTCCGCCGGTCAACATATTGCCCATGGTGCCGTCCGTGCGGAATCCCTCGAAATCCACCGACTGGAGCCGGGCGAGCCGCGGCGAGCCGCCGGTGTCGAGGTAGATACCAGACGAGCGCGGCGTGAGCGGGTCGTTCGGATCGCGCGGCGGAGCGGGCGGCGCGGATACCGTCATGCTCGCGGGCCGGACCGCGGGCGCGGGGACGCTGAGCATCGCCGCGATGACCGAGTCGGGCACGCCTTTGCTCTTGAGCTCCACGAGCGCCGCAGGCGCAAGGTCGAATTTGCGGCTCGGCGCCTGAGCGATGGCGGCGAGGACGACCTGCTCCGAGAGTCCGGCGGAGACGAGCTTGACCACGTCGGAGTTGGTCATCTCCTGCGCGGGCGGGCTCTGGGCCATGGCGAGAGCGGGAACGAGCACGGCGAGGACGACGGCGAGAACGCGTGTTTTCATGGAAACCTCCCTATCTGGCGGTTGATACTCGAATGACAAGGCCCTACCTTATATTACCAAGCGGCGAACTTTTCCGCTTCGGAACCGATTCCCTTAAATTGCGGGCCTTCCAAGAGGGCAGACGGATCATTTCCGGAGCCCGGCGTTATATGCCGCCGCTTCCTTCAGATGGAATTCGAGCGGCGGCAGATCATATCTCTTGCGAAGTTCGTTTATCTTCCGTTTGCTTTGAAGCGGATTCAGGCGCAATTTCTTGCTTTTGTCGAAATAAAATTGGGTCCCGAACTCCTGCGGTTTTCTCTTCGCCACCAGAAGCCGGTCGGTGAGGAATGCGATATGCGCCCGGTTTATCGCGCCCGGATATTTTTCGTCCACCTTGATCAGGAACTTCAAAACCCGTTCCTGGAATTTCGGCTCCCGGTCCGCGTGCTGGGCCAAAAGCCATGCGTTGAAGCTCGCCTTCTTGCCCACCATCGGAATGGTCGGCCAGCCGTGTTTCCGGATTATCTTTTTGAGCTCGGAGGTGTTCGCCCG
>CAZCTJ010000061.1:0-2808 GCA_964501675.1 uncultured Candidatus Saccharibacteria bacterium
AGGCCCCTTTTGGGGCGGTTTTTGACGAGGTGCAGCACGCACACTAACCTATACATTATAGCAAATTTTACCATTTTTGTCAATAAAGGGCTTTGGGCTGTTTTTATGCGGTTTGCCGGGCCGGAGGCCCTGATTTAAACTTAAAGGCAATGATCGAGAAGCCCCCGGGAGCGCTCACGCGGCGCTTGAGCCAGATAAACCGCGACGCGGAAGAGCGCGACGCGGAGCGGCGCGCGAAGGCGGCGAACCTTGGCTACGCGAACCTGAGCAAGGTGCCCGTCGGGCTCGAAGCCATCCGGCTCGTCCCGGAGGCGCAGGCCCGGGAAGCGCTCCTTGCCGCGATCGAGCTCAAGACCCACGAGGTGGCTCTCGCGGTCTACAATCCCAAGCTTCCCGCGGTCGGGAAGGTGCTCGCGGAACTGGAGCGGAAAAAATTCGCGGCCAGGATGTTCGTGGTGTCCAAAAGCAGCCTGGAGCAGGCCTGGCTGCTCTATAAATATGTTTCCGCCGAAGCGAAGGAGATAACCGGGCGGGTGGAGATCGAAAAGAAGCACTTCGAGGAGCTTTTAAGCCGCCTGTCCAACCTGCCCGCGCTCAAAATGGAAATGGAGCAGGCGATCCACGCCACGACCACCGCGCTTCTCGAGGTGGTGCTCGCGGGGGCCCTGAACAACCGGGCTTCGGACATCCACTTCGAAGCGGAGCAGACCGGCGCGCGGCTGCGCTTCCGCCTGGACGGGCTGCTGCACGACATTTACGAGAACCTGCCGGTGAAGAATTACGAGAGCCTGATCACCCGCATCAAGCTCCTGTCCTCCTTGAAGATAAACATCCACGGCGAGCCGCAGGACGGGCGGTTCACCATCAATCTTCCTTCCAAAGAAGTGGAGGTGCGCGTGTCCCTGATCCCTTCCGAATTCGGGGAGACCATCGTGATGCGCCTCCTCGACCCCGATTCCATCCGGGTGAATCTGGCGGAGCTGGGGCTCCGGGCGGACGATCTCGCGATCGTGCGCAAGATACTCCAGGAGCCGAACGGCCTGGTCTTGAACACCGGCCCCACCGGTTCCGGCAAGACCACCACCTTGTACGCGTTCTTGCAGGAGCTGAACGATCCGGAGGTCAAGATAATCACCATCGAGGACCCGATCGAATACCGCATCGGGGGCATCGAGCAGACCCAGGCGAACCCGGAGGTGGGCTACACTTTCGCGAACGGATTGCGGGCGATCTTAAGGCAGGATCCCGACGTGGTTCTGGTGGGCGAGATCCGGGACAAGGAAACGGCGGATATCGCGCTTCAGGCGTCCCTGACCGGCCACCTGGTGCTCTCGACCCTGCACACCAACGACGCGGTGGGCGCCGTGCCGCGTCTGGTCGACCTGGGCGTGAAGGTCCAGACCGTGGGGTCGTCCCTGTCGCTCGTCATCGCCCAGCGGCTGGTGCGGCGGCTGTGCGCGGAGTGCAAAAAGCCGGCACAGGTCTCTCCGGAGGAGAAGGCGCGCATCGAAGCGTATCTCGCCGCTCTGCCCGCGCGGGTGGACAAGAGCGTCTACCGGGACGTCAAAATATTCGAGCCGGTCGGCTGCGCCGCCTGCAACAACCTGGGCTATAGGGGCCGGGTGGCCATATTCGAGTTCCTGATCGGCGGCCCGGAGATGGAAAAGACCATCCTCTCGGACGCCTCCGAGGTCGCTTTGCGCGCGCTCGCCAAAAGCCAGGGCATGGTCAGCATGCAGGCGGACGGAGTGCTCAAGGTCATCTCGGGCATGACCTCCTTCAAAGAAGTGGAAAAGGCGACCGGCGGGATGGTTTGGGAGGCCGGACCGGACGGCAAGAGCTGAAGGACGACCCTGGAGTGAAAAAATACGCCCGGATAGGGCGTATTTTCGTGGCCGGCTCTGATCTGGGGGCTAAATCTCCCGCAAGTGCGAAAGAAGTAGAAGGGTCTCTTTTTAAGTGGATTAAAAGAGGTTAGAATTACTCAGAGGATGGGCTTCGCCGGAGCCAAGCCGTCCTAGCTAGAAATAATTCCTGCCCCCAGGTCGGAGGCGGCCAATGAGCTTAGCGAGTGGTATATTAGCACAAGACAAAATTATTGTCAAGACCCGGCCCGCACAGCGCTATAATACGCGCCCGATGGAGGATTCCGATACATAATGACCAAAATCATCTCCAAAACCGTTCCGGCCGAGGATGCCGGCATCGATCAGGCCCTTCGCCCCGGCGATTGGGAGGAATACGTAGGCCAGGACAAGATCAAGCAGAACCTGCGGATCATCATCGATGCCGCGAAGAAGCGCGGCGAGGCGATGGACCACCTGCTTTTCTGCGGGCAGGCGGGCTTGGGTAAGACCACCCTCGCGCTTTTGGTCGCGAAGGAGATGGCCGCGAACGTGAAGATCACCTCCGGACCCGCGCTCGAGAAAATGGGCGACATGGCCGCGATACTCACCAATCTCACGGCCGGCGACGTTCTTTTCATCGACGAGGCCCATCGCATCAACCGCGCGATCGAAGAGGTTCTTTACCCCGCGATGGAGTCGCGGAAACTGCATCTCATGGTGGGCAAGGGTCCGAGCGCCCGGAGCCTGAACTTGGACCTGCCGCCCTTCACCCTGGTCGCCGCGACCACCCGAGAGAACCTTTTATCCCACCCCTTGCGCTCCCGATTCGGCGCGACGTTCCGCCTGGAGTACTACGGCCTGGCGGACATCGAAAAAATACTGGCGCGTTCCGCGGAGATACTGCGAACGGATCTCTCGCCGGAAGCGGTCCGGATACTCGCGCTCGCGGCGCGGGCCACGC
>CAZCTJ010000062.1:0-2625 GCA_964501675.1 uncultured Candidatus Saccharibacteria bacterium
AAAAGATCCGGGAGAACCAGCAGCTAAACACCCCGGTGTTAAAAAGTATCTCGTCGGGGCGGATTTACTCGGCCTGAAATACGAGCCGCTCTTCGACGTCAAAGAACTTCGCAACGAAAAAGCCCACCGCGTGTACGATGCCGATTTTGTGACCGTGACGGACGGCACCGGCGTGGTGCACACCGCGGTCATGTACGGCGAGGACGATTACAAGCTCGGCATCGCGCTCGACCTGCCCCAGTTCCATACCGTGGACGAGGAAGGGCGGTTCGTAAAGGCGGTGCCGGGTCTCGCGGGCCTGCCGGTCAAGGACAAGGCGACCGAGGAAAAGATATTCGCGCACCTCGCGAAGAACAACCTCCTGTTTCGGACCGAGGATTACACGCACGAATACCCGCATTGCTGGCGCTGCGGCACGCCGCTCCTGTACTATGCCCGCTCCGCCTGGTTCGTGGCGGTGAACAAGGTGCGGAAGCGGCTTCTCGCGAATAACCAGAAGATAAACTGGGTTCCGGCGCATCTTAAAAAGGGACGGTTCGGGGAATGGCTCAAGGAAGAAAAGGATTGGAATTTCTCCCGGGAGCGCTACTGGGGCACGCCTCTGCCGGTCTGGAAATGCAATAAATGCGGGGAGTGGGAGGCGATCGGAAGCGTCGCGGAGCTTTCCCGTCGTGCGGGAGGCGGCCGCAATTCCTATTGGATGATGCGCCATGCCTATCCGGAGAACCGCACCTTCGGCATCGTCGACAGCGGCAGCGGCAAATATCATCTCACTTCCAAGGGCCGGCAGGACGCCGAGCGTTCCGCCCGAAGATTGGCGAAGGAGCTCGGGAGGGCCCGCAAAAAACTCGACCTCGTCGTTTCCTCGCCTGTCCTGCGCACCAAAGAGACCGCGGAAATAGCGGGGAAAGCCCTGGGCGTGAAGGTCGTTTTCGACAAACGCCTGGCCGAGATAAACCTGGGGAATTTGAGCGGCAAACCCAAGGAAGAGTATTTCAAGGTCCTGCCGACCTACGAGGAACGCATGGAGCGGGGTCCCCTGGGCGGGGAATCCATCCGCGAGGTGCGCGCGAGGGCCTGGGAAGCCCTGAAGGCGCTCGAGGTAAAGTATCGGGGCAAGAACATCCTGTTCGTGAGCCATGAGTATCCCATCTGGATGCTCAAACATCTCGCGGAGGGCTGGGATGAAAGGAGAAGCATTAAAGAAAAAGAGGCTCGCGGCGAGGAGTTCCTGAACGTAGGGGAGTATGAGAAGCTTGAGTATCTTGTCCTGCCGCGGAACGAAAGCGGGGACGCCGATCTCCACCGGCCCTGGAGCGACAAGATCGAACTCGCCTGCGGGAAGTGCAAGGGCAAGATGAAGCGGGTGAAGGAAGTGGCGGATGTCTGGTTCGACTCCGGCTCCATGCCTTTCGCGCAATCGCATTACCCCTTCGAGAACGAGAAGCTCATCGACAAGAAGCAATTCTTCCCCGCGGATTACATCGCGGAGGCGGTGGACCAGACCCGGGGTTGGTTCTACACCCTGCTTGCGGTGGCGACCTTATTGGGAAGGGAAGCGCCCTACAAGAACGTCATCTCCCTGGGCCATATCAACGACAAGTTCGGCCAGAAGATGTCCAAATCCAAAGGGAACGTCATCGATCCCTGGGCGATGGCGGAAAAGCACGGCATGGACGCCATCCGCTGGTATCTTTTCACCGCCACCCCGCCGGGCGAACCGAAGAATTTCGACGAGAACGACGTGGTCAAGTTCTACCGGCAATTCCACGCGCTCGTCTACAATTCCTATGTTTTCTTCCGGACCTACGCCGATCAGGCGGCTAAGCTACCGGCGAAACCCAAGAACGTTTTGGACCGCTGGATACTTTCGCGGCTCGCGGAAACCGAAAAGGAAATGAGCGCGCGCCTGGACCGCTATGAGATACGCGAGGCCGGGCTTGCGCTCCAGTCCCTCGCGGACGACCTCTCCCGATGGCACATCCGGCGCTCGCGCAGACGTTTTCAGAGGCCGAAAAGCGCAAAGGACCTTCGGGAAGCGTCCGGCGTGCTCCGCGAGATATTGACCGCGATTGCGCGGCTTGCCGCGCCCTTCACGCCCTTCTTCGCGGAGGCCCTGTGGGGCAGTATCATGCGTTCCGGGAAACCGGAAGCTCTGTCCGTGCATCTTGCGAATTGGCCGAAGGCGGCCAAGGCGGATAAAAAATTCCTGCAGGCCATGGCGGAGGTCCGGGAGGTAGCGAGCATGGGACTTGCCAAGCGCGCGGAGGCGGGCATCAAGGTCCGCCAGCCGCTTGCTTCGCTCAAGATAAAGAATACGAAGATGTCCGTGCGCGGCAAAAAAGACCTTCTCGCCATCGCGGCGGAGGAGGTGAACGTGAAGAAAATAATCTTTGACCCCAAGCTCAAGACGGATTTCGAGCTCGATATGCTCATCACCGCCGAACTTCGGGAGGAGGGGATCTTGCGCGAGCTTGTGCGGAGCGTGCAGGAACTTCGGCAGAAAGCCGGCTGCGAGCCGAAGGACAAGGTGGTGCTCATGCTGGAATTCCCGGAAGAACTTCTCGCGATCATCCGGCGGAACGAGAAAAAATTGCTTTCGGAAGTTAACGCGAAAAGCGCGGA
>CAZCTJ010000063.1:0-2608 GCA_964501675.1 uncultured Candidatus Saccharibacteria bacterium
TCCTCCGGGTCAGTGAAGTTGAATCTAAGTTCCACCAGATACGGCGCGTTCTCCGACTGTCTCAGGAATTCATGCGTGGTTGCCCGAGCCATTTCCTTCATCGAGGTCTGGTTCACGGATTCCTGAAACCGCAAGGACACGAAGATCCGCCGTTCGGACCTCCATCTCCATTTTCTGCGGCGCCATTTGACCCGTTCCAGCGTGGAGACCCGGAGATTTCGGCGCAATTGCGGGGAAACGCAGGAGATGAACACCTCCCGCAAACGGTCGACGAGCTTTCGGCTCGCCTGCCGGGTTTCCGCCTCCGCTTCGCGCCGAATCTTCCATACCATCCACCATGTTCCGGCTGCGATCGCAGTTCCGGTGATGATGGCGATCAGGATGAGATAGATCGCTTCGGTCATCGTTCCCATTCTCCTTCGAACAAATTTTCAAAGTAGCCAGGACACCGGGCGCCGCTTCACCCTTGCTCCGGCGGGTCCCTCCGCGGGAGGGATCGCAGGCCGGCTGACAAGTTAAAAGGCAGCCTCAGCGAGGCTTGCTCTGTTCTCATATACGGACGCTGTTCTAGCAATCGATACACGTTATTTCTGGTATAATTAGGCCATTGTGATCGCTTATCTCGGCAAAACATCTCCCGACCGCCTGAAGGGAACCTGCCTCCTGCGGCTCGACCTGAACACCGCGGACGAATGGCGCCTGCGGGCATCCCTGCCCACCATCCGTTTCATCCTGCGGCATGCGGGGAAAGTGGTTGTTTTGAGCCATTTGGGCAGGCCGGGAGGCAGGCACAACGGGCTCACGCTGCGGGGAAAAAGAAAGGACATCCAAAGATTCCTGGGGGAGCGGGTGGCCTTCATCGGCCATTTTCGTTTTCCGGAGATGAACGAGAGGATCCGAAAAGGCAGGGAGCGGATATTCCTGCTCGAGAATCTGCGTTTTCTGCCCGGCGAAGACAAGAACGACCCCAAGCTTGCCCGCCGCCTGGCGAAGCTGGGCGATTACTATGTGAACGACGCGTTCGCGGTCTCCCATCGGCGCGCGGCATCGCTCGCGGCCATCACCGGATTTCTGCCGTCCTATGCCGGCCTGGAATTGGAAAGAGAAATGAAGGCGCTCTCGGATCTGCTCCGGAAACCCTCCCTGCCGCTTGTGGTCGTCTTGGGCGGGGCCAAGGCCCACGACAAGCTGGGAGTGTTGAGGTTCCTGCGCGACAAGGCCGATGCGTTCCTTTTGGGAGGCGCGGCGGCGAATACCCTTCTTTATTTGAAGGGAACGGATGTGGGCAGGTCGCTCACGGACGAGGTGGACTCCGATTTCGCTGGTTTGCGGCGGGTCCTCAAATATCCGAATCTGCTGCTGCCGTCCGATTGGAAAAAAGAGAAGAACGCCATCTTGGACATCGGGCCGCGCACGATCCGCGCCTATTCGGAGAAAATAAGATCGGCAAGGACCGTGATCTGGAGCGGTCCTTTGGGTTTCGTGGAGAAAAAGGAATTTTCCAAAGGCACGCTTGCGATCGCCAGAGCCATCGCGAGGAATAAAAGAGCGTTTCGCGCGGTCGGAGGAGGGGAAACGGTCATGTTCCTCAAGAAGCACGAGCTGGATAAGAAGTTTTCCTTCATCTCCACCGGAGGAGGCGCGTTCCTGGAATTCTTGGCAGGAGAGAAATTACCTGGTATAGAAGCATTAAGGAAAAAGCGATAAAGACATGAAAAAGGGGTCAAAGAAAATAGCGGTCCTGTACCACGGGAACTGTCCGGACGGCTTTACGGGCGCCTGGGCGGCCTGGAAGAAATTCGGCGAGCGGGCGGAATATATCGGCCTTGCGGACCGGGATAACCCTCCGCGCCTGAAGGACAAGCGGATATATATGATAGATTGGGCGTTCAACAACCGCGGACCCGTGGACGAGCTCCGGCGCAACAACAGGCTCCTGGTGAGTTTGGACCATCATATGGCATCCAAGGACACTCCCCGGACCTTGCCCGGCTCGGTTTTCGATGCGAAGCGTTCCGGGGCGGTCCTTGCCTGGCGATATTTCCATCCCAAAAAACCGGTTCCCGCATTTCTGAAATACATCGAGGACCACGACCTATGGCGGTTCCGATTCAAAGATACGGAAGCGGTGAGCACGATCGCGGAATCCTCCTCGCGCGATTTCAAGACCTGGTCCGGGCTGGTCCGGGACTTCGAGGATACCGCCCGGCGCCGCCGACGGATCGCGGACGGATATAAGATGCTTTTGTACCGTGATAAACAGATCGAAGCGATCCTAGGGTGCGCAAAGCTGGTGGACTTCAAGGGATTCCGGGTGTTCGCGGTGAATTCCCCGGTCTTCCGGGACCGCATCGGGCATACCCTGGCCAGGCGCAAGCCGCCCTTCGCCATAGTTTGGCGGGAAGAGGGCGGAAAATGGAAACTCTCTTTGCGCGCCCTGCGTCCGTTCGATCTGCTGAAATCCGTTCCTGGCGCGAAAGGCCACCCCCAGGCGGCGGGGATGATCTTGCCCATCGGTGCCCCTTTGCCCTGGAAAGAGGTAAAATCCAAGCGATGAAGGACAGCGCGCTTTTCCTAAGCAAGATAACCGTTCATACCGACGGCGGTT
>CAZCTJ010000064.1:0-2484 GCA_964501675.1 uncultured Candidatus Saccharibacteria bacterium
AACGGGAGTTTCCCCGTGGCGGAAATCCGAGAACCGCTGGGTTCTCGGGAGCGAGGTGGTCCGAGCGACATTCCCGTGCGGCCCGACAAAAACATGCAGCCATCCTTCATGGGTGGCTGCATGTTTTTTGCCGTCCGGGAATCGAACAGCGGAAGGGGTCGGGGAACCGCGACCGGTTCCCCGTGTAGGAATGGTGTTGCGAACCGTGGGTTCGCAAGGAGCAAAGCGACGTGAGATAGCGGAGCGTCCCGGCGGCCCGACCAGCTCCAGTTTTCACTTCGCGAGAAGCTCCCGGAGCTTCGATTGCTTGGCTCTGAATCGAAGCGAAAGCGCAGAACGCTTCCGGCCGCTGGAGCCGGAAGACGTTCGGTTCTCGCGAAGTGAAAACTTCCGCCATCTGCGTTTTGGACCGGGAATCGAAGGAGGGGGCGGGCCGTCGTTTCCCGGCAGGATTGCCCTTTCCCGGGGGTTCCACTATCCTTTTTAGTGATGACCAAAAGCAAAAACCATCCTGGTTGTTGCAGGATGGCTTTTGCAGGCTCCGTCATCATTTATCCCGACCAAAGGCCAGGTGGGAGAGCTCGAACCCTGTCGCCCAAGGGCCAGGGTATTCGCCCGATCCCTTAAATATTTGCTTGATTCGGAAATTGCATGACGGAACCTAATTAATTATACACCCCGAAGCATGAAAAAGATATTCGACCCCAAATGACCAGACGATTTAGGCGTGCCCTGTTCTATTTCCTGATACTGGTCTTCCTCGCTGCCGGGAGCGCTCTCGTCCTTTATGCCCAGGGTTGGCGGCTGGACCTCCGGACCGGCCGCTTGACCGAGGTAGGCGGCATCTATATCCGAAGCCTGCCGGCGAACGCGAATATCTTCCTGGACGGAGAGCCGGTCCGGAACCGTTCGGGGTTCTTCCAATCCGGGACCCTCATCACCGACCTTTTCCCGCAACCCTACCGCCTGCGGCTGGAACTTGACGGCTACCCCCCCCTGGAGCGCACGGTGGCCGTGGAACCGGCCATGGTGGTCGCGCTCGAATCCGCCCTGCTCGTGCCCAAGGACGCGAGAACGGTTCTCCAGGGGCCGGTCCGGGAGTTTTGGCTCCTATCCGACATACTGGCCCGGGATACGGACGGGAAATTGAACCTTCAGAACCGGGAACTGCCCGGCAGCTCCGTCCTGGGCTGGACGGAGGACGGCAACCAGGTCCTGACCGGCGACCAGGCGGGCAATATGTTTTGGAGCGACATCCGGACATCCATCAGCACTCCTCTCGCGCCCCTACTCCGCCGGCTCAATCTCCGGATCTCCACCAGCACCGCGGTCTTTCCGGATCCGTTCAACTCTTCCAATCTCATACTTGAGCGGCCGGACCTTCTCGCGCTTCTGAACCGCGACCGCGGGCAGTTCCTGGCCATCGCGAGCTCCACCGCCACTTCGAGCATCTCCCGCACGGCGGTCTCCTCCGCCGCTCTGGCCTGGACCTCGTACTCCGGCAAGGAAAAAACATCCGAACTCACCATTTATGACAAGTTCTTCGGGAACAAGCGGGTGATCTCCCGGCCTCTGCCCGGGAGAACGGTGAAGGCCAAATGGCGGGAGAACGTCCTCGGGCTCCAACAGGATGGCGGAGAATTCTACCTCTACCGCAACGGGGACGATTCCTGGACTTCGGTCGCGAGCGACGTCAGGGATTTTGAATTCGGTCCGAACGGCGACCGGGTTGCGCTCCGCAACGGGGAGGGGCTGGAGATCATAGATTTCCGCAACGAGAAGGAATACCGCCGGTTCAAGCTTCCCGACGCGGGCAAGATCCGGGGGCTCATCTGGCTCGAGGACGGCGAGCACCTTCTGCTCCCCTATCCCGATCGGACGTTTTTCCTGGACCTGGACGATATCGGCCTGGAGAATCTTTTCCCGATCGCGCCCACCTTGAAGATCGCATATGACCCCGGATCGAACCGCCTGTACTACCTCATGGACGGGAAAATATTCTCCCTGGACCTGCCCAGGAGATAGGCCCCCGGAACATCGCCGGGACGATCAATCCCCCTTGGGCATCCGCGTCCGGTACGCTTTCCAAAACAGCGAGAAAAAGACCATATAAGCCACGAAATAGATGGCGTATTCGGCCATCTCCGGCCACTTGCCCCATATCGCCCGGAGGTCCAGCACCACGTAGGCGGTGTGCCAGATGCGGGCGACGACCACGATGCCCAAGCCCCAGACGGTCGCCGCCAAGGCGTGATAGGTGAGCCCCTTGCGCATGCATTCCAGGACTATGAAGAAGGCGCTCAGGAAGAAGAAAGTGGTGAAGACCGAAAGCACCAGGTAAACCGATTCAAAGAGATCCATCGCTTAATTATAAGCTTTTCCTGCCCGGCCGGGATGGGGCCTGGGGATAACCTCCCCTTTGACCGCACGCATACGGCGGTATACACTTCGTATATGACCATATCGTCCAAGGAACTCGAAGCC
>CAZCTJ010000065.1:0-2371 GCA_964501675.1 uncultured Candidatus Saccharibacteria bacterium
ATCCGCAGGCAAGCGAACGATGAGAACGAAAAGGAGTTGCTCGAGATCGTGGAGCACCTGATGGACGAGATGGATTAATAGCTCACGGAAGGCCTGGGACACCCCAGGCCTTGTTTGATACTTCGTAAAAATATTGAGGCGCCGTGTCCGAATTCTCGGGCGTGCGCCTCAACTCCCTAATCCGGGCATACCGGCGGCAGTTTCGTGCCGGGATAGTGCTCGGCGTTCCACCTCCAGCCGGCCGCCTCCCTCTCCAGGATGCCGACGGGTTTGGCCTGTCCCCACACCGTGCGGCGCCCGCGCGGATCGCGGCAGTGCTCATCCGGGCAGAAGAAGCACATCTCCTGCTCGTCGGACATGATGGTCTCCTCGATGCCCACGCTGCCGCAGGCCGGACAGCAGCCGAAGGGTGCACTCTGGGCCCAGTCCGCCTCGGCCACCCTTTTCGCGGTCTGGGGCTCGCGGGGGTAGAAGTCCTTCTTCAACCGCAGGCCCTTCAGGGTCAGCTGTCCGGCATTGCAGCCGGACCCGCAGCCCTTCTCCGGTTCCTCGATGATGTGGCGGCAGTGGCTGCACTCGTGCACATCCACCACCTCCATGTCCGCAGGCACTTCCTTGCACGGCGGGACCACTTCGCTCTGGGTCGCGCCGTGGTCGTAAGCGAAGTAGTGCCAGCAGCCTTGTTCCGCGTACGCCCCATGTCGCCGGATGCCGCAGACCGAGCACTTCATGAAGTGCTTATGCGCCCCTTCCTTCTTGCCGAAGGTCACCGGGCACACGCGCTCTTCTTCGGTCCATCTGTGGATCTTGCCGTGATCGTCGGAAAGGATCGGAAACTCTTGAGCCATCTGCCCTCCTCGATGCTGGTTTCAGGATAGGGCCGCGAGAACGTGTGTCAAGTTCGCCGCCGGGGCCGTCTGCCCGACCGAGAGAGGGGCGGAGCTACCCGTGCCGGATGACCATCACGTCGCCGTCCTTAACCGCGTAATCTTTGCCTTCGATGCGCAGCCAGCCCTTCTGCTTGGCCTGCGTCCACCCGCCGGCTTCCATGAGCTTGTTCCATTCGATGACCTCCGCGCGGATGAATTTGCTTTCGAAATCGGTATGGATGGTCCCGGCCGCTTCCGGCGCCTTGGCTCCCTTTTTTATCGTCCAGGCGCGCGTCTCATCCTCGCCGGTGGTGAAGAAGGATATCAGGTCCAATATCTCGTAACTTTTCTGGATCAACGACGACATACCAACAAACTCAAGTTTGTTGGTATGTTCCGTTTGCGCTCCGGACAGGTCCAGGACCACATGGTCCGCGCCCATTTCCTTTATCTTTTCGGGAAGTCCCGCGGGCACTTCTTCCGGCTTGCCGTTCAGGAGGTATATCCGCTTCTTGGCGCAGAGCAGATTCATCTCTTTCACTATCTCTTCTCCGGCCAGGTCCGTTATCAGGCGCCCGCGATCCAAAGATCCCTTGACCGCGGCGAGCGTCTCGAGATTTTTTCTGGCTTGCTTGTCGCCCGTCCGGGCTTCTCCCTCCACCTTGGACAGGCGTTTCTCCACCGCATCCAGGTCTTTGAGCGCCAGCTCGGCGTTGATTATTTCCATATCCCGAAGCGCGTCCACGCTCGTCTCCACGTGGATTATGCCCGGATCCCCGAAGATGCGCAGAACGACCACGATGGCCTGGGTCTCCCGGATATGGGTCAGGAACTGGTTGCCCAGACCCTCGCCCTTGCTCGCACCCTTGACCAGCCCCGCGATGTCGTAGAACTCCACCACCGCCGGTATCTTCTTCTTGGAATTCGAAAGCGCCGCAAGTTTGTCCACCCGCTCGTCCGGCACGGGCACCACGCCCACGTTGGGATCGATGGTCGCAAAGGGATAATTGGCGATAACGATGTCCTGCGCGGTCAGCGCCTTGAACAGGGTGGATTTGCCGACGTTCGGGAGACCAACGATGCCGATGGAGAGCCTCATTTTTATATCTTATTCCTTTGTCGGAAAAGCTTGATCTGCGCGGTGTGGTGTTTCTTGTGGCCGAAATTGAACGCGATTATATCCTCCAGTGAGCAACCCTCCCCGTACCATTGGGAGGCATTCTGCTTGGCCAGGAGCTCCGGAGAGATTTTTTCTATTATCTCCTCAAGGCCGGCATGAGCTGCCGCATAGCGCCCAAATACCTCCTTCCAATCCTGGCTCCTGTCCTTTTCCCATTGCTTCTGGTTGAACTCGGAGAAGGAACCCCTCGCCTTCTCGTCCAGCAAGGGCGTGGCGATCGTGGGATCGAGGAATTTCCGGAAAGCTTCGAGCTGCAGGTCCTCATATATCCCCAAGTGGTCAATTATATCCCTGACGGTCCAGGATCCGGTCACAAAACCCC
>CAZCTJ010000066.1:0-2362 GCA_964501675.1 uncultured Candidatus Saccharibacteria bacterium
AATCCGGAAGCGGAGCAGTCCGTGCTCGGAAGCCTGCTCATCGACAAGAACGCCGTGACCAAGGTGGCGGACCTGCTCGTACCCGCGGATTTTTACAGCCCCGCCCATGAGAAGATCTACGCGACCATCCTGGAACTTTACGAGCGGCGGCAGCCCATAGACATCCTGACGCTCACTAACCGGCTCAAGGAACAGGACGACTTGAAGAACGTCGGCGGCTCCGGCTATCTCGCGGAGCTCACCAACCAGGTCGCCACCTCTTCGCACGTGGAGCATTTCGCGAAGATAGTCAAAGAGAAGAAGATCCTGCGGGACCTCATCCGCGCCTCGGCGGAGATAACCGAGAGCGCCTTCGGCCCGGCCCAGGAATTCGACGAACTTCTGGACGACATCGAACAAAAGATATTGAACATCTCCCAGAATTCCCTGCCCAAGAATTTCGTGGCCATCAAGGAGGAGCTGCAGACCGCCTACGAACGCATCGAGAAACTGCACGAGCACAAAGGGGCTTTGCGCGGAGTGCCGACCGGTTTCCCGGGTCTCGACAATCTTCTGTCCGGCCTCCAGAAATCGGATTTCGTCGTCATCGGCGCACGGCCGTCGCTCGGCAAAACGACGCTCGCCATGAACATCGCCCTGCACGCGGCCCTCAAAGCGAACATCACCGTAGGCATCTTCTCCCTGGAAATGTCCCGGGAACAGGTCATCGACCGCCTGATCGCCGCGGAGTCGAACGTGCCGCTGTGGAAATTGCGGACCGGCAAGATAGCGAACGAGCTCGAATTCCAGATGATCCAAATGGGCCTGGACAAGCTCTCCAAGGCGCCCATTTTCATCGACGACACGCCTTCTCCGAACATCATGCAGATGCGCTCCATGGCCCGGCGCCTGCAGATCGAACATGGCCTCGGGCTCCTGGTCGTGGACTATCTCCAGCTCATCATGCCCCGGCGCAATTCCGACAACATGGTCTCCCAAGTCACGGAGATATCCCGCGGGCTGAAGGCCCTGGCCCGGGAGCTGAACGTCCCGGTCCTGGCGCTCTCCCAGCTTTCCCGGGCGGTGGACCAGCGCGACAGCAAGATACCCAAGCTCCATGACCTCCGGGACTCCGGCTCCATCGAGCAGGACGCGGACGTGGTCATGTTCATTTACCGCAAGGACCGGGACAAGATCGACGTGCCGCCGGAGGAGCAGAACGTGGCGCAGATAATCGTGGCCAAGCACCGGAACGGGCCCTTGGGGACGGTGGACGTGCGCTTTGATCCGGAAATGGTCACCTTCCGCACCATCGACAAGATATATACCTCTTCGAACGAACCGGTGAGCCAGGAGTTCGGGGGTTTTTAGAAATTAGGAACTGGAAATTGGATATTCGAGCATCCCGAAATCCAATCTCTAATTTCCGATATCCAATATCAACACATCCTCAATGAACCTCCCTTCCTCCGTCCGCAAACTGATCCAAGCCCTTTCCGAGCTCCCTTCCATCGGTCCCCGCCAGGCCACCCGGCTGGTTTTTTATCTCATCGGCCGCGGCGAGGCGCACATACACGAACTGGCCCGCAACCTGGACCAGCTGAAAAAGATAAAGGTGTGCGAGCGGTGCTTCTTCATCCATGAGAACGCGGGCAGCCTGTGCAACATCTGCTCCGATCCGCACCGAAACCAGTCGGTCATCATGCTGGTCGAAAAAGAGACCGACCTGACCTCCCTGGAGAACACCGGCCGGTTCAAGGGCCGCTATTTGATCCTCGGCCCCATACCCAAGACCGGCGCGCTCGAAGACTGGCAGAAACTGCGCCTGCAGAGCTTGAAAAGCGTGATCGCCAAGGAAGGCCAAGCGGAAGAGATAATTCTGGGCTTGAATCCCACGAGCGTAGGCGATTTTCACGCTTCCCTGCTCGTAAAAGAGCTTGCCGGTTCCGCCAAAAAAATAAGCCGCTTGGGACGCGGCTTGCCCACCGGCGGCGAGATCGAGTTCGCGGACGACGAGACGCTGGGGGCATCTCTGGAGCGAAGGTCGTAATTTAGAAAAGGACTCTTTAAAATTTGAGGCGTAAAATGAGCGAACGAATCCCAGGACAGGAATTTACCGAAAAGGAACGTGAACTCGCCGAAGCGCTACGCGTGAACGGTCCGGAGCACCCCGAAACCAAGGAAAAGCTCCTGGAGTGGCTCGCGGAGCAGGAGCGCTGGGCCGAAGAACAGAACACCAGCCGCGCGAATATAGAGGTGGATATCCGCCGAGCACGGCTGTACAGAGCGGCGGGCTTCACGGATTACGCCTGGGAGATGTTGAGTGATATCCGCAGGCAAGCGAACGATGAGAACGAAAAGGAGTTGCTCGAGATCGTGGAGC
>CAZCTJ010000067.1:0-2354 GCA_964501675.1 uncultured Candidatus Saccharibacteria bacterium
CGTTATCGGAACCCCGTCGGCTCGGTTCTGCGAGGGGGTGAGATACAGGCCGCCTCGCCGCCGGAGCGAGGCGAACCGTGCCGGACCGGATAGAAACCGGAGTCGCTTACACCCCGCAGCTTGCGCCGGAACGGCGTTCGGCGTCGGGCGGTATCAGGCTCGCGGTGCGGCGGTAGCCGGAACCGCTGGAGTATTCCTTGCCCAGAACGACCTGCGGGGAAACCCGGCTGAAATCCTGGCCTTGGGTCTCAAAGTAACGCGCGATCACCCGGTACTGGTCCGGGAACCAGAGCATGTTCATTCTTAGGGCGACCGCGAACATCTGGTCCTCGGTCGCGCCTTGCGCGGCGAGAAGCTGGAGCAGACCCAGCATGGCCATGCCGTGATTGCAATCCGGGAAATGGGTGGAATTGTCGCAGCAGGGCCGGTAGATCCCCTTGCTCACTTTTTCCACCAGCGCCTGCTCCGCCGAGTCGAGCGCCACGAACGAGTGCGCGGAGTAGTGGTTCATGGCGTCGCCCTTGCTCAAGCTCCAACCGCCGGTTGAGGCGAAGTTGCCGGTATCCCCGTACTGGGCCATCTCCCCTTTCTCCAGGATGGGGCTCTCATTCCCCAGGCCCAGGGCCCAGAAAAGATTCAGGAGAAGGCTCGCGTTCGCCTGGTTGGCCTTGAGCTCGCCTTCCGAGATGCCGTCAATGAGGGCGCGGTCCGCGTCGCTCAAGGTCCCGCGGCGGGCGTACAGATTCAGGAATTTGTCCTTGTCGATGACGCCGGCCTCGATGAGCCGCCTGCCGAGGTCTCCCCATTCGACCAGGATGCCTTCGCCTTCGAGATACGCCGCGCTCTCCGGCCCCTGGGGCGGCTTGTCCGCCCGGAGGCCCTGATAGTAGATGAATCCGACCAAAGCGAGCACGCCCAATCCCGCCCCCAGCCACGGGAATCCTTTGTCCGCAACCGTCTGGTGATGATGATTTTCTTCGGTCATGTTTTTATTTCTTTTAGAGGGCGAGTATCAGCGCGCCCAAGACGACCATGGCAAGTCCGCTCCACAGGCGCATGCGGGCAGTTTCCGATCTCCGCCAGGCCTGCACTTTATCCAAGAGCGTCCGGTCGCTCGCGAGGAACAGGATCACCGCGAGCGGCAGGATGAAGATGAGGTTGTAGAAGAGCAGGTAGCCGATGCCCGACGCGAAGGTCGCCTGGTCGTGCAGAAGCCCGAGGACCATGAGATACGGTCCGCCGGTGCACGGGAATTCGCATAAGCCCACGAGCGCCCCCAGGGCGAAAGCCGCCGGCAGGGTGGCCCGGTTCATGAACTCCCCTATCTTCGTATGCGCGGCCTGCGGAATGCGGAGCTTCACCGGAAATGCCGGGAAGAACTCGTTCGCCACGTTTATCGCCCCCAAGAGGATCAGGAGCCACGCGCCCACTTTGGCCATGAAGTGCGGCGTGTCGAAGAGATGCAGGACCTGCAGCAGCCCCAGGCCGATCAGCATGTACACCGCGAAGATGCCCGCGATGTAGAACCCGCCTATTTTGAGGATGTTGCCCCGCAGTCGGCCCAGGCTCATCAGGAACGCGATGGTAAGGAGCAGGATGGAGAAGGCGCAGGGATTCACGCTGTCCAGAAGCGCGGAGACCGCGACCAGGGGCAGGAGCCATTTGCCTTCCCCGCTCGCCTGCCACAGGAACTCGGAGCCGGCGCTCGATCCCTTGAAAAAGAGCGCGGCGGCGAAGATGAGCGCCCCCAAACCGATGAGTATCTTGAGTTTCCGGCTCATTACGGGGTCACGTTCGCGGAGAACCGCAGCTCGAACCTTTCGCCTCCGCTTTCGAGGTATACCACCCGGGTGACGGGACCCACTCCGGCCGGTCCGTGCGCCGCCGGATCGAAGACGACCTCCACCGTGGCTTCCTCGCCCGGAGCAATGGTCTTATTGAGTTCCGGGACCGGTCCGTGGCCGGGCATGCCCACGGTCCGGGATCTGCCGTCCGCGGTCTCCAAACTGGCGGTGGTGCACATGCAGGAGGTGTACAGCCGGGAGATCGTGAGGTCGGAAGGACTCTGGTTCTTCACCCGGAACGCATGGCTTACGTTCCCCGCGGACATGGATATCCGTCCGAAATCGAACTGCCTCTCCCCGGCCGAGAGCGCCGAAAGACCCCCGAAGGCCGGATCCGCGTTCCCGCCGGAGCCCGCTCCGCCGGAGATCCAGACCAACCCTCCCAAAAACACAGCTATGATGCCTATGGTGATCGAGATGTTTTTCATTTTTTTCTTTTGGAACTAAAAACCGCCTGCCGAAGCCGGCCGGCGCGCCGCGGGGCGCTCCGGCTCAAGCGGGCAGGGCGGG
>CAZCTJ010000068.1:0-2247 GCA_964501675.1 uncultured Candidatus Saccharibacteria bacterium
GAACCCGGTCTTTACGCACCCGAAGCGCACGTACTACCGGTATACTACGGCCCGATACATTTCCGAGCGGTATATCCCGACGTTTCAGTCGGGACCCCGACTTCCTGCGTCGGGGCTACGGCCCGTTTTTGCCTACCTACTTTACTCTTTTATTCTCTCTCGCTCAAGTCCCTCAAACCCGGTGCCTGCGTTTCATGTCCTCTTCCAAACCTTTCTCGGATTCATCCTTCTTCTCGCGGGCTTTCTGCGCCAACCGGTCAAGTTCGACGTCGCTCAGGGCATTGAGCTCCCGGACGCGGTGGAGCAGGGTCTTCTTCTCGTTCTTGCCGGGATCGTCCAGCACGTCCTCCAAAAGCACCGCAAGTATCTTCCCGACCCGGGGACCGGCCGGAATATCCGCGGCGCGCATGACGTCTTCTCCGTTCACCTTGAGCATTTTGGGCGAAAGCGGGTCTTGCTTCACCTTGTCGATCATGAAAAGCAGATGCCTCATCTTGTAAGGCACCGCCTTGGGCACTCCGGAACCGATGCGGTCCGCCTCTCTCACCTTGAGAAGGTCATCAACATTTTCCGGACCGACTCGGGCCAAGAACCGGCGCACGCCGGCCGCGCTCACTTCGTCCACGTTGTAATAGAACATGTGATAACGGATAAGATGGACCGTCCGTTCGAGGACGTCTTTGGACAGGCGCAAACGTTCCAGCGCCCGCGCGGCCATTTTCGCGCCGACTCTTTCATGGTTGTAGAAAGTAGCGTCCGGTCCGTCGCCTTCCTTGGTCTTGGGCTTGCCGATGTCGTGAAGCAACGCGGCCAGCCGGATCTCCAGCGGATAACCCTGCTTCGCGGCGTAATCCAGGGAACGGATATGGTGCTCAAACACGGAATAGATATGGTGCTTGTTCTGACTGACCCCCAGGCCTTCCCGAAGCTCGGGCAGGATGTAGCGCAGAAGGTCCGTCTCCTCAAGGAGCAGCATTCCGGCGGACGCCCGGTCGCACATGACTATCTTCAGGAACTCGTCCCGGATACGTTCTTTGGCGATCATCTCCAGAAGTCCCGCCTGCTTTTCCATCGCCCGGCGGGTGTTCATCTCGATCTCGAACCCCAGTTCCGCAGAGAGGCGCACCGCGCGCAAAAGGCGCAGGGCATCCTCGGAGAAGCGCTCTTCGGGTTTGCCGACCGTGCGGATCACTCCCGCCCGCAGGTCCTCTTCGCCTCCGTGGGGATCGATAACCGCCAGGTCCGGCCCCAGCGCCATGGCGTTCACCGTGAAATCCCTGCGGGACAGGTCCTCCCCGACCGTCCGGGCGAATTTCACCGCATCGGGGTGGCGCTTGTCCGTATATCTGCCCTCGATACGATAGGTGGTCACCTCCGCGATCTTCAGCCGGGGGTCCTCGGAACCGGTTTTGACCCCCACCGTGCCGAACTCGTTCTCGTACACGGAATCCGGGAAGAGTCCGAGGACCTCCTTCGGCTTGGCGTTGGTCGCGATATCCCAGTCCTTGGGTTCCCGGTCCAGAAGCAGGTCCCGTACGCAACCGCCCACCAGGTACGCCTCGAATCCCGCCGCGAGAAGCCTCTCGCTCGTCTCCGCTATCGGCTTCGGAACTGATATTTTTTTCATAGACCGATGTCCGACTACCTGACCTCGGCCCGGAATTGTTCCTTGGTCGCCGCTATGATCTTTTCCTGTATCGGAGCTATCTCCTCGGTCGTGAGGGTCCGCTCATTGCTGCGATAGATTATGCGGTAGGTATGGCTCGTCCGTCCGGGCCCGAACTTCTCCTCGTTATCATACTTGTCGAGAAGCGAGACCTCCTCCACCAGCTCCCCGCCCAGATCGCGGATGAGATCGAAATAATCGTTGGGCACGAAATCCGCGGGGGCGATAAAGGATATATCCCGGGTGATGGGCGGGAACTTGCTCACTTCCTGGAATTTGTGCCCCAGTTTCAATTGACGTTTCACCCGGGGATCTTCGCTCCACAGCAAGCGGATATCCGGCAGCTCCATGTTCGCGATGGCCAGGCGATCCAAACCGAAACCGAACGCCCAGCCGTTGTATCCGGCAAGACCCAGGTTGTTAAGCACGCTTTTGCGCACCATTCCGGAGCCGAGCATTTCCATCCACTGCCCGTTGATCTCCGCCTCCATCTCGAAACTCGGGTCGGTGTACGGGAAGGTGTGTTCGTAGAAACGGAAGTTGGGCCCGAAGATGTTGGTGGCGATGTCCGCCAGAGCGCC
>CAZCTJ010000069.1:0-2176 GCA_964501675.1 uncultured Candidatus Saccharibacteria bacterium
CACAAGGAACGGTTTTTAGTTTCAACTGACCAGCTAATTCTATCTCCGCTCGGTGGTTTCCCGCAAGCGGTTCACCAAATGACCGGCATACTCTTTGCCGCCCAAACCGAACGCCAGGCCGCCGGCCAGCGCGAGCATCGCGATGAAACCGGTCACCAGGCTGTTGATTATGGACGGGGCGATGCCAAGCTGATACAGGGAGGTCAGGAGTCCGAAGACCACCACGGACCACCAGGTCAGCGCGCCCAAGAAATGGGCCGCATGAAGTTTGGCACCGGATACGGAAGCCACGACGACGCGCCGCAGGAAGTTCGCCAATACCACCGCCGCGAGCATGATGAGCACCGCGACCATGATGTTGGGAATATAGAAGAGCACGTCCTGCAGGAACAGGGACAAGGAGGTCAGCTGGAGAATGTCCGTCACCGCCAAAAGGAAGGCGATGATCAGGAACCAGTTGACGAGCTGGCCCAAGAACCGCGCGCCGCGCAGGCGCAGACCGGCCCGTTCGAAATAGGGATTGAGACCCAACTTCGCGAGCAGCGCATCAAGCCGAAGGGCTTCGAAGATCTTTTCAACCAGAGCGCCCAAACCGGCAGCCACGATCAAACCGACGATGAACACGATGAGCGCGGCGACCAGGTTCGGGAGGAAAGTGACCACCCCGATCCAAAGATTCTGAAGCGCAATGGCAATCGCTTCGGTCCAGTTTTGCATGATTTTAACGCTTATTCTCCGACCCCGCCGCTCCTAGAAGCAAGAAGGGCCGAATACTCGACCTTTTAACCTTGCCTTAATTTTACAACATTCCGGCGGCCTTGATGTGGATAACTGAAAAGACAAGAAGCCGCCCCGCAGGGAGGATCAGAAACGGAAAATTCGCGATGGACGCGCTAAGGCGCGGATCGAAGACAGCTCTCCCGGTAGTCCTCTTCCGCTCCGCGGCAAAACTCCCGGACCTCGCTTCCCGAACCCAGCACCTGCAGGGCGCGGCTGAAGATGGTCGAATAGCACATGTCCTTCTCTCCCCGATCGGAAAGCGATCTGCAGAAGGAGAGGGCGTCGCTTTGGCCGGACGCTTCCCAAAAGGAATCCTGCACCGCGCCGGAGAGGCAGTTCAAACGAGGCGAGCCCGCTTCGGCCCGGCTGCAGGCCGCGATCGCTCCGGCCGGATCGCCGCGGTGGATCCCGCCCGCGTCCCTGCCCATGCTCTGAAAGCAGATGGGCTGATATGCCTCCGGCGCCCTGGCGCATTCCGCCGCGATCTTCCCGAAGTCTCCGGAGAAGATCCGCATCATCCGGGAGGTCTGCAGGAGATAACAGGCGGATCGATACTCTTCCGCGACCGCGTTGCAGGGGAACTGCGGATCATCGCTTAGATATTTGGTGAAATGGATGCCGGCATCCGATCCGTTCTCCCCCGCCAATCCGCCGACGATGTTCTCCATGAACACTCCCGAATGACAGGAGCTCCTGCCGTTCTCGAGAAGGTCGCAGTTCTTGAGCGCCTCCGGAAGATCGTAGTCGACCCAGGCCATCAGCCCGTGACCGATGCCGTGCAGGCACTGGTGGCTGAAAAAAGGGTTCAGGTCCGAACTGCAGATGAGATTCAGGTCCCGGACGAGATTCGCGGTCCCGTGGTCCTTGAAGTACGCCTCGGTCGCTCCGTGATAGCATCCGGAATGGCATTCCGCGCTGCATTCCCGGAAGGCGGCTTCGCCATAGATCTCGTACGCGAACCTTCCCGCTTTATGCGCGGCCGTATGACAATCGCCGTACTCCGAGGAAAGCTGGCTAAGTTGCGCCATGGTCCGTCCCGGTCCGTATTCCCGTACGTACGTCCGCAAGGCCTCGAAATCCGCAAAGATGTCCCTGCTGTCCGCGGCGATGGCGGGAGAGCGTTTCTCGCCCCGAAGGCCGATCGCGAGCAGTATCAATATCAAAACCGCCGGTATCGCGAGTCGGAGCCGTTCAATGGTCATGTGAGGTTATACGCAGGCATCCCCGAATTCCGATTCGTGCCGATTTTCGCCCTTCCCCGCTGAAACTATGCGCACCGCGAAGCTCCGGCAGGAGCGAAGGGTGGACCCGGGGAGAATGGTTCGGTCAGCTCACACAATGTCGGCTTCCCGCCTCCGCAGCCCCGCACTGAAATTTCGCCTTATCTGGTGGACCT
>CAZCTJ010000070.1:0-2158 GCA_964501675.1 uncultured Candidatus Saccharibacteria bacterium
TCAGGTCGCTCGCGGTATCGGTGGTTATCTCTATGCCGGAACCGGCGTTGAACACCTGGTTGCCCACGCCGTAGGCGATGCCGGTCAGAAGCAGGCCCAGGACCAGCGAGAAAATAATTGACCTAAGTACCTTAATTGACCTAATTGATCTAAACATAGAGATAATTGACCTAAATAAGCATTAAAATTGCTCCAATTAATCTAATTGAACTAATTAACCTAAAAACTGGAGCTTGGACATTTATTAGAATAATTAGGGTAATTAGAGCTTAGGTTAATTGAAGCGCACGGCGCTTATATGCTTATATCGTTATTCTACCGCGTTCTCATTCCCACCGTGATGGCGAGGTTATCCACAGCACAGTGAAATTGACCTAATTGCTCTAATTAACCTAATTGACCTAAACAAGCATTAAAGTTGCCCTAATTAATCTAATTGACCTAAAATTTGGGGCTTGGGGATTATTTAGAATAATTAGAACAATTAGAAATTAGGTTAATTTTTCGAGTCTCGCTAGCGAGACTCGAAGTACTCCACCCCCACCACGTCCACCCACGGGGTCCGGTAGCGGCTCGTCGGATACAATTCCACCCGGAAGCGAAGATCCCTTCCGCGCTCCTTGAAGCTCACTCTTTCTCCCACCCTCGCTTCCGTCCAGTTCCGGCCGCCGTCGTTCGAAAGAAGATAGCGCAAGCTCCCCTCTCCCTGCCGGCCGGTGAACCGGGCGTTCATCACGTCCTTGTCCCCGTCGTTCAAAGCCAGCGATTCCCACACGAAATTAGGCGCCCATTTATAGCCCCGGTCCTCGAAGCGATGGGCCGCCGCTCCGTCCGGGCCGGAACCCAGGGCGTAGGCCTCCCGGTTGCCGTACCAGAACAGGAAGAATCGCTGAAGGTCTTTGGCCAGGAACGGAGTGAAATCCGTGGCCGCGCCGCCGGCGATCTTCAACAGCTTCGGCACGCTGTCCGCCCGGGAGAATATCCACCAATCTCCTTCAAAACTCTTTATCTCGGGCGCGGTCCTTATCTCCGTTTGCGGACCGCCGAAAACCCTGGCTCCGAAATAACGGGATACGTCCTCCCGCCCGTTCCGGGAAAGATCCTGCGGCAGAATGACCGCTTGGCCTTCGTACGCGGCGTAAACCGCAAGTATCTTTTTGCCGTCCGGGTCGTACCCGAACCGGAGCACGCCGGGATATTTGGACTTGAATATCCCCTTTTCCATTCCCAGCAGTTCTCCCGCCGGAGAGAGCAGCATAACGTTCGATCCGTGGTCTTCGCCCCGGTCCGTCCAACCAACGATGAAATTCCCGCCCGCGACGCCTCCGGCAACGCTCAACGCTCCTCCCGCGAACTCCTTCACCTTCGGTTCTTCCCGAAGGTCCGCGAGATCCGCCCGGAACCGGAAAGCTCCCTTGGGAAGCGCCAAAAGACATTCCCCGGAGGCGCAAACCAGATCTCCCGTCGGGTCCGCCGCGGGCGGCGCGTCGAACTCACGCGATCTTTCTCCGAGCACGGCAAGGCCGCTCTCGCCCAGAGAGTAAATGCGGAGCCGGTTATCCGCGACGAGCGCCGCTATCCAGGAAGCGCTTTGGGGGTCCCGCGCGAGATACGCTTTTCCCGCCTGCGGCAGGACGTTCTCCCGCAAAAGGAATCCGCCCGGACGAAGGAGAAGGACGCCGCCGTCGGCAAAGAGCGCAAGGCCCGCGGTTCCGTCGCTTGCCGCGGCGATCACCCGCCGGCCCCGGAGAAGCGCGGATACCTCCCGGTCCTCGATCCAGTCGTACAGGGGCGGCGCGGTGATGAGTGTCACTTTGAAGTCCTGATACGCGGTGCTCGCGGCCGAATTTTTCCACCCTATCCCGGAGAACGTTTCCGTGAAACTGGCCTGCACCGGCGGCAAAGACGATGTGCCGCCGTTCTTCCTTGTTCCGTTGGACGGCGCGGGCGGCTCCTCCTCCGCCTCGAATTTCTCGCTCACGACCGGCGGCGGCAGATCGGGCGGCGAAGGCAGGAAGAGGCCGGGGATAACCGAATTCGCGAAAAAGAGCATGAAAAAATACAGAAAGAGGGAGATGCCGAGCAGATTCCAGAGATACCTGGGCACCCGGAAAGCCAGGACGATCTCCGCCGCATCCTTCAATATCCGGCGCCACTT
>CAZCTJ010000071.1:0-2144 GCA_964501675.1 uncultured Candidatus Saccharibacteria bacterium
TCATAGAACACAATCTGGACGTGATCAAGTGCGCGGACTGGGTCATCGACCTGGGTCCGGAAGGCGGCGAGAGAGGCGGGCGGATAGTCGCGGAAGGCACGCCCGAGCAGGTGGCTCGGCGCGCGGGGAGCGCCACCGGGCCGTATCTGAGGAAGACCTTGGCCGACTGAAAAATGTATAATTGAAGCATGATCAAGATCGTTGGGAACGACATAATGAGCGGCGGCCAAAAGCTGGGTTGGTTCGAGGGCAATCATATTCTGGACCGGGCCGGACGCACGCTGGGATATTTCGCGGATAACGACATCTATGCCGCGAGCGGCCAAAAGATTGCCTATATCGACGGCGAGCGGGTGAGAACGATGGCCGGCCAGGAAGTGCGGCTGTCGGAGATCCGTAAGGAGGTAAAGGGAGGCCAGGACGATATCGCCATTGCAGCGGTGCGGCTGCTCCTGGGCGAGTGAGAGGGTCTCGGGCAACGCTCCAAAGACGGGCAAAGAAGAAATGAACATCTCGGATGCGAAGAAATTTTTAAGGTCCCTGCCGAGCGCTCCCGGCGTTTACATTTTCCGGGATAAGGACAAGAGGCCGCTTTACGTGGGCAAAGCGGGGAATCTCCGCCGCAGGGTCTCGAGCTACTTCCTGCGTTCGCATGATTTCCGGGTGGAACGGCTGATAAGGGAGATCGCAAAGATCGACCACGAGCTCACCGATACCGCGATCGAGGCGCTCATCCGGGAGGCGGAGCTCATCAAGAAGCTGAAGCCTCCCTTCAACGTGCGGGAAAAGGACGACAAAAGCTTCCTGCACGTAGAGATAACCAAGGATAAATTCCCGCGGGTGCTCCTGGTGCGGGGCAAGGACAAACCCGGCGGAACGCGCTTCGGACCTTTCACTTCCGCCTCGAGCATCCGGGAGGCCTTGCGCGTCATCCGGAAAATCTTCCCCTGGAGCGCGCATCCCCCGGAGAAGGTCGGCAAGTTCCAGAGAGAGTGCTTCGACGCGGAGATCGGGCTCTGCCCCGGGACCTGCGTGGGCATTGCGGATCGGGCGGAATACCTCCGGAACATCCGCGATCTCAAACTGTTCTTCCGGGGCAGGAAATCGCAGGTTTTGCGGTCGCTCACCGGCGAGATGAAACAGGCCGCCAAAGAACTGGATTTCGAACGGGCGGAGAAACTGCGCCGCCGGATATTCGCCCTACAGCACGTGGAGGATGTGGCGTTCATCTCCGAGACGCCTCTCGCCGGAGAAGGGGAGCGGGAGCCGCTGCGCATCGAGGGTTATGACATATCGAACATAAGCGGAGATTCCGCCACCGGTTCCATGGTAGTATTCACGGACGGCCGTCCGGATAAGAGCCAATACCGCAAGTTCAGGATAAGGACGCTCTCCGGGTCGGATGACACCGGCATGCTCAAAGAAGTGCTGCGGCGCAGATTTACGAGACATACGGCCGGCGCTGCGGGAGGTCCGCCGGCGGGCGGATGGCCTCTGCCCGATCTCGTATTGGTGGATGGAGGCAGGGGACAGGTGAATGCGGCGATCACCGTGCTCAAAGAAGCCGGACTGGAACTTCCGGTGGTAGGCATGGCCAAAGGCCCCGGGCGCAAGCGTACGGATATCGTGGGCGAACTGCCCAAGGGCCTCTCCGCTTCGATGCTCGTCCAAGTACGCGATGAAGCTCACCGTTTCGCCATTTCGTACCATAAACATCTGCGCGGAAAAAAATTCCTGAAAAGAACATGAAAAATAAACACTCCTTGGCCCTGGCGGGCGGGGCGGTCCTGGTGCTCGCCCTGCTTTCCTATCCCCGCTGGTCCGGATGGCTTCGGAGCGAGACGCCCGCATCCGGAACGAATGCGGTTCCCTGCATCAACGGCTCGCTGCCCATTCCCGAGCAGTACCACATCCATCCCGAGCTTCGGATGGTGATCGACGGACAAGAGGTGCCGCTGTCGGCCGACATCGGGCTCGAGCCCGGTTGCGAGCGCGTTCTCCATACGCATGACGCGGACGGCGTGATCCACATCGAACCGAATTTCCAGCGGGAATTCCGGCTCAAGGAATTTTTCGCGGTTTGGGGCGAACCGTTCGGTCCCGATCGTCTGCTCGACCGGCAGGGGGAGGTGCGGATGACCGTG
>CAZCTJ010000072.1:0-2127 GCA_964501675.1 uncultured Candidatus Saccharibacteria bacterium
CGACCGCCTCCATGAACAACTTGGAATACGTGCCCTTGCCGGAGTTCTTCTTGCCGAGAAGATAGCCCACGAAGGTCTTGCCGGAATCCAAATACTCCCTTATTTTTTTTATCTCCGGTCCGACCTTGGCGTCGAAATAGCGCCGTCGCTCCGCGGGATCGTTCAGGTTGAACTTCTCTTCGACCCCCGGCATCTTGGTCACGAAGACCGGAAAATCAACTCCTTGCATGGTGTTTCTTTCGAATGTATTACGACGGTTTTTCGATCTTTAATCCCAATTCTTTCAACTGCTCCTCGCTCACGACGGACGGCGCGTCCATGACCGCGGCTTGGCCGCCGGAACTGGCCGGAAAAGCGATCATCTCCCGGATGCTCTTCTCCCCCAGGGCGGCGTACAGGAACCGGTCCAGTCCCGGCGCGATGCCCCCGTGCGGAGGCACGCCGTAAGTGAAAGCGTTCAAGAAATATTCGAACTGCTTTTTCTGGGCCTCGCTGAAGCCGATAAGGTCGAATATCTTCTCCTGCACGTCCCTTCGGTGGATACGCACGCTGCCCCCGCCGACCTCGAACCCGTTCAGAACCATATCGTGCTGCAGGCCGCGGACCTTGGTCGGATCGGTATCGAGAAGCGGGACGTCATCCGGATGCGGCGCGGTGAACATATGGTGCGACGGCGCGAACTTCGCGGAGCCGGACCCGTAGAAGAAATCCTCCTTGGTCTGCTCCGTGAAAAGCGGGAAGTCGATGACCCAGGCGAAGGCCAGTTCGTCCGGATCGTTCTTGTTCTCCCGCAGATCCGGTTTGTCGCTGCCATACTTCTCTTTGGCCTCCGCGTGCGAAAGCCGCGGCCAGGGCGTCTGCTTTACGCGCTTTTCCGGAAAAACCGCCGCGGCAAGCTTAGTGAACAGGTCTTCGGCCAATTGCAGTATATCCTCCTGCCCGACGAAGGACATCTCCAAGTCCAACTGGGTGAACTCGCCGTAGGCGCGGTCCGCGCGCGGGTCCTCGTCCCGGAAACACCGCGCGATCTGAAAATATTTTTCCACGCCCGCGATCATCAGGAGCTGCTTGTACTGCTGGGGCGACTGCGGCAGAGCGTAGAACTTGCCCGGCTGGAGCCGGGAAGGCACCAGGAAGTCCCGGGCGCCCTCCGGAGTGGATTTGGTGAGTATCGGCGTCTCCACCTCCCAGAAGCCCTTTTGCGTAAGATAGTTCCGGATGAATTGGGAGGATTCGTGCTTCAGGCGCAGATTACGCTGCATCCGCTCGCGCCGCAGATCGAGATAGCGGTATTTGAGCCGGATCTCCTCGGAGATCTCGCCGCCGTCCGAATCCACGGGAATGGGCAGCTCTTTTGAGGGATTCAGTATTTCGAGGGCGGTCGCTTCCACTTCGTACTCTCCGTTCGGTTCATTGGGATTCACCATGTTCGGAGGCCGTTTTTTGGCGAGCCCCGCGATCTTCACCACGTATTCCAAGCGCAGGTCCGGCGCCTTCGGGATGGCGGGCGTAAAAACGACCTGGATGCGCCCGCTCCGGTCGCGAAGATCGATGAAAATTATCTTGCCGTGGTCGCGGCGGCCGTGCACCCAGCCGAACAGCTCCACCCCCTTGCCCTCCTGGGCAGGAATATCCTTGATAGCGGTCCGCATTGGCTTTTTAACAATGTTATAATAATGGAATGATGGAAATATCACAAATGCTCACGAATTTCGGCGTCGCGATCGTTTTGGGGGCGCTGATGGGACTGGAACGGGAAATGGTCGGCAAGGAGGCGGGCATTCGAACTTCGATCATGGTCGCCGGCGGAGCGGCGATATTCTCCCTGATCGCCCTGAATCTCCCCTACATCATCACTGCGGAGACCGGTGAGGTGGCGGAAGTGCTGGCCCGGAACAGCGGCTTTCTCACGGTCATCGCCAACATCGTGGTGGGCATCGGCTTCCTCGGAGCGGGTATCATCATCAAGACCGAGGAACGGGTGCACGGCTTGACCACCGCCGCAGTCATCTGGGCGGTCGCCGCGGTGGGGACGCTCGCCGGCATCGGACTTCTGGAATTCGCCGCGGCCTCCGCGATCATCTTCTCCGGACTTTTATACATCCTGCGCAAGGCCCGGGTGGTGGA
>CAZCTJ010000073.1:0-2115 GCA_964501675.1 uncultured Candidatus Saccharibacteria bacterium
AAATGAGGCGTTCTACCACTGAACTACGGGCCCACCAAAGTCATACGGGATCCCGACTTCATTATTGTAAAAAACGTGCGTCGGGACAAATGAGGCGTTCTGCCATCCCGACGCATCCCCCGACGGTACCGTCTGGGTACCGGTCGGGACTCCGACTGAAACGTCGGAGCCGAACTACGGGCCCGCGGACACATTCTGCAATAAATAACGGCTTCCTGCAATTTCACCTCACGGGGACGTATCCTCCCGAAACGCCATTCTTGGAGAAGACCATCTGCCACAGTTGGATATGCCTCGCCCGGAAAGCGCCGGCGCAGGACAAGAGATAATATTTCCACATGCGGTGGAAACGCTCCCCGTATTTTCCCCGAAGCGAGGGCCAGGCCTTCTCGAAATTCCGGAACCAGGCCATGAGCGTGGGGTCGTAATCCGCGCCGAAATTGTGCCAATCTTCCATCACGAACAGGCCTTCCGCGGCTTTGGCTATCTGCTTCATGGAAGGCAGCATACCGTTCGGAAATATATATTTGCCGATCCAGGGATCGGTGGAATTCACCGAACGCTTGGAGCCGATGGTGTGCAAAAGGAAAAGGCCGCCTTCCGCAAGGCAGCGGTCCACTATCTTCATGAATGCGCGGTAGTTCTTCTTGCCCACGTGCTCGAACATGCCCAGGGAAACGACGTGGTCGAATTCTCCCCGCACTTCCCGGTAGTCCTCCAGGCGCAGTTCGACCGGCAATCCTTTGCACGTTTCCCGGCCAAGCTCCGCCTGTTCCCTGGAAACCGTGATGCCCGTCACCCGCGCGCCGTATCTCTCGGCCGCGAATTTGGCGAAGCTGCCCCAGCCGCAGCCGATGTCGAGCACGTGCTCCCCCGCCTTAAGCCCCAGCTTGCGGCAAACGAGGTCGAGCTTGGCTTCCTGCGCCTCGTCCAGGGTCCCGGCCTTGGGCTTGCCGCTCCAATAGCCGCAGGTGTAGGTCATGCGCTTATCTAGCATCGCCTGATACAGATCGTTCCCGTTGTCGTAATGGCGTTCGCCGATCTCGAAAGCGCGCCGGTAGGACTGAAGGTTCAGGAACGCCGCCCGGATGACCGTTTTTACGAGGGGCCAGGACAAACCGACCTTCCGCTTCAGGTCCGCGGCGATGACCTTATGGAAAAATTCGTCGAGCTTCGGCGCATCCCACCAGCCGTCCATGTACGCCTCTCCCAGGCCCAGGGTGCCTTGGCGAAGCACGCGGCCGAAGACGCGCTCGTCCTTCACCTGCAGGTCCCAGGGCCGGTCGCCGTTCACCCGGACGTCCGCAAGACCGAGCAGGCCCTCCACCCATTTCCGATCGCGTTGCATCTTATGGAAATATCAGCGGCCCAGGCGCCGCTCCGTCTTGGAATACGCCTGAAGCGCCTTGTCGAACTCTTTGGGAGAGAAATCCGGCCAAAGGGTCTCGGTGAAGTAGAGCTGCGATTCCGCTACGTCCCACATCATGAGCCCCGCGGACCAGTGCGGCTCTCCGCCGGTGCGGATGACGAGGTCGACCGGCGGCAGATCGTGCGACCAGAGCGAGGCCTTCAGCGTCTCCCGGTCGACCCGGAAATTCTTGTCCTTGGCCGCCGCCTTCGCGAGCTTCTCGGCCGCCGCGGTCATTTCATCCCGGCCGTCATAGGCCATAAGTACGGTGAAGTGATGCTTGTTGTTCTTCTCGGTATCTTCCATGACCTTACGGACGGCTTTCTTTAAACCTTCCGGGAAAAATTCCTCCCAGCGCCCCAGGACCCTCACTCGTATACCTTTTTCCTTGAGCTCTTTCCGTTTCGCGAGCTTTTTGAAATATATCTCGAAGATCTTATACAGGAACTTCACTTCCGCCGCGGAACGCTCGGTCACGTTCGAAACCGAACAGCCCCAGGCGGTCAAGTAGGGTATCTGGAGCTTCAAGGCGGCATCCGCGATCTTTTCCATCGCTTTCATGCCCTCCTGATGGCCGAAGAACGCCGGCCTGCCTCTTTTTTTTGCCCAACGGCGGTTGCCGTCCGGGACTATGACGACATGAGCCGGAATCATATGAACCGGGTCAGTATAACACAAAATCATCCGAGGCAGAACGGCCCCGCGGC
>CAZCTJ010000074.1:0-1932 GCA_964501675.1 uncultured Candidatus Saccharibacteria bacterium
CACCCCAAGATTAGGCGTCGTCCGCAAGGACATGGCTTGGTCGCAGACTACGACCTCGATAGGCTCCAGGTGTAAGATCCGCAAGGATTTGAGCCGAGGAGTACTAAAAGCCACTGCCAATCATCCCAATGCTGACTTAATCCGGTTTTCTATTTGCGAGAATCGACGGTCCGATCGCTCCCGCGGCGATCGTCCGTCTGCGATCTCGCTCCGACGGCAGAGCCAAGCCCGCCGGAGCTCCGATAGCTTCTCGCAAACAAAAAACCTCCATTCTGTTTCTTAGGGTTGCTGCGATGTTTTGTTGTCGGTGTTCTATCCCGGCGTGTCCCACCTCTTCCCATTCCGAACAGAGAAGTGAAAGCACCGGGATCCGATGATACTCCGCAAGGGGGAAAGTAGGATATGCCGACAACAAAGCACCGCAGTTTTTTGTTTTTTCAAAAAGGACGGTCCTATCCTTTCCGTTCCGGCCAGAGTTTTTCCCAGAATCGGGGATGGTCCACGACCACTTCGCTGAGGAACGCGAAGGGCAGCGCGACCAGGAGAACCACCCAGATGACCCGCAGATCTATCGTCGCATCCGTGGCGAACGCGATCGCAATCAGGTCCTCGAGAAGGCCCATCCCGACTCCGATCACCAGAAACTCCAGCAGACGGAGCTTCTTCATTCTTTGCATGATGGAATTATACCAAAAACGCGCCCGGCGCGGTTTTTTTGGTTTTTCGGCCGACATGCATGATCACGCGAACCGTGTTTCCGGCCGCGCCCGCGGCTTTTCCGGCGCTTTCCGGCGGGTTATAATGACCCCGATATGACCCGCTCCGGCAAGCAGATAATCTATGGTTCGGTCTATGCGCTTATCCTCCTGGGGCTCGCCGCCTGGATATTCCTTTCCGTGAGCGATACCGAGCCCAGCTGCACGAACGGCAGGCGGGACGAGGGGGAGAAGGGGGTGGACTGCGGCGGGGTCTGCGGGAACATCTGTCTCCCCTCCGATCTTCGCGCCCTGCGTACGTCGGGAGAACCCAAGATATTTCAACCCGCTCCCGGTCGGGTGAGCGTCCTCTACGAGCTCGAGAATCCCAACCAGGAATTCGCCGCTCGCAGCTTCGCTTACAAGCTGGAGCTCGCGGACGCTTCGGGCGAAGTGCTCGCTTCCCGCAGCGGCTCTTCCTATCTATATGCCGGCGAAAGGAGGTGGGTCGCGGAGTTCCTGGACCTCACCGCCGCCGTTTCCGCCAAAGTGACATTGTCGAACCCGGACTGGGTGCCGAAGGCAAGTTTTCCCGCTGCCGCGCTCGCCATCCAGGACCGCACCTTCGAAAAAACAACGGCTGAGCTCAAAGTTTCCGGCCGGGTGGGGAACCGCGATTCCTCGGACTTCGCTTCGGTAACGCTGCTCGCCATATTCCGGAACGGTTCCGGCGTGCCGGTGGGGGTCTCCAAGACGGAACTCGGCGATCTGCGGGTCGGGGAGTCGTCGCCTTTCACGGTCTTTCATCCCGTAGTGCGTTCGGTCGATCTGAACCGGACGGAGATATATCCCTCCGCGAAGCGGCCGTGAAGTCCTTATTTGCTCCGGTTGCCTTGATCCTGGTCGCCGGCCTCACGGTGCTGTCGAGCATTTCCAGCGGACTTTTCTACCAGCAGCTTCTGTGGGCAGGGCTGGGCATCGGCCTGGTTTTCGCTTTCGCGCGCCTGGACTGGCGGACTTTCTTCAATCACCGCGCGGTGATCTGGGGCGTTTACGGCCTGGCGGTCCTGCTTCTCGCCGTGGCTTACTTCACTTCGCCGGTCATTCGGAACACCAGGAGTTGGATCGTGCTCGGGCCCTTCACCTTCCAGCCGGTGGAACTCGCGAAGATAGCGCTCATCTTGGTTTACGCCCAATTTTTCAGCAAGCGCCATCTTACGGTCGCCCGCTGGAGCAC
>CAZCTJ010000075.1:0-1928 GCA_964501675.1 uncultured Candidatus Saccharibacteria bacterium
CCGAACTCAAGGAGAAGATGCGGGCAAGCGGCACCACTCATCTGGTGGCTCTCTCCGGCTACAACGTTTCCATCCTGGCGCTCGCGGTTTCCTCGGCCTTGGGCGCGTGGTTCCGCCGCCGGACCACGTTCCTTCTCACTGTGCTCGCCATCTGTCTTTTCGTGGTGATGACCGGAGCGGAAGCATCCTTGGTGCGGGCGGCGCTCATGGGGATCCTTGCGCTTTTGGCGAGCCAGATCGGACGCCAATACGACATTAGCCACGCGATCGTCTGCGCGGCTCTGCTTATGGCGCTTTGGGATCCGCGCCTTCTCTACGGGGACCTGGGCTTCCAATTGTCCTTCCTGGCGCTCCTGGGGGTCGCATATCTTTCGCCGGTCCTCGCCGGACTTTTCCCCGGTTCCGGGCGCGGAAGCTGGCTCAATTGGCGGGAGAATCTCCTGCTTACCGTTTCCGCGCAGCTCGCGGTCCTGCCGCTCCTGCTCTTGAATTTCCGGGAATTCTCGCTCGCCGCCGTGGGCGCGAACGCGCTCATACTCGGTCTCGTGCCGCTCACCATGCTGCTCGTCTTCCTTACCGGCCTCGCCGGCATCCTCCACGCTTATTTCGGAACGGCGATCGGCTGGCTTGCGGAACTGCCGCTCGGCTTCGAACTCGCGGCCATCAACCTGTTCTCCGCGCTGCGCCTGCCGGTGGTCCTGCCCGCAGGATGGAATTGGATCTTTCCGGCGATCTATTACGCCCTGCTCGCGGCCGGGGTCGCCTGGCTCGGAAAACGAACCCGCTCCCGACATGCTTAAGCGCGCCTTAGCCCTCGCACTTTTTCTCATATTCGGCAACGTCCTGGTTTGGTCGCGCATCGCTTTCCATCCTTCTCCGGAAGCGGGCATCCACTTCCTGGACGTCGGCCAGGGCGACGCGGAACTTTCGATCCTGCCCTCCGGAGCCGCCCTGCTCACGGATACCGGGCCGGACAGCCGGGTGATCCGAGAACTTGATCCGCTCTTGCCCGAAAAGGAGCTCGCGGCGGTGTTCATTTCCCATCCCCAGAAGGACCATTTCGGCGGCTTGGCCGCCGTGCTCCAAAACTACCGGGTCGGCATCGTATTCTGGAACGGCGGGTTCGTTGCGGAGGAGGCGGAGCTGCCCTGGACGGGGCTCGCGGAAGAGATCTCCCGGCGGGGAATTCCGCTTCTCGCGCTAGGGGCGGGGGACCGGATAAGGATCGGAGACGGCCGCATATCCGTTTTCGCGCCCAGCCGCACGTTGCGGGCGAGCGCGGAGCCGAACGACTCCAGCCTGGTCTTCAAGATGGAATTCGCCGGCATGAGCGCGCTTATGACCGGCGATATCGGCTTCGGCGCCGAGAGCTACCTGGTCGGCCGGGACGAACAGGATCTCCGCGCGGACATATTGAAGGTCCCTCATCACGGGTCCAAGAATTCGACCGGGGCGGCGTTCTTGGCTTCCGTCCGCCCCAGGCTCGCGGTGATCGAGGTAGGCGAGAACCGTTACGGACATCCCGCGCCCGCCGCGCTGGAACGCCTAGAGGCCGCCGGTGCGGCGCTTTTGAGAACGGATCTTGCGGGCACCGTCTCGGTCCTGCCGCGGGACGGAGTTCTGAGGATTTTCATCGGGAAATAAGGGAGTATAATGGGTAGCATGACCCTGCTCATCCGGAACGCGGAAATATTGAACGGGCTCGGAAACGAGCCGCAGCACGGGGATGTGGTGGTGAGCGGGGATAAAATATCGGCGATCGGCAATTTTCCTAATTTACGCGCGGATGTCGTTCTGGATGCCCAGGGAGCCTGGCTTGCCCCCGGTTTCATCGACATTCACAGCCACGCGGACCGCTATCATTCGTTATGGGACGATCCGGCGCAAGGTCATTCCCTGGAGCAGGGGATAACGTCGGTGGTCGGAGG
>CAZCTJ010000076.1:0-1880 GCA_964501675.1 uncultured Candidatus Saccharibacteria bacterium
CGGGGAACCTCCCGTTCCCCCGACCCCTTTCCCATTCCCGCCGACCTGCCACGAAAAATAGGAGCTCGTGAACTCGCTCTGATTTTTCTGTGTCGGGCCGCCGGGAATCGAACCCGGTCTTTACGCACCCCATGCGCACGTACTACCGGTATACTACGGCCCGTCTTCGCTGAAGCTTCGGCGGGCAAGCCCGCCCTCCCGTGCCTTCAGCTCAATGCTTTCCGATTGCCGCCTGCTACTTACTGTTTTTGGCCATGGTCCGGATGCACTTGGTGCAGACCAGGGCCCTGCCGCCGGGGAGCTTGGCGTATTGCAAGTTGGCCTGCTTGCGCCGCCAATTGGTGGGGTTGTATTTGCCGCGGAGCTTGGTTCGTTCTCCGCCCATCAGGGATCCTTTTTCGCAGATCGCGCACTGTCTCATTGAAGTCGTCGTTGATAAACGCGAATAAAATTATATGTCAGAACGGGCAAAATTGCAAACTCCGGTTTCGAGATGCCGAAAACCTAAATTCGCGTTATTTTCCCCAGACCCGCGAATGATCGCGGATCCTATTCGAACTTCACTTTGACCTTGCGGGACTTCTTTCGGTTCAGCTTGGGCAGGCGGACGGTAAGTATCCCGTTCTTGAAATTGACCGCGGCGTTCTCCGGGTCAACCTCTTGCGGCAGGATGACCGAGCGGGAGAAGCGGCCCCAGTAGCATTCTTGATAGAAATAATCCTCGTCCTTGATCTCGCTTTCCCGGTGGCGCGAGCCCCGGATGGAGACCGAATCGGTGCTCACCTCCACGTCCAGGTCTTCGGGCCGGACGCCGGCGATGGCGGATTCCACCACGATATCGTTCGGGGTCTGATAAACGTCGATGGTAAGCTGCCCTTCCGGTTCATTGCGTTCCGGCTCGTTTTCCTTGGCGGGCTTTTCCCGCTTCCCGGTCTTTTCCCGGTTGATCAGCGCGGCGTCCGCTTTGGCGAGTTCGATCTCCGGCTCCTCATCGGGGGAGCCGCCCTTGGCCAGCTGTTCGAAGAATTTTTCCTCTGACAGGTCCATTTTAAACGGGTTTATTTTTCAGTTTTTCGAAATCCAAAAGCACAAAGAGTCCGGCCACCGCGATGAATATCAGGCCATAGACCAGGTTGCCGTAGTTGATTATAAGATAGTTGAAAGTGCCGTGCAACAAGGTCGCAAGGAGTATTCCGAACCACAGCCAGGCGTTCCGGCCGAAACCGCGGATGCTCAAGGCCCAATAGTAGCCGACCAGACTTGCGGCGAGCGTATGGAGCAGGGTGGCTCCCATGAAGCGCATTGAAACCGTTTCCAGGGCGAGTCCCAGCATGGCCGGCTGGCCCGGAGCGGGGGCGATCGCGCCCAGGTTCTCCACGGTGGCGAAACCCAGGGCCGCGACCACCGCATAGATCATGGCGTCCACCGGTTCGTCGAAATCGGGCTTATTGTGCACCGTAAGATACGCCGCGGCGAACTTGAATATCTCCTCGACGAACGAAAATGCGAATATCGCCCCGATCACTCCGTAGGGCAGAAAGGCGGCCACGGCGTCCGGACGGATCATCTCGGGGATGTAGCCGGTTCTTTTCAAAATGAGCTGGACCGCGAGGGCCAGAAAAGAAAAAGCGGCCCCGCTCATGAAGGCGGTGGCGAGCAGACCCTTCGGCTCCGGATGCAGATCTTCCTGCAGATAGAAGAAAAGCCAGGCGAAGCCGGGCAATAGAGCCACCAGGATGATGAGCAGGCCCATGTCCGAATTTTACCATTTTCCGGGATTTTGTTTCGGAAACGATTTCAATGGACGCGCGTAATAGGAAACGCGCGGCAGGATCCGCGGGAAAAGGTCAGAAAAAACAAGACAAAAACTAATGAAAAGA
>CAZCTJ010000077.1:0-1876 GCA_964501675.1 uncultured Candidatus Saccharibacteria bacterium
GCGCGGCGTACTCGCCGCGCGGAGCAGTCATTTCCAACGAAGTTACATTTGGTGCGCGGGAGAGGATTCGAACCTCCATGACCTTGCGGCCGCTACCACCTCAAGGTAGTGCGTCTGCCAGTTTCGCCACCCGCGCATTTATCACTGGGATTGTAGGTTATCGAGGAATTTCCGTCCAGCGCCGCTCTTCAAAAACTTTCTCGGACGCGAGCTTCCTGATATGTAGAGTATTTTTCCTCCAGAATCACAAGATAATTGCCTCGTCCCTTGGTGCTAAAGTTTCTACCGGAATTATGCTGTTTCAGCCATTTCTGAATGTTCTTTGTTATTCCAACATACCTAGTTCCAGCCGAGCTTTTGAGAACATACAGGGTGGTCAAGGTAGTGCGGTCGCCGAAGGCGACCAAGTCTGTCAGCTTGCTCGCCTCTGGCGGGTTTCGCCACCCGCGCAAATCTCTTGCGGCGGGATTCAGCATAAAACAAGCGCGCAGAATTTCAACCCCGAAACAATCCTTCTTCTTTTCCTGATAGTACTAAGCGGAACCTGCGAGGTGCTGTATGTGGAGAAGGAAAAAGAAGCCGCTCACGCTGTTCACGACCCGTTGCCAGGTCTGTGCCTGGTCGAACCAGGTCTCCGAAGGAGACATCAAGGTCCGGGACTTCACTGGGAGGTTGGGCATGCGATCCTATTTCGTATGCCAGCGCTGCAAGGCGCACAACATCCTCTATCCCGCGGGGCGGGGCGGTCGACGAGAAAGCCGTCCGGAGGACGCTCCGGACGGCAAAATCATTTTTTAAACCTAAACGGAAACCCCCAGCTTCTGCCTGGTCCGGGTTCCGGATGCCTTGCGAACCCAATAAAGCTTGGAGCGATGCACCTTCTTGGGGCTCGAAATGACCGTGAGCTTGGTTATGCCCGGGGAATGGAACGGGAACACCTTCTCCACTCCGACTCCCGCGAGGACGGTGCGGACGGTGAAGGTCGCGCCGATCTCGCTTCCATGCTTGCGCGCGATGACCAAGCCCTCGAAAGGCGTGGTCCCTTCGTATACCCGGACCTTGGCTCCGGGTTTTATCTTCTTCATTGTTTCTTCCGGTATCATTGGGTCGGAGGGGTTTGAGCTTGATCCGCAGGGGCGGCCGGCATATCCGAAACGGCCGGCGCTACCTTTTGGATTATCAGATTCTTAACCATCCGGGCCAATTCGTCAATGGAGGTTCTCACTTTGACGTAATATTCCACCGCCCCGAGTTCGCGCGCTTTTTGAATATCGCTGTCCTGCCCCAGATTCGAAGCGATCATGATCGGGATCTGGGAAAGCTGGGGGTCAAGGGACACCTCCTGCAACACTTCGAAGCCGGACTTCTTGGGCATGACGAGATCGAGAAGGACCAGGTCCGGCGCGGATTCCCGCAGGGCCTTCAGGCCCTCCTCCCCGTCGAAGGCCTGGGTGACCAAAAGACCCTCCTTTTCCAGGCGGTTTTTAAGAATGGACGACAAAAAATTATCATCCTCGATTATCAGAACCTTGGGCGATTCCATATTTCTAGTCTACAACGGATTGCCTGGACCTTCAAACGAGCTTTTCAGTTATCCCAATGGATCCCGGCCGAAGCCGGGAAACGACCTATCTCTCGAATGTTCGAAAGATTTAATTGATCCACGCACAGCTTCCGCTACGCGTGCCTTGTTACGACTTAGCCCATGTTACCGAGCTAAGGCTGAACCGCCGAAGCGATCTTCACCTCTTCCCGGCTCCCTTGGCTTGACGGGCAGTGAGTACAGGACTCGAGAACGTATTCACCGCGTCGTGGCTGATACGCGATTACTAGCGATTCCAACTTCATGGGGTCGAGTTGCAGCCCCCAATCCGAA
>CAZCTJ010000078.1:0-1876 GCA_964501675.1 uncultured Candidatus Saccharibacteria bacterium
CCGTCGGTACCTCCGGTCGATACGCTGGGATTTTAATGATCTCAAGTCGGCCTCCGCCCTAAAGCTTAGGAAGCGGCGCCCAAAAAGACAAGCCGCCCTCCTCCGGGGGGGCGGCTGCCGCTTACCGATCCAAGAACTTCCGGATCTCGGCCGCCGGGATGGCCATACCCTCCGGCGACGATCCCGGGCGGAACCTCTTCCATCGAGTTTGGATCCCGACCAGCGCACCGGACGCGTCGTACAGCCCGGCACCGGAAAATCCCGGCCAAGCGAAGGCGGAAGAGTGGATCCATCCGTCGGGATAGCCCAGTATCCGCCCGCGGCCGACGAAATTACGGACCCGGGCGGGATTGCCGACGTAGAAAACCTCCTCCTGCACGACGGTCTGCGTTCGGATGCGGACCGGCGACTGCTCCCGCGTTTCACAGGCCAAGAGCGCCAAGTCCAAGACATCATCCATCCGCACCAGGCGGGCATCCTTGCCGTCCACCCAGATCGGGATGGCGTCCTCAACCACGTGACGATTGGTGAGGACCCAACCTGACTCCACGATCACTCCGGAACCGAACTCATACTCGCCGAACACGTCCATCACCTCCACCAGAACCGACCGCGACACGGCCTCCTGGAGCGGTGGTTGCGACGGGAGCGAGGAGAGAACGAGGCCCATCACCGCGAGCGTCGATCGTCGCATGTAGTCCTCCTTTCAACCTCATCTGTTTCAATTTATCCCCCTTCCCGCCGCCCGCCGCAAATGAAAAACTCCGGGGGGCCGGAGCTTTTCATTGCGGGCGATCCGGTAAGCCGGATTCTGTGCCTCCGTCCGTCCGCCAGTTGGCGGACGGACGGAGCGGCGGTCATTTATCTGGGCCCTTGATCGCTCTCGGGCTCGAGCGGCACTTCCCGGCTTTCGCCGGGACACGGCCTTGCACCCGGTAAGGATTTAGCCGTTTCACCTCCGCTTTTCTATCCCTATCGCGGAGTTGAGCCAACTAGCTTGGGATGGGGCTCTCCCTCGGCTTTCGCCTCGGGACGTCACTGCTCGCACCTCTCGCGTTGCCGCGTCGGGCTGTTAGCCCGTACCTTGTTAACCTCCCTTGCGGGAGCGTTGGTGTCCGGACTTTCCTCCCCGACCAGGGTCGGGGCGGCCGCCTGGATCACCCGCAGGCATCATTTTACCACTCAAATGAGCGCTGTCAACCGCTCAATCGCAGACATATGCTGGCAAGTTCCGGTGCACGCCGTCGGCGGAGCTATCCAGCCCGGAGGGAGCTATCGGAGCGAAAAAGCTCCCTGTTTTCTTACGCTAAGCGCAGGTTTTTCTCTGACGAGGGGTTATCGGAGCCCCGCTGGCTTGGCTCCACAGCGGGGCGAGATACAGGCCGTCTCGCCGCAGGAGCGAGACGAGCCGTCCCTCGTCGGAGAAAAACCGGAGCCCCTACCGCCAAGCGTGAACTTCCGTATCCAGGATCTTATTCACCACGGCATCCGCGGCCCGATTTTCCTCCCGGCGTACATGGGCAAAGGTCACTTTTTTGAAATCCAGGCGCGAGTTCCATATCTCCAGAAAATGCGGCTGAAGCTCCGCTTCCAATATCTTGTACTGGCCGTTCAGCTGCTTCACCACCAGCTCACTGTCTATTTTAAATTCCACCTCGGTCTCTCTGGTCTTTTTCTTGCCCAGCATCTGCTTCAGTTTTTTGAACGCGAAAATGACCGCCAGATATTCCGCCTGATTGTTGGTCTTCACGCCCACGTACTCCCCGTATTCCTTGCTGCCGATGACCACGCCGATGGCCGCCGGTCCGGGATTGCCCCGCGAACCGCCGTCGGTATGAACGGTTATCTTGCTTAGGAAAAGCGCGCTGTCCTTCAT
>CAZCTJ010000079.1:0-1876 GCA_964501675.1 uncultured Candidatus Saccharibacteria bacterium
GGCGGACGGACGGAGGCACAGAATCCGGCTTACGGATCGCCCGCAAATGAAAAACTCCGGTTTCCCCGGAGTTTTTCATTTGTTCTATAATGGGACCAGGTGTCTTGAAGGAAGGAGCTTGCGATGCGGAGAGCGATCCTCGCGTTCACGGGGAGTCTTTTTCTCCTCTCTTCGCCCCTGCTCCACCATCCGATCGAGCAGGCGAAGCTGAGGGCCGTTTGGATCGAAACGGAGATCGGGATCGGGTCGGGGGTTGCCATCCGTTCCGGATTGGTGCTCACCAACCGGCATGTGGTGGAGGGCTCGAAGAACATCCGGGTGGACGGGAAGATCGCCCGGGTTCTGCGGCGTAGCGATCGCGCAGATCTGGCCCTGCTCGCGGTCCCGACCAGGGCCTTGCCTCCGGTTCGGATCCAAACCCGGACCGCTGTCGGGGATAAGGTCTTCTACGTGGGCAATCCCGGCGGCAATCGGGATTACGTGGGCCAGGGACGGATCCTGGACTATCCCGAGGGACGGATCCATTCCTCCGCCTTCGCCTGGGGAGGATTCTCGGGTTCCGGTCTGTACAACGATTCCGGCGACCTCGTCGGGATCCAGACCGAATGGCCCGCGTTCGATAGCCGCCCCCGGAGGAGGGCGGCTTGTCTTTTTGGGCACCGCTTCCTAAGCTTTAGGGCGGAGGCCGACTTGAGATCATTGAGATTCCAGCGTATCGACCGGAGGTACCGCCGGGCGTGGGGGCTTTTCTTCGACGTGACCTGCGCCACGAACCAACTCGTGAAATTCCGGGCCACTTTCGAGGAGGCGCCGGACATCGCCCTGCGCATCCTGCAGGACAAGCTGAAGAAGGACGGGAACCTCAAGCTTTTCAGCGCGACGCTCATCACGGGGATGGGGACCTGCGCCCGCCGGACCTACATCCTTCAGCTCAAGGGCACGCTCAAAGGTCCGGTGATGGGCCCGGGCAGCGACTACGTCTGGCACGACGGCAGCCGTCGCATCCTTCAGGTGAAGAGCGGAAGCGCCGCTTTCGTCTCTCCGCTTGAATACGACGCCTGGTACGCCGAGTTCAAGAGAAAAAGGGGCCGGAGATCATGACTCCGGCTCCTCGCGATTTTACATGAAACTGGATAAGGATTTTTTCAACCGCCCCACTTTGCAGGTCTCCAAAGACCTCCTGGGCAAATTTATGGTCCGCATGTACCGCGGCCGGCCTATCGCGGGGATGATCACCGAAACGGAGGCGTACATCGGCCCGCGCGACATGGCCGCCCATTCCCGATTCCATAAGGACCGCAAGCCGCAGAAATGGCAGCCCAAATTCGAAGACCTGCTCCGACCGCACGTGGGCGAGAACGCCAAGGAACATTTCATGCAATGGGCGGCGACCGGGGCGAAGATCACGCCGCGCACCATCGCGGAATATCTGGACGGCGGGACGATATACATCTACCTGGTGTACGGGATGTACTGGAACATGAACCTGTCCACGGCCGGTCCCGGGATTCCGGAGTGCGTGCTTCTGCGCGCGGCCGTTCCGGTGGATCCCAAGACGGGCGAATTGGATCGGAAAAAATACGGGCTTGCGAACGGACCGGGCAAGCTGTGCAAATATTTCCGGACCGACAAAGGCTTCTATGCGGAGAACGTTTGCGACTCGGATCGCATCTGGCTGGAGGACAGGGGAGTCGTCTTTCCCAAGCGACGGATACTCAAAGGACCGCGCATCGGCATCGATTACGCGGGGCCTTACTGGACGAAAATGCCCTGGCGGTTCCGGGTGGAGCCGTTCAGTTGATGTTGTCTGGGTTGAGTTTTTCCACCACCCGGGCCTTGCGCAGGATGTATAAAAGTCCGGAGAAGATGATCGCGG
>CAZCTJ010000080.1:0-1860 GCA_964501675.1 uncultured Candidatus Saccharibacteria bacterium
GGAGTGCTCCAGATGATGCCCGCGAAGACCGCCGCTCCGACCGCGCCGCCCAGAAGTATGTGCCGCCAAGGCGCGCCGCCCAGGAAATACATGGTGAGGCCGGAGGCGAGCAGGATGATCACCGTGCTCGTGGCGGGCTGCAGGATCAAAAGCCCGCCGATGATCCCGCAGATGGTGAAGAACGGCACCATGCCCTCCCAAAAATGCTGGGACCGGTTCATTTTGGGATTAGCGAACCAAGCGGCCAGATAAATGACGAAGGTGAGCTTCAAAAGCTCGGACGGCTGGAAGGTCACCGGACCGAGGTCCAGCCAGCGGCTTGCGCCTCCCGCGGAATGGCCGAGCGGCGTGAACACCATGGCGAGCAGGCCCAGGTTGATGAGCAGGAACGCCCAGGCCAATTTTTTCCAAAACTGATAATGGACTTTCGCTCCCACGAAAAATCCGAGGAGCCCCGCCGAAACTCCGAAGATTAGCTGGTGTTTGAGGTAATAATAGGCGTCGCCCCTGTCTATTTGGCCGAGATCGGAGGACGCGCTGGCGAGGATGACCAGCCCGAAGACCAGAAGCAGGAGCGCGAGCGCCAGCAGGAAAAAATCAGGATGGTGTCCGGATTTGGAGAACTTCATGTTTCTTTCGAATTCGCCGCGAGGACCCGGCCCGGGAAAACGGGTTCCCGCTCCCCCGCCCGGAAAACCACCCGGCCGTTCACGATCGTGAATTGGATCCCGTCCGTCTTGAAGCAGGCGAGGTCCGCATGCCGGCCCTCCAGGATCGCTCCCCGGTCCCGGATGCCCAGAATGTCCGCCGGCAGCGTGCACAACTTTCTCGCGATCCCGGCCGGATCCGCTCCGTTCGCTAGGGCGGCGGAGATGAAATTGACGAAAGAAGCGTAATTCCGGTCCAGGTGCGCCACAGCCGGCTTGCGCTCCGGAAGCAGGGACGCGCCGCCCGATCCGAGCAGGGTCTTGGGCGAAGAGAGGGCGCGCTCAAGCTCCTTGAGGTCCGCGGATCTGTCCGCCACGAGTCCCTTTGCGCCCGTAAGTCTCAAGAGCGCGAGCAGGGCCGTTTGGGGCTCCTGCCATCCGAAATCGGGCATCAGTTCGGCAAGCGAGCGTCCGACCAGAGCATCATGTCCGGGCGCTTGGACCACGTAGAGGCGGCCGGGGTCGGCCGCGGCCATTTCTTTCTTCAGCCGGGAAACGTGCCAGCCATCGTTCAAGACCACCGCAAGCTCCGGCTCCGGCGCCTGACGCAGCCGTTCCGGGAGCATCTCCCGCAAGGGCTTCACTTCGAAAGGGGTGTACGCGACCTCCAGATAGACGTTGTCCGTCCCTTCCACGAAGGAAACCAGTTCGGAAAGATCCGAAGCCGCGGACGGATCGGACAGTACCACCTTGGTCCGCGAGCGCCCGATGGCCTTGAGGAGGTCGTCAGGCGGCAGTTCCCGGCCGCGAGGCATGTCGAGCGCGAGAAACCCGCCGTTTTGGAGGAGGTGGAGAACCGCGGAAAGCTCCTTCGCGGATATCTTCTCCCGTTCCAGATCGATGGATATCCCGAAAGCTCCTTCCGAGAGAGCGCGTTCCGCGGCGAAGAGCGTCTCCTTGAGCGAAGCGCGTTTTCCGAACGGACGCAGATTCGAATATCCGACCAGGGTCAGGAAATTCGGCCCCAGCTTGCGCCTTCGGAGATGCTCCAGGAACCCCCGCATGCGGGTCCAAGACGCGTTCCGGTGCCTGCCGCTCCACGGCAGCCACAGATCGGGAACATGCGGCGCGAGCGGGGCGAGCGATATCCCGTCCTGTCCTCCGACCACCGACGTTATCCCCTGCTCCAGGGAATGACCTTGCGCCGGATCGT
>CAZCTJ010000081.1:0-1834 GCA_964501675.1 uncultured Candidatus Saccharibacteria bacterium
TGTTTCTAGCCCCGAAACGCCTGCGCAATAAGTGCGAGCGCTCGGTGTTGGAAAGCCAAAAGCCCCCGTCCGCGGGGGCTTTTGGCTCGATGCGGAGTATATCTGGAGTCGCCTGCGAGAGTATTAAGAAACATGCCCGATCCCGACCCGGACCGGAAACTGGATGAGATCCACGAGACCCTGCGGGAGATCGGGAATAAGCTCGGCGGTCGGCGGGCTTTTTGGACCGGGGTTTTGCGCGGCGCCGGCTCCATAGTGGGCGTAGCGGCGGTTTTGATCCTGATCGGCTGGCTTTTGAACCTGGCTGGTTTCGTGCCGGGGCTTGCGGATCAGGCCGAGTACCTGCGCGGCGTAATTGAAGAGATGCGGAGAAAACGGTGACATCAGGCTTCCACCGCCACCTCGAAGCCGCCCGCCGCGAAGCGTTGCATGTCGAACGGCATCGGTTTGTCCTTGTATCTTTCCATCGCTTTGTCCATTTCCTTCATCACTTTGGCGTTGACCTCATCCCGATGCTTCCTTGATCGGTAAACTATGTACGAGAACCAAACCGTTTCGTCCTTTTTCGCTCCGGTCAGCTTGGGGAACGGCAGATGCTTCATGCCTTCCGGCATCTCGGGCGCGAGATCCTCCCCGATGCATTCCTTATAATCCAACGCCCCGTGTTTTTTCCATACCCGCGCGCCTATCCTGGCCATCTTTTTATACTCCACCACCTTTTTCCTGGGGACTACGAACACGAATCCGTCCACGTATTTTGGCATGGTCGATGTGGTTTCTTTAGCCCTCGGCTGCGGCCTTCAGCTTGGCGAGGTCGAATTTTTTCATCTTGAGGAACGCCTGGGTCACCCGCGCCAGTTTTCTTTCGTCCTTGTCTTTGAATATCTCGTCCATGGCCGCGGGCGCGATCTGCCAGGAGACGCCGTACTTGTCCTTGAGCCAGCCGCACTGCTCGGCCTCGGGAACCGCCGATAATTTACTCCAATAATGATCTATCTCCTCCTGGTTCTCGCACTTCACGACGAACGAGACCGCTTCGTTGAAGTCGAAATCATGTTCTCCCGCGCCGTCCATCGCCGCGAACCACGTGTTCCGGAGCTTGAAGTCGGCGAACATCACCGTATCCTTCTGGCCGCGCTCCGTTGTTTCCGGGTATTTCACGAGAGAGCCGAGCTTCGAGTTTTCGAACACCGAAAGATAGAAATCGATCGCCTCCGCCGCCCTTCCGCATTTCTCGCGGACGAAAAGCAGAGCGGGCAGGATCGCCGGTCTTTCCTCGCCTTCGGGGTTCGTGAGGATCAACTGCCAGGAAAGGCCGTATTTATCCTGTATCCAACCGTAGCGCTCGCTCCACGGATACTTGTCGAGCGGCATCAAGACCCGGCCGCCTTCGGCGAGTCCCGCCCAGGCCGCGTCCAGCGCTTTTCGGGCCTCCTCCTTTTTCGACGCATCGCCGAACCGCAGGGGATCGAAGTTCACGAAAAACGAGATGGACGGATTGAATTTAAAGTGGGGACCGGCGCTTATCGCCATGAACGGCTCTCCGGCAAGCTCAAAAGAAACGACCTCGGTGTCGCCGGAAGGCGTGTCGCGAAGCGTGGTCAGGTCCGTGATCTTCGAGCCGGGGAAGAGCGAGACGTAGAATTCGGCCGCCTCTTTGGCCTCTTTGTCGAACCACAAATGGGGCGTTATCTTGTGCATGATGTTCCTTACTACGGGACGGGGCCGGCGATTGTTGCCGGCTCACCAGCCCGCGCTCAATTTGTCCCAGAGCACGATGCCGCTGAAGAACCCGAAGAAGATGAAAATGCCGAGAATGACCAGTTTCCTCGCC
>CAZCTJ010000082.1:0-1808 GCA_964501675.1 uncultured Candidatus Saccharibacteria bacterium
ACCGGCTGCTGCGCCGGAGAAAGGAGGTGGACCATGAGCAGCGTTCAGGACCTGAAGGACCTGTTGGGCCGTCTGCGCCGGCAGCCCAAGAACAAGGACATCCAGGAACTGGAACAGGCGATCGGTTCGTTGCGAACGAACCTGAGGAAGGTCTTCGGCGCTGTCCGGCCGATGCCTCCTCCCGAGCGCCTGAAACAGGCGGAGCTCTTCGGCGAACTCGCCCAGATGATCCTGGATCAGTCCGCCGGACTCCCCGGGGAGTTCGGGGAACTGTTCCGGGAGCTTCAGCTCGACCTGGAGGTGATGCAAGAAAGAAAAGAGAGGTTCGTCGAACTGAACGATGAAAGGCTGTAGAGCGGAGGCGGACCATGAGAGCGGCGCGAGTGAGTGCCCGCGGAAAACGATTCTGCGGGCACTTTGCATTTGATTGACACCCGCCGAGCGCAGGGGTTAGAGTAGCGAGGATGGAGGAAAATCTTACATTTATAAGTTCTTACGGGCCGCGCTTCGACCTGCCCCAGGTGGTGGATGAGATAGTGCGTTTCATGCAGGCCGAACCCATGCGGCGGTACAAGGTCACCATCGGCACGGATTCCGAGCTTCTGTCCGGCGGGCGGGCGGATTTCGTTTCGGCGATCGTGGTGCACCGGGTGGGGCACGGCGGCCGTTATTTCTGGCGCAGGCAGGAGCTCGCCAAGTTTCACACGCTTCGGGACCGCATAATCCGGGAAGTTCTCATTTCGCTGGATCTCGCGAAGATCACCCTCCTGTCCCTCAAAAAAATGTCCTCCATCGCGGAAGGACCGGGCGCCGCGCTCGCGCCGCAGTGGGATTTCGAGATACATGCGGACGTGGGCGAGCGGGGAGAGACCCGCGCGGTCATCCAGGAAGGGGTGGGCATGATCCGCGCGCACAATTTCGAAGCGATCGTGAAGCCGGGCAGCTACGCCGCCACGAACGTCGCCGACCGGCACGTGTGAAGTGTCAGGTGTCAGGTATCAGGTATCAAGTGTCAGGTGTCATGGAAAAAGGGTACAAGAAACTACGAGTTTACGCGGAAGCTCACAAACTCACTATTGCCGTTTACCAGATCACAGAAAACTTTCCAAAGTCTGAAGTCTTCGGCTTGACTTCCCAAATGCGTCGGGCCGCCGTTTCGGTTGTGGCCAACATTTTGGAAGGACAGGCGCGTTCCGGCAAAAAGGAATTCAAGCAGTTCCTTTTCGTAGCCAACGGATCCTTGGTGGAGCTGGAGTATTACTTTGAGTTGGCACGGGATTTAGGGTATATTTCTGCGGCCGAATACGGCCATCTGGAAATGCAACGCCGGACCACGGGCTCTCTGCTGGGCGGTTTGATCAAGCATCTTAAACTTGATACCTGACACATGATACCTGACACTGTTGTCTTCGATCTGGAGACCCAAAATTTCTTCAGCGACCCCGAGGTCGGCTGGTTCAATTACGAAGCCCTGCGCATCTCCGCCTTGGGCGTTTATTCTTACGCCCGCGGCGAATATTTTTGCTTCGAGGAGTCGGAACTTCCCGAGGCCGCGGACCTTTTCCGCGCGAGCCGGCTCCTGGTCGGATTTTCAAGCAACCGCTACGACGTACCCGTTTTGAACCGCTATTTTCAAAAACTGGATCCGCCCCTGAATCTCTTCCATAAGGAAAGACTGGATCTTTTGGACGAGATCGAGCTTGTGACCGGCCGGCGGGTGAGCCTGGGACGGCTGGCGGAGGCGAATCTGGGAGAGGGCAAGAGCGGCCACGGTTCGGATGCGGCGCGCCTGTTCCGGGAAGGCAAGC
>CAZCTJ010000083.1:0-1790 GCA_964501675.1 uncultured Candidatus Saccharibacteria bacterium
CTCCCAAAAACACAGCTATGATGCCTATGGTGATCGAGATGTTTTTCATTTTTTCTTTTGGAACTAAAAACCGCCTGTCGAAGCCGGCCGGCGCGCCGCGGAGCGCTCCGGCTCAAGCGGGCAGGGCGGGGTCCCGTTTCTCATGCAAGGCAAGCCAATGAAGAAAGCCCGGGAGGACAATGGCGGCGTCCGGCGCGGACGAAGAATAAGCGCGAAGCTCTTCCCGCGACGGCTGAAGCGTCCTGCGCGAGAAAAGCGCGAGGGCGGCGAAGGCGAGGAACAAGGCCTGCGCGGCGTATTTCACGAGACCCAGGGAAAGGTTCCGCAAGGTTTCGATATGCCGGAGAAGATGCTGAACCATCCGGGCGGCCTCCGGACAGAAAGTGTCGGTCATGGCGGCGGCGAAACAACCCACGCCGTGTCCGGGATCGTGGTGCATAAAATAGGCTCCGAATACGAAAGCGCCCGCGATCGAGGCGAAAAGCAGTATGAAAATGCCGTAGCGGAAACCTGTGAGCATCGGTCTAATCTTATCCGGTCTCACCCGCCCAATCAAGCGAACGGGATTGGGAACGGCCGGCTTCCGGACGTATAATAAGGAGAAAGGCCGCTTCTTTAAAAACCGCCAAAATGAAAATACGCCAAGTCATGCGGACAAAGGTGGTCGCGGTATCCCCGGATACGCCCTATGAGGAGGCCGCTCGGTTGATGTACAGGCACAAGTTCAGCGGCCTGCCCGTGGTGGACCCGGAAGGAAAGCTTGCAGGCATCATTTCGGAAAAGGACCTGTTCCGGGCCATCTACCCGGATTACGGCGAATTTATGTCCGGTTCCGACGCTTATCACGACAGCGAAACGGACGAAGACCGCATCCGGGAGGTGCGCAAACGGCCGGTCTCGGATTTCATGACTAAAAAGGTCATCACCGTCGGGCCGGACACGCCGGTCCTCGCGGCAGAAGGCCTGATGCTCGCCCGGCACATCCACCGCCTGCCGGTCCTCGAGAACGGCAAGCTGATCGGTATCGCGAGCAGGGACGACATTTATCGCGCCGTACTGAAACAGAAGCTCGGCCTGGGGAACGACTGGTTCCGCCGCATCACCCGCAGAAACTCCTCTCCCCCGGCGTAGGTATTAATAACACAATGAACGGAAAGACCCTGGGTTCCCTGATCCTGGTTTTCGCGATCCTCGCGATCGCCGGCCTGCTTTTCAATCTGAACCCGGGACGGAGCGCGGGACCGGAGGACGGCGTCTTTGGAGACGAGGGTGCGGACCTCTCCACCCGCTACCGGCTGACCGAAGAGGATGACGGGGAAATTTTCGTTTACCGGCCCGCTACCCGCTTCACCTTGGTCCTGCCCCGGGACGAACACCCGGAGGCGGACCTGGATATCGCTCCCGCCGGCATGTTGGGGCGGATCGCGGGGCCTCAAGACGTGGCCCCCGGAGAATACGGAGCCCGTTTCGAGACCGTCCAACCCGGCCTGGCGCGGATCAGGAACGGCGATTTCGATGTCAGCATCCGGGTGGTAGAATAGGTCGGAACGGCGGGCGCGGGACGTAATATTCATCAATGGACCGCAAAACGCTCATCCTTTCCGGGGCAGCGCTCGCCGCAATCGTGATCGCGGCGATCTGGCTTTATCCGCCTTCGTCGGAGCCGGCCCGGGCGGTGAACAGTTTCGAGGAATGCGCGGCGGCGGGCTATCCGGTCATGGAATCCTATCCGCGGCGCTGCCGGACGCCCGATGACCGGACCTTCACCGAGAATGCCGCGATAAGCGGAG
>CAZCTJ010000084.1:0-1557 GCA_964501675.1 uncultured Candidatus Saccharibacteria bacterium
ACCGTTCGGTCCCGATCGTCTGCTCGACCGGCAGGGGGAGGTGCGGATGACCGTGGACGGAGAACCGAACTCCGAATACGGGGAGCTGGTCTTGAAGGACAAGCAAAAGATAGTCCTGGAACTGCGCTAGACCGAACGGGGCAGCTTGCCCTCCGCCTGGATGCGGGTCAGGACCAGCGAGCCGTCCTTGATCTTCGCGCTCAGAAGCTTGATCCGTTTATCCGGTGCGACGCCGAGTTCGGGAGCGCTCCAGCCCGAGGTCCAGACGCCCGGTTCGGGGTTCAAGGCACGAATCTTGCGCTCGATCGCGGCGGCAAGTTCCGAAGAGTTTCCCGTGAGGGCCCGGTCCAGTTCTTCCGGAGACACGAATCCGCTCTGGGTCGTGAATTTCTTGGTGAAAGTGGCGAGCGTTTGATCTTGGGGCTCCGGTTTCAGGCGGTTCTCCAGATAGGCGGGCAGGGTCTCCGCTAGCAGTTCGCCTCCCAGCGAGGCCAGTTCCTCGCGCAGTTCCGGGAAGGTCTTGAGGTCGATATCCGTCCTTCGGTTCGCGAGCACCGGACCATTGTCCATTTTCTCGTCCAGAAGGTACAAAGTGACCCCGGTTTCCGCGTCGCCCGCGAGCATCGCGCTTTGGATGGGGGAGGCGCCCCGGTGGCGGGGCAGAAGGGAAGGATGGACCCCGATCGCTCCCAGACGGGGCATTTCAAGTATCGCGGCCGGGATTATTTTGGCGTAGGCGGCGACCACCATCACATCCAGATCCGGCGGCAGGGTGAGCTCGGAAAGTTCCTCCGGCTGGAACACGGGAATACCCTGCGCTTCCGCGAGGACCTTCACCGGCGGGGGAGCGAGGATCTTCTTGCGCCCGACGGGACGATCGGGATTGCATACCGCCGCCGAGGGGACCATCCCGGCCGCGAGCAGCCGTTCGAGAACGACCGCCGCGAATTCCGGTGAACCGAAGAATGCGTATTTCATAATCCCGCTTGTTCGCGCTCCGAGAGGCGTTCGGATTCCGGAACTTTGCGTAGGTTCTTGGCCCTGTCGATGAAAAGCTTTCCGTTCAGATGATCCACTTCGTGCTGGAAGACGTGCGCCAACAGGCCCCAGGCCTTGATCTTCAAGGGGCGGCCGTTGCGGTCCAGACCGCGCAGGGACACTTCTGTGGCCCGTTCCACGTTGCCGTACACGCCCGGAACGCTCAAACAGCCCTCTTCGAGCAGCTTGCGCCCGGACATCTTATCCAGGACGGGGTTCGCGACCGCGTAGAATTTCGGCTCGCCCTGCGCGTTCGGCACTTCCGCGACGAACAAGCGGTAGGGAAGGCCGATCTGGTTCGCGGACAGGCCCACGCCGCGGGCGGCTTTCATCGTTTTGCGCATTTTGCGCAGGAGTTCGGCCATCTCTTTCCGTCCGAGCGTTCCCTTCGTTCCGGAACCGAAATCCATCTCCGGCACCGGTTTGCGCAGGAATTTCTCGTCCTTGGCGCTGCCTACGGTAAATATCCGATAGCGGTCGTCGTTCATTTTCGCTTGGGTTTCGCGCTCTCGCGGAGGC
>CAZCTJ010000085.1:0-1533 GCA_964501675.1 uncultured Candidatus Saccharibacteria bacterium
TATGGAAGACGGCACCCTGGGGTGCCGTCTTTTCTTTTGTCCCAACGGTCAGACCCAGACAGCTGCCGCCACGATCACCGCTTGCCCTTCTAGAACGCAGTTCAGCACGACCCAGCCCTTTTGCATGAAGGTCATGGGCCTAGCTCCGTAGCGCGCCTCGCCGCTGGCACTGATACTCATGAGGTCCCTGGCCACATCCCAGCTCGTGAGCGTTTGCGGGAAGGGCGCAGAACCCTGGAACGGCGATGACGAAAGGACCCGGATGGAGTTAGGGGTTCCATCCCCCGGCGAGAAATGTCGAAAGCCGAAGATCGAGCTCTTCGTTGCCGCCTGGAAGATGAGCATCTCCAGATCGTCCAGCACCGAGGCAGAGCCAAGAACCGCGACCTCGGTCAGTTCTCTGTATTCCATTCCGCTCCTCCCTTGAACTACCTGTAGTGATATACCGCGCCTATCCAGACGTCAAATACGCCTAAGATCAGTAAGGCGCGAGAGGTAATTACTCAGGATCGGCCCGCCTTCGCCCGGGAAAGCGCCTCTGCGGCCATAAGCTCCCGCACCTTGGTCCGGATGCCGTAAGTATCGGTTAAGATATCCAGGCGCGCCTCTCCCGCGCGAACCTTCATCATTAGCAAAACCAGATCGGAAGCCTGGAAATCCCCTAACGAGCTCTTTATGGTCCCGACCATTCTTCCCAACCTGACCGTGTTCGCGTAAAGCTCATCAAAATCCTTGGCGGAGGAGATCAGGTCCTTCGCCGCGAGCTCGGCCTTGGCCTTCTTCAATCCCGCCTGGAACTCGGGGGTTGTCATGTCTATTATCTGAACCTGCTCCGCGGGTACCGCGGGGGCGCTCCGCACCTCGATACGCGTAGGCGGCGCTTTTTCCCTCTTTGGAATAAGGGCCCGGAATTCCGGAGTAACAGCCTGGATGACCACGCCCTCCGGCAGCTTTTCCACAGGCGGTGCGGCCATGCTTCCCTCTTCTGACGTATCCATCCTTAAAGTATAACTCAAGAGCAATATTCTATTGATAACAGTTCGCCCTTTCATGGTCTTCTACTAAATTCTATATTCTATTTACAATAGACTGCCGCAGTGCTTTGATATCCACAGTTATCCTATCTTTGGAGGTGTTCGTGGCCACTGCAACCTACCCTGACCCGGAACTGGTCTCCCGCCTCATCATCGCCGCATTGGCCGAAACGGGCCTCGACTGGCTAAACATCGAAGGCCTGGCCAAGGAGTTCGAAAGGGCCGCGGCCAGCCTGCCTTCGGGCAAACATATGCTGCCCACGACCGTGCCGGAGGTCCGCCGCGTCCTGGCCCACTTGCGCCGCTTCGGCTTCGTCGCCTGGAACCCCACGGATACGCACGTAACGACCACGCCGGTCGGCATCCTGCGTCATGCCGTGATCCGGATCCCGAGCGAGATCGTCGGCGCGTTCGGCGCGGAGTTCAAGAAGGATGTGCTGACCTAGCCGGCCGCCAAGTCATTAAACCCCGGGAGATCTCTCTCCCGGGGCGCTGTTTT
>CAZCTJ010000086.1:0-1519 GCA_964501675.1 uncultured Candidatus Saccharibacteria bacterium
CCGTCCATTACGTTTGGTGCTATAAAAAAGGCAGTCGCTCGGAATGAAAGGGGGGCGCATGGTGTGGTCCAGATTCGGCCCGGCGGATTACCTTCCGCATCCCGAATTTCGGAAAGGCGATTGGGTCGCCTGGACGGCCGACGTGCGGGAGGCCAAACCCGAGAAGCTCAAGCAGATCGGCCGCGGACCCTTTCGGGTCCGGCAGGTCCACGGCTATCGCCGGTGCAATTGCCGGGCCAGCCAGTTCGAGCACCGGAAAAGCAAACATGCCCCGACGTGCCCGGGCAGACGGTTCCGGCTGGAGGGCATCCATTTCCAGCTGTTGCGGCTGGAAGACGCGGCGGGCGAACCGGTGCGCGGCTACCACCGCGACTGGATCTCCGCAGGCAACTTCGTACGCGCGGCTGCCCGCAGACCCGGGTAGCTGCAACGCAAGGAGGCGATCATGCCATTCATGATCGGGTTCCGGCCCTGCTGGCATCACCGCTACATCCGGAAACGGAGACCGGAGCGGATGCCCAGGGCGAACGGCAAGAAGCGCGGCGCGCGGAAACGGAAAGGGCGCGCGCGAAGGCAAGAAGAGGGAGCCGTCGAGGCTCCCTCAATTCGTTTGAACGGGAAATATTATCCTCGCGCGGGCCACGTCGCTCGGAGCGCTTGCGTGGCCGATCTCAAGTTTCGCTTTTTTATGCGAGGCCTGTATCTTTTTGGCCAGCTGGTTTTCGGTGGTCGTCGCCCGGATGCGGTCTCCACTGCTCTCCACGGAGATGACCCGGTCCTGACAATCCCGGCTATAGGCGGATCTTCCGAAGGAGTCGATGAGGTTCAATATGTCCGGCGCATCCTTGCGGGGGACGTTCTCGATCACTATTTCCCCCTCGAACTGCTTGTGCCGGATCATTTCGCAGGCAGGGCAGATCTTGTGACTCACGGGCGTATCGGTCTTGGGTGCCCTGGCCTTGCTCTTCAAGCCGAAGGAGCCCAAGCCGTGCCGCCACGCTTTCCGGTGATATACCGCCCCGCAAACGCGGCACACCAGCATGCCCGGCTTGCCCGGTCCGAATTCCTGCTCCTCGTTCTTTTCCCGGTCCAGCTTCACCCGATACGGTTTTTTGAATATCCGAGCCATCCCATGGAATACGCGGCGTACGGGAAAGTGATTCGGAGGCTCATCCGGCTCGCCTTTTCCGGGGCCGCCACTCTTCGAGATCGGTCGCCTTTATCTCCAGCGGGTCGGCCGGGCGCAGGGTCCGGACGGTCGCGTTCGAGATGAGCCGGAAATGCGGCGAGCGGTCCAGATCCTTTTCCATGAAGGCCATGTCCTCCTCGGTCGTGAGCCAACCGTCGCCGTAGCGCCGGAGATCGAACGGCGTGGAATGTCCCCGCAGGGTCTTCCGGCCGTCCTCCAAGAAATATTCGTTGAAAAAGGACATGGCGAGCTCCCGGATGTCCCGATAGACCGGATCGCGGTAGCGCAGGACGGAATGATTGGTCTTGCTCACCGCGCCCCAGTATTTGC